>JBGTAT010000097.1:0-4393 GCA_041749755.1 Terrimicrobiaceae bacterium | reverse complement strand
ATCTCGGAAATCCCGGCGCGGCCCGTCGAAACGGCCGCCACCACCACCACCGCCACCACCGCCCGGAGGACGGTCTTCGCGGGGACGTGCTTCGTTGACGGTCAGCGCGCGGCCGTCAAGTTCCTTGCCGTGAAAAGTTGTCACAGCAGCCTGTGCCTCGGCGTCCGAGCTCATCGTGACGAAGGCGAAGCCGCGGGAGCGGCCGGTGAATTTGTCCTGCATCAGCATGACTTCCGAAACGGAGCCGCACTGCGAGAACAGGTCTTGGATGGCGATCTCGGTCGTGTTGAACGACAGATTGCCGACATATAGTTTGTTGCCCATGGTAGTTTGGTTGCATAGAGATCGGAGACTGTTCCCGACTACCGGGTTTCAAACCGCCGCCCGAATCTTCCGCACGGCGTTCACCAAATCACGACCACATCTGCTGAATCCGCTTATTGTCGGTTTTTGGAAATTTGGCAAATGATTTTTTCCGGTGATTGACGTCGGGCTCAGATTTTTTGAGAGTCCGCGTGATGCGACGCATGCCCATTCTGATCCTGGCGGTTCTTTTCGCCGCTGTCCCGGCGGGATTGCGGGCGGCGGATCAGGAGATCCGGGTCCCTTTCAACTTCCAGTGGGGCGAGTCGGCCCAGCGGCTGGAGGAGGGCCTCGCGAAGGTGCAGGCGAGGATCATCGAGCGCAAGACGATCGAGAAGCGGAGCGTCCTCGTCGTCGAGGGGATCCCGCAAAAGCTTCTCCAGCGCGCGATCTTCTACTTCGACTCGGATTCGCTCAACGAGATCGAGCTCCACTACGGGGACAAAAATTGGGACTCCGCCCAGTACGCCCAGTTTTTTGACCAGACCCGCCGGAACATCGAGACGAAGTACGGGATGGGCCGGGTGATCGCGCGCCAGAAAACCCGCGAGGGCGAGATCCTTCAGACCCTGATCGGATACCAGTGGACGCAGGCGTCCACCTCGCTGCAGCTGTTCCTCTACACCGCAGAGAAGGGGGCCGAGAGCCTGCGCGTGCTGAGCCTCCACTACAAAGGGATCTGACGTGACGAGGCCTAGGCTTTTCGTCCGCGGGGATTGGGATGGCTTTGCGGGGCTCTTTGTCGACAACCTTCTCCAGCTTCTCCTGATTGCCACGTTGTGTCCGGCCGTCTGCGGGATTCCGCTCGAGATGGTGGCGGGCACGATCCTGCCGGGCGCGGCGATCTCCATCCTGGCCGGCAACCTCTTCTACTCGTGGCAGGCGGCGCGGCTGGCTGCGAAAACCGGCCGCCGGGACGTCACCGCACTCCCGTACGGCATCAATACCGTCAGCCTCATCGCCTTCATCTTTTTTATTATGGCCCCGGTCTGGCAGGCTACGAAGGATCCTGTGCAGGTTTGGGAGGCGGGGGTTTTTGCCTGCCTGCTCAGCGGGCTGTTCGAGCTCGGGGCGGCGTTCTGCGTCGACCCGCTCCGGCGGTTTGCGCCGAGGGCCTCGCTCCTCTCGGCGCTTGCCGGTACGGCGCTCACATTTATTTCGATGGGATTTGCCTTCCAGATTTTTTCATCCCCCGTCATCGCCCTGCTTCCGATGCTGCTCATCGTGATCTGCTATGGCGGGCGCCTGAAGCTGGGTTTTCCCGCTGGCCTGGTGGCCATCGGACTGGGGGTTGCGATTGCCTGGGCGCTCCGGCTTTTTGGTCTGCCCTCCTTCACCGCGCCGCCGGGGCAGATCCCCTTCGGCCTGCACCTTCCGGTCCTGAGCACCGCCGCGCTGGAGGCCATCTTTTCGGGAGGCAGCCTCTGGAGTTATCTCGCGGTCATCCTGCCGATGGCCCTGTTTAATGTCCTCGGATCGCTCCAGACGCTCGAAAGCGCGGAGGCGGCGGGGGATCGCTACGAGACACAGCCCTCCCTCATCGTCAACGGCCTCGGAAGCATCGTCGCTGCTTTTTTTGGAAGCGCCTTCCCAACGACGCTCTACATCGGGCATCCGGGCTGGAAGGCGATGGGGGCCCGAATCGGGTACTCCGCGCTGAACGGGATCGTCATCACGGCCCTCTGCCTCACGGGGGCCGTCACGGCCATCCTCCACATCGTGCCTCTGGAGACCACGCTTGGCATCCTGATATGGATCGGCTTGGTCATGACGGCACAAGCCTTTCAGGAGACCCCCCGGGAACACGCCGTTGCCGTCGCGGCTGGGCTCCTCCCCTCGCTGGCCGCCTGGGCCTGGCTCCTTATCGAAACGACGCTGCGGGTGACCGGCACTCCACTCGAAACCGCGCTTCCCAAGTTTGGAAACGACCTCGCCATCTCCGGCGTCCTCGCGATGAGCCAGGGCTTTCTCATCTCCAGCATGGGGCTCTCCGCAATTATTGCATTTGCGATCGACCACAAATTCGCTGCCGCTTCCGGAACCTGCTTCCTCTGCGCCGGCCTTTCGATGATCGGCCTCATCCATTCCTACGCGATCACCTCCGGGGCTGTTGTTCCGGTCTTTGGGTGGATGGCGGCTCCGGGGTTTGCGGCCGGCTACGCCGCCACCGGAATCGCACTTATCGGGCTCCACTTGATGAATCCTTTTGACCTGCCAAAAAAACTTCCCCACGATTGACCCCATGAAAAAATCCCAGATCGCCGTCCAGCTCTACACCGTCCGCGACTTCTGCACGTCTCCCGCAGACCTGGCCGCAACGGCCAAAAAGCTTCGCGCCATCGGGTATGAGGCCGCCCAGGCAAGCGGGATTTCTGCCGCGATCCCTCCAGCTGAAGTCCGCAGGATTCTCGCGGACGAGGGGCTTGTGGTCTGCGCGACGCACGAAAATTCCGACCTGATCCGCTCGAACCCGCTGGCCGTCGTCGAGCGGCTCCAGGCGATCGGAGTCCGGCATACCGCCTACCCGTTCCCCTCGGGCGTGAATTTTTCCGATATGGCCGCCGTCAAGGCGATGGTGTCCGACCTGGACACCGCGGGGGCCGTGCTCCGCGAACACGGCTGCACCCTCTCGTACCACAACCATGCGATCGAGTTCCTGCGCATCGGCGGCGAGACGCTCATGGACTATATCGCCCGGGCGACATCCCCTGACAACCTGCAGTTTGAACTCGACACGTACTGGGTCCAGTTTGGCGGAGGAAATCCCGTCGAGTGGTGCAAGAAGGCCGCCGGCCGCCTCCCCCTCTTGCATTGCAAGGACTACGGGTTTGGCCCGGACAACAAGCCGTACTTCGCCGAGGTCGGATTCGGCAACCTGGATTTCCCGGCCATCGTCGCCGCGGCGGACGCTGCGGGATGCGAGTGGTTCATCGTCGAGCAGGACACCTGCCCGGGAGACCCGTTCACGTCACTCGAAAAAAGTTACAAGACGATGAGCGAGTGCCTTTCCGAAGGTGCCATGTGATCCCCCTCCCCGCGTGATTCGCGGGTCAGTGAATCTCGACCGGGCATTTGGGAATCGCCCGCAGGAACGCCTTCCCATATGGCTTGCTCACGATCCGGCTGTCCAGGATGACGATCGTGCCGGTGTCGGTCTTGCTGCGAATCAGCCGCCCCACCCCCTGGCGCAGGCGCAGGATGGCCTCGGGGAGCGAGTAGCTTTCAAATGCCCGGCCTCCGGCCGCCTCGATCGCCTCCAGCCGCGCCTCGGTAAGCGGATGGTCCGGGGTCGCAAATGGAAGCCGCGTAATAATCACGCTCGACAGCGCGTCGCCAGGGACATCAACCCCGGTCCAGAAACTCGACACCCCGAACAGGACGCTGTGGGGGTTTTCGCGAAATTCGCGAACCATGCGTTGCGCTGGCATTCCAGCCCCCTGCACCAGGAGGGGCCATCCCTTTTTTTCGAAATGCGGGGCCATGTCCTCGGCGACCGCGCGCATGGTCTGGTAGCTGGTAAAAAGCACAAACGCGCGCGCCAGGCTCCGGTCGGTGAAGTGGGCGATCCATTGGGCGAGAGCTTTTTCGTAGGCGGTGTCCTTGGGTTCGGGCATCTGCCGGACGAGATGCAGAGTCATCTGCTTCTCGTAATCAAACGGGCTCCCGATCTGAAGCGCGGCGACCTCCTCGGCCCCGACTCTCTCCCGAAAATACGAGAGGTTCGGGGTGCCGACGGAGAGGGTTGCGCTCGTGAGGACCGAGCAGGCGCCCTCGCGAAACAGGAGGCGACGCAGGGCATCTGCCAGATCCACCGGGGCCGTGCGAAGCGTGCAGAACGGCTCTTTTCTGCCCGCCTGCTCTACCCAGTACACGTGGTCGTCCTGCTCGAGGGCCAGGAAGTCGGTGATCGCCGCGCGCGCTGTGCGGAGCTTCCTCGCCGTATCCTGAAGCTCGGCGGCACCGGTCTCGTCCTGGCACCGCGAGGCCTCGGTCCCGATCAGCTCGCCCAGCTTGGCGAGGTTCGTGCAGA
>JBGTAT010000096.1:0-3059 GCA_041749755.1 Terrimicrobiaceae bacterium | reverse complement strand
GAGCTTGGCGAACTCAAAGGAGATCCGCTTATCGAGGCTGGCGATCTGAATCTCCAGCTCCTGCTTGCGGGCGAGGAGGGAATAGAGATCAGCATGGTCGCGGTGGATCTTGGCCGGGCGGACCTCGCAGGCCGGAGCGCTGAACCGGCCGCGTGTGAGTGGGTTGCTCATGGCGCTCAGATCCCGGCCGGGGTGCGGCGGTTGATGACGAGGTCGCGGCGCAGGCGGCGATTGGCGATGTAGGTGCTGAGCCAGGCCAGGGCGATCATGCTGCAGATGCCAAGGACCACTCCGAGGACAAAACTCGCGCCTGCGAGCTGGTAGGCGTATTGCACTACGGTTTCTGCTGTGGTGGTGATTTCGTTCATAGTGTGGTGACTGCTTAGGATTGGGCTGCGGTGGGCCAGTGCCAGGTGCCGGGCTCGCGGGTTTCCGAGAACGCGACATTCATGGCGCTGTAGATTTGTCCGACGCGGTCGTTGGCCGCATCGGGGAGGCAGGTGATGGAGACCTTGCCGTTGTCCAGGACGTTGGTGATGAATCCGAGCCGTGCCTCACCGGCCTGGGGGCCGGTGGGCAGGACGTAGCGGATGTTGCGGCCGATGGTCGGGATCACGCGGCCTCCTCGGTGATGCGCTTGCTGAATGGGGTGAGATCCGGCTCGATAAAGAAGGACTCCTCCTGGTCGATCTTCACACCGACCTCGCGGAGTTCTGCCGGGCTCAATGTGGATTGAGTCTGCGCGGCGATCAGGCCCTCCTTGTCGATCTCCTGCTTGACGCGGACAAACTCAGCGCCCCAAGGAAGGGACAGGAGTTTTTCCAACACGCGAGCGAACGTCCATCCCGTGATGCACTTCAGCTTCGGCATGCCTGTGCGGAATCCGATTTTTCCGGCAGGGAACTCGACCGACTTCTTGTTGCCGAACTCCTGCGGGTTCGCCTCTGCCCATGCCTGGACGAGAGCGGACTTGGTTTTGAGGTCCTGCGCGCACAAGTCGAGCGCCGGGCCGACTTGCTCACGAATCGCGAGGATCTGTGCGTCCTGCTCAGCGTTGAGTTGGCGGCGGCGGTTTTCGATGCACGCGATTTCGTTGATGAGGGATTCAACCTCTTCACGGGTGACGGCTGTTCGTTCTACGATGCGGATGCGGGTTTTTTTCATAGTGATGTTAGGACTGCTTGGTGACCGGCTGCGCCCTGTCGGCGCGGTCGGCGGTGAATGAGTAGGCGAGGCGCATGGCATCGCGGTTTGTTGGAATGGAATCGGCGGCTTTCTGGACGCGGATCAGGAGGTGCTCGATGCTGCCAGCGGCCAGGGCGCGCTGATCGTTCGAGACGTAAACTCCGATGTTGTTTTGGTGGTCGTTCTTCGGCCACTCCGCGCGGTCTTCTGCCCAAATGATGGCGCGGTAAACGATCACTGTGCGGCCCTCCAGGTGCGGACTTCCTGCGCCATGAGTTCGAGCTGTTCTGCGGCTCCGAAAAGCCACTGCTCGATTTCCTCGGGCTCGTTGCCGACCGTGATTTTGTCCTCGATCTCGCGCAGGCGGGTGTTGACCCCGCCCATGTCCTCCAGCGCGATGCAGATGGAGCGGCGGATCTTGGCGATGAGTTCCGCGTTCACTTGGCAGTCCTCCGGGCAGTGGCCTCGCGCTGGCGAAGCCATTCCACGATGTGGGGCAGGTAGGACCGGAAGACCGCGACCTGCCAGCCGGTGAGCGGGGTGTAGGGAAGAGTCTTCATGGCGCTCAATCCCAATCCGAGTTATCGACCGCGCCGTTTGACTGGATGCGGACATGGGCTTCCACAAAGTGGGCCATCGTCGTGAACGTGCGGGCCTTGGCGGCGATCTTCTCCGCGTAGCGCAGGCGCTCGGTGATCGCCTTGATGCCGTGGTCCTTCGCCAGCTGGCGCAGCAGATCGAACGGGATCTCGTTGATGTGCTCGCCGTCCACCACGATGCTGAGGGCCTTCTTCTTCGCGGGAAACTCGACACCGTAGTGGCCGAGGATCGCGGTGATGTCGGCCTTGCTCGGCATCTTCGGCAGGTGGAACTTGTGGACACCGCGCCGCAGGAGCTGTTCCATTTCACCGTGGGTGCCGCCGCGCATTTTCTCCAAGAGGAGTTCCGTGCCGCAAAGCAGCATCCCGCAGCCGACCTCGTCGTAGATCTCGCGGATCACTTCCAGGCAGGCGAAGAAGGAGTTGAGCCGGTAGGTGTATTGGAGGAGGTGCAGTTCGTCCAGGATCAGCAGGGTGTCAGGCGAGAGGGCACGCTTGATGCGGTCAATCGAATCGGCGGTATTGGCCTTGTCGGAGTTTCCGCAGCGCTCGTTGATCCGCTTGACCATGCCGCCTAGGCCGGTGGCCGCTTTCATGCGGACATAGATCGTGCGGCCGTGGTTGTTGTCTGCCGTGAACTTTTCGAGCGCCCAGGTCTTGCCGATGTGGGATCGACCCCAAAGGAAAACGGGCGTCTTGGATTCCCGTGCCAGGTTGCAGGCGTGGAAGATCCGCTCGGCGGTCGGCGTGACGATGAACTCGCCGATGGGGGTGTAGGCTTTGCGCTGCCGGGCCAGCCAGGCGCGCGACGCATCCACCATTTTCGGCGGCACCTCCAGGCGCTCGCGCGTGGTGGCGTTGATGTATTTGCCCGAGTAGATCCGGTAGATCGTGCTCGGGTCGAGGTCGATGGCCTTCGCAAACTCTGGCCGGCTGACCGGGTGCTTCGGGTCGATGCACCAGAGAAAGCAGGCGATCAGGATCTCCTTCGCATCGTGGGAACAATGCGCGAGATTCATGCGGATGTCGTGGAGCGAGAAGTTCCAGGACGCGCGCACGTTGTTGCCAGAATTGGCCTGCGGCTCGGGTTGATTGTTGTCTTCGGGTTCGGGTGACGTGGTGGTGTCTTTGTTCATAGAGTGGTGCTAAAGGAGGGCTTCGGAGCTGATGCGCGATAGCGCGGCAGGCATTGCGTTTTCGTCGTCGTCGAGGAGGGCGGCGCTGGAGACCTTGCGGAGCTTGCGCGCCGTAGCTCGGTCGCCGGATTCCACAAAC
>JBGTAT010000095.1:0-7651 GCA_041749755.1 Terrimicrobiaceae bacterium | reverse complement strand
GCGGGGCGCTTCTGCGCGGCCTCGACAAGCTGCTCGCCGAGGAGACCGGGCTGCCGGTCCATGTGGCGGAGGATCCCCTCAGCGCGGTCGCCGAGGGCACGGGCCGCGCGCTCTCCGAGCTGAAGTTTCTCCGGGCCGTCTCCTCCGAGCGCCCGCATCCCTGACCGCCATCCGGGGGGCTCCTAGTCGCCCTTGAACCCGAATGAAGAAGCTCAACATTGTCCTGCTGGTGGTTGTGGTCGCGATCGCGGTGTATCTCTCTGTGCTTTCGCCCGGGGCGATGCAGTGGCTTCAGGGAAAATCGCTTTCTGTGGCCGCGCCCTTCCTGCGCACGGGCAGCGCGGTGCAGGAGCAGCTGGGAAATGTGGGAAAGGGTCTCAAGACGCTCGATGAGCTGGAGGTGGAAAACCGGAAGCTTCTCGAGCAGAACCGGGAGCTCCTCGCGACGAACAACCTCCTCCGCGACATCGAGGCCGAAAACAACAAGCTCCGCCTGGCGCTCGAATACCGCGAGCGCTCGGTGTTCAAGCTCCTTCCCGCGCGGATCATCGCTCGCGATTCCTCGACGTGGTGGAACACGGTAAAAATCAACCGCGGGTTTGAGGACGGGGTCGAGACCGACCAGCCGGTCCTCACCGAGATCGGGCTTGTCGGCAAGGTGACGACTGTCACCAAAAACGAGTCGATCGTCGTCCTGATCACCGACGAGACGTGCCGGGTGGCGGCGAAGATCGAGGGGACCCGCGAGCAAGGGATCCTCTCGGGGAACCGGATCCAGGAAAGCGGCACCGCCGGCGAGCTCCAGCTCAACTTTCTGACGAAGAACGCCTCGCTTGTGCCGGGGCAAAAGGTTTACACCGCAGGGGTGAGCAACGGGGTCTTCCCGTCGGGCATCCTCCTGGGAACGGTGAAAGAATTTCGAACGCGTCCGCTGGACGGGCAGGCTTTGGTCGATCCGGCCCTAGACCTCTCCCAGACGGAAGACGTGTTCGTGGTGGTGGGGGCAAAATGAAGGTGGCGGCCGGGCTCCTCGCGACATTCCTCGGGGTTTTTGTCGCCCTGCTGATCCAGCAAGCGCTGCCCTCGATCGGCTCGCTGGGCGGGGCCCGCTGGGTGCTTGTGCCGACGATCTTTTGCCTCGCCGCCATGAGCCTGCCCTTTCCCGCCATGCTCGCAGCAGCGCTCGTGACCGGATTCTTTTGTGACCTGGCGTACCTCCACGTCGTGGGGGGGCGGGTTGAAATTGCGCTGGGTTGCTCTATTATCTACTTCGTGATTCTCGGCAGCCTTTCAAACGGATTTCGTCCCTCGCTCCAGCACGGCCGCTGGTGGCCGCTGATCCCGATGGCGGCAGTCGGGACCTCCGGGTTTCTCCTGATGCAGTTTGCGATGATCTCGCTCCGGCGGGAGAGCTTGGAGTTCGAGTCCGCCGTGGCCTGGCGGATCCTCGCTCCGGGGGTGCTGGCGGCCGGCGTGGCCCCGCTCCTGTACTTTGTTGTCCGGCCCTTCGCGGCCCTTTTTCCGTCCGAGCCGGAGATGGGGAGGGGGTACTAAATGAAGCGCACCCGGTCCACCGCCCGCATCCTCTTCCTTGGGCTTCTGATGGTCGTGGCCCTCGGCGGGATCACGCTGAGGCTCTGGTACGTCCAGATCGCCCGCGGGGCGGAGTACACCGCCCGCATCGGCAACCGCTCGCAGGTCTCGGTCCGGATTCCCGCCGTGCGAGGGGAGATCCTCGACCGCAACGGGATCAAACTCGTCGAAAACCGCGCGAGCTTTGAGGTGGATTTTTACCTGCCCGATATGGTGCGGGCGTACAGGGATTCCAAGGGGGCGACCCCGATGACGACCTACCGCGGCCGGGTCCACAACATGCCGCGTGATCTCAAGGAGGCGGACGTCGTCAAAATCGTCTCCGAGGAGGTCATCCCCAGGCTCGAGGAGCTCGGGGTGGCGGAGGATTTTAACTCCAACGCGCTCCAGATCCACTACCGCAACAACCGGGAGGTCCCGTACAGCTACCGCCAGGACCTCGACTTTGAGCAGATGGCGGTCTTCTCGGAAAAAAACCTCGGTCTTCCCGGGGTCAATGTGACCGTCAAGCCGGTGCGCTGGTACGTGTACGGGTCACTGGCCGCCCACCTCCTCGGGTATGTCGGGATGCCGAACGACCTCGACAAGCTCGCCGATATCCGCGACTTCAACTTCTACGAGCCGGACATGGAGGGGAAGGCTCAGATCGAGCTCTTCCTCAACGATTCCCTGAAAGGCGAGCCCGGGGTCCGCATCCTCCAGAGAAACGTGAAGGGAATCATTGAGGGGGAGGTCAGCCGCAAGGAACCGGTGCAGGGCAGCAACGTTTTCCTCACGATCGATGCGAGGATCCAGTATTTTGCGGAGCAGGCGCTGCGGGCGGTCGGCCGGGGCGCGGCGGTCGTGCTGAACCCGAACAACGGCGACATCCTCGCGATGGCATCGGTGCCGTCGTACGACCCAAACGTCTTCATTCCCGCAATCGCCGCGAAGGACTGGAGCCTTCTCACGAAGGACGAAACGAACCCCCTGCTGAACCGCGCGATCAGCGCCTATGCCCCGGGATCGACGTACAAGATCCCGATCAGCCTGGCCGGCCTGCGCGCTGGCGTGGGGGCCCGCACGTTCAACTGCTCGGGCGGCGTCACCTACGGCGACAAATTCATGAAGTGCTGGATCGCCGAAAAAAATGGTTCGCACGGCACGATCAACCTCTCCGAGGCGATCAAGGTCTCTTGCAACGCATTTTTTTACCAGTACGGAAACGCTGCCGGCATCGACCAGATCGTGGCGACCGGAAACATGCTCGGCCTCGGCCAGAAGTCCGGGATCCCGCTCTCCGGCGAAGCTCCGGGCGTGCTCCCGGGTCCCGAGTGGCTGGCGCAGATCAACCCGCGCGCCCGTTGGTCGGCCGGGCTCACCGCGAATACCGCGATCGGTCAGGGCGACGTCCTCGCCTCCCCGCTTCAGATGGCGGTTGTCGCCGGAGCCGTCGCCAACGGCGGCACGGTTTATTACCCCCGCCTGATCGACCGCGTCGTCGCCCAGGATGGCACGGTCATCGCCCAGGACCCCGCCCGCGTGCGGGCGAACCTGATCGACGACGTCGGCCTGAATGCCGAGCAGGTCGAAAAAGTTCGCCGGGGGATGTGGAAGGTCGTCAACGAGGGCGGGGGGACTGCCGGCCGCGCGCGGATCAAGGGCATGGAGGTTGCCGGCAAGACCGGAACCGCCCAGTTCTGGCGATCCGGCGTGAAGGACAACCACACCTGGTTCATCGCGTTCGCCCCGTATGAGAAGCCGGAGTACGTGGTCGTGACGTTTGTGCAGGGCGCCAAATCCGGCGGCGGCGTCTCCGCCCCGATTGCGGCCAAGATCCTCGAGGACATCAAAAAGATGAACGACGAAAAGACCGAGATCGCGCTCGCAGCCCTCGAGCCGGCCAAGGGAAACTTCCGGTTTGTCGAAAGCGTCGACTTCGGACGCGAAATCCCGGCCGCAACCACCGTCGGCGATGACGGCGAAACTTCGGACTCCGCCGCCGACGCCACCTCGGCGACCCAGGAAAACCGGCCGGCCGCCCAACCGAACGTCCGCCAGGATGCCGACGAGCGCGGGCGCGTCAAAAACCAGAGCGGCAAATCGAATGCCCTCCAGAAATTTTTTAATTTCCTCGGCGGAAAGAAGGAGAACAAAGAAAGCGGATCCCGTCCGCAGAAGCCTCCGAACCCCCGCCGTTGAACACCATCACCCGGGGCGCGGCGACGCGCCCGCAACCTTCAAAAACATCATGATAGAAACTGTCAAACGCATTTTGGGAATCCGGAAAAAATCCACCGGGATCAAGTTGGTCGTCAGCTGTGAAAAGCTGGAGAAGCGGGTCGCGCTTCTGGAGAACAATAAGCTCGAGGAATACACGATCGAGCGGGAGACCGACCGGAACATCGTCGGCGGGATCTACAAGGGAAAGGTCCGGAACATCGAGCCCGGGATCAAGGCGATGTTCGTCGACATCGGGTTCGAAAAAAATGCCTTTCTGCAATTCTGGGATGCGATCCCGGCGGCGCTGGACAGCGGGATCGAGACCGTGAGCCGGGGCGGCGAGCAGAAGAAAAAAAAGGGGCCGCGCATCACGCACAAGGACGTCCCGAACATCTACCCCGTCGGCTCGGACATCCTAGTTCAGGTGAAGAAGGGCCCGATCAGCAACAAGGGGCCGCGCATCACGACCGACATCAGCCTGGCGGGCCGCTACCTCGTCCTGATGCCGTTCAACGACCAGTTCGGGATCTCGCGGAAAATCGATGACCCGAAGGAGCGCGAGCGCCTGAGGAAGATCCTCCGCGAGCTCGACGTGCCGGAGAGCATGGGGGTGATCATGCGCACCGTGGGGGCCGGCCAGCGCGCGCGGTACTTTGTCCGCGACCTGAGCATCCTGCTCGAGCAGTGGGCAGCGGTTCAGGCGGGCCTCGAAGAAAAAAAATCTCCGGCGTGCCTGTTTGAGGAACCCGACCTGATCGACCGGACGGTCCGGGATTTTCTGACCGACGAGGTGGACGCGGTGATCGTCGATGATGCCAAGTCGGTCGAGCGGATGCAGACGCTCGTCGGGCAGGTCTCGAAGCGCGCAAAAAAATCCATCCAGCACTACACCGGGGCCCAGCCGATCTTCGACTGCTTCGGGGTCCAGGCGCAGATCGACGCCGCTTTCCACCGCCAGGTCTGGCTGCCGTGCGGCGGCTACATCGTCATCGACGAGACCGAGGCGATGATCGCAATCGACGTCAATACCGGGCGGAATAAGGGGGCCCGGGATATGGAAAAAACAATCCTTCAGACGAACCTGGAGGCGGCCGATGAGATCACCCGTCAGCTCCGGCTGCGCAACATCGGCGGCCTGATCGTCGGCGACTTCATCGACATGAAGAGCCGCCGCGACCAGCAGGCGGTTTACCAGCGGGTCAAGGACCGCCTGAAGCGCGACAAGGCGCGCACGCACGTCCTCCCGATCTCCCAGCTCGGGCTCATGGAGATGACCCGCCAGCGAGCGAACGAGAGCCTGGCCAGCGCGATTTTCACCCCCTGCCCGCACTGCAACGGAAAGGGCCTGATCAAGAGCCCGATGACGATGAGCGTCGAGCTCCAGCGCGACCTCCATTCCGTGATGCGCAAGCATCAGGAGACCGTCCACGAGGTGAAGGTCACCGTCCACCCGGACCTCCTGAACCGCCTGCGCACGGATGATGAGGACCACCTGGTCGAGATCGAGCGCCGCTACGCCGGGCGGCTTTCCTTCCGCTCGGACCCGACGTTCCACCACGAAAAATACGTCATCACCAACGCCGTGACGGGAGACGAGCTCAAGCCTTAGGCCCAAAAAATCCCCTGCGGTTTCGATTGAGAAGCGCAGGGAATCTGGCCATGCTTGGCCGCTCATGGATATTGTCTATTTCGATCTGGAGACCCAGCGGACGGCGAACGACGTCGGCGGCTGGGACAAAAAGCACGAGATGGGGATGTCGGTGGGCGTGACGTACAGCACGGCGGATGCGCGGTATGAGATTTTTCCGGAGAGCCGGGTTCAGGACCTCATCACGCGCTTGGAGCGGGCGGACCTGGTCGTCGGGTACAACGTGGTCCGCTTCGACTACGAGGTCCTCATGGCGTACACGATCCTCTCGCTGCCCGACCGGCTGCGCACGCTCGATCTTCTGGTGGACATCGAGAAGTCGGCCGGGCATCGGCTGAAGCTCGAGGATGTCGCTCAGGGCACGCTGGGCGTCGGCAAGGTGGCGGAGGGTCTCGACGCGATCCGCTGGTGGCGCGAGGGCAAGGTGATGGAGATCGCCGAGTACTGCTGCTTTGACGTGAAGGTCACGAAGCTCGTCCATGAATACGGCCAGGCCCACAACGAGCTGTTCTTCAGCGACCGCTTCGGCCGCAAGCAGCGCCTCGATATCCGCTGGAGCGCATGATCCTCACAACCGCAGAAGACATGGCCGCAGATTTGCAGGATTCCCACAGATTCGGGGAGATTCCCTGCATGGAGCGCCCAAAATTCTTACCCGCCCGGCATGCCGGGTTTTTATCTGCGAACATCTGTGTCAATCTGCGGCTATCACGATGATCCAGCCGCTCAAATCTCCCAAAAACAACTGGTTCCTCTACTGGGTCGATCTCGAGGAGCCCCTGCCGTCCGGCCAGGACTGGTTCCTCCCGACGATCGTGATCGTCTGCGACGACTCGGGCACCCCGGTTGCCCCACCGGAAATCCTCGAGGAGCTCGACCAGACGCGGGTCGAAAACTTTTTGTACAAGACGTTCGATCAGTTCGGCACTCCCGATCGGCTCTCGGTCGCGGCGAGCGACGACTGGGATTCCGAGGCATGGCAGAGCTTTTCCGCCGACTGCAAGCTCGACATCCGGCTGCAGAATTTCGACCGCCACACGCCGGAGGATCTCCGTGCGCTGACGAAGACCCTCGTGATGCGGGTCGGCCGCGAGAAGCAGGGGCCGATGCACGCGCGCGAGGTCGCCCGCGGGCTGGTGCGTACGGCGCTGCGCATGAGGTCGCCCGGAAAGAAGGCGGCCCTCCTGAAGCTGGCGCTGACGCAGGATCCCGACTGCGGCGCCGCGCGGATCGAGCAGGCTGATGCCGATTTCCAAGCCGGTCAGTTCAAGACCTGCCTGGCCGCCTACGAGGACGTCGCGGAGCGCGAGTCCTCGAAGTGGGCAGGAAAGCGCTCGGCCTGGTGGATCGACCGTGAGACGAGGCCCTACCTGCGCGCGCTTTACGGGAAGGCGATGACCCAGTGGCACCTCGGCCGGTATGCCCCCGCCGCGGCGACGCTTGCGGAGCTCCTGGCCATGAATCCGAAAGACCACCAGGGGGCGCGATTTCTCATCCCGATGCTCCACCTCCTTGAGGAGGCGCCCGAGCGCGCGGCAGCCGGCTTCGCGAAGTATTCGGAATCCTACCCGCGTGACTTTTCCGAGCCGTCGTTCCTCTTCGGCTGGGCGCTCAGCCTCTCGCTCGAGGGCCGCGAGTCGGAGGCGCGCGAAAAATATTCTGAGGGGATCCTCAAAAATATTTACATGGCGCCGATGCTGCTCGAGCTCGACGAGCCGCCGCGCAACATCTGGTACCCGAACGACCGGGCGGAGCCGAACTATGCCGCCGAGTTTGTCGAGTCCTACGCCGTGCTCTGGGACCGCGAACCCGGCGCCCTGCGCCTGCTCCGCGAGGTCTATCTGGCCGAGATCCCCCGCATCGAAAAAATCGTGCGCCACCGCGAGCAGATGGTGGATTTTCAGGACCAGAGGTACGAGCCGGACTACAAGGATGTCTGGCAGGAACTGGTCCGCGAGGACGAGGCGCGCACCAAGCCGTGACGGCGGAGTTCCTGTCCGCGATCCAGGAGGAGTGCGGGGGAAGCATCCCGTTCGACCGGTTCATGGCCGCCGCCCTCTATCACCCGGACATCGGCTACTACACAAAAAACATCCGGACCGTGGGGGCGCGCGGAGATTTTTCGACATGGCCCTCGCTCGACGGTTCGCTGGCGGCGGCGATTGCCGGATGGCTCGCGGAGCAGCCGGAGCGGCATGTGATCGAGGT
>JBGTAT010000094.1:0-4470 GCA_041749755.1 Terrimicrobiaceae bacterium | reverse complement strand
GACGCCCGCGAGGCCATGGTTGATCGATGGTTCCGAAACCGCCAGCCCGGCCGCCAACAGGCTCGCGACGGCGGCCGCTGCATTTTCCTTTTGGTGCGCCCCGGAAAGGGCAACCCGGCCGGCGTACGGGGTCACGGCGATGGTGAGCGGGCTCCCGCATTCCTCCGCCCGACGTGTGATGACCGCGGCCGCCTCGGGATGTTGGACCGCAGAAACGACCGGGGCCCCCGGCTTGATGATCCCCGCCTTTTCAGCGGCGATCTCTCCCAGCGTATCTCCCAGCCACTCGGCATGGTCGCGCGCGATCGGGGTGATCACAGAGACCCGCGGATCGACGACGTTTGTCGCATCGAGGCGCCCGCCCATCCCGGTCTCCAAGACGACGATCTCGCAGCCCTCGCGGCGGAAGTGGTCGAGAGCGGCCACGGTCGCAATTTCAAAGAAAGTCGGGCAGTGGTCCCAACCCTCGCAGGCGCTGCGGATCCGGGTGAGAGTGGCCGCCAGGTCCCCGGGCGAAATCATTTGGCCATCGACCCGGATGCGCTCGCGGAAGTCGACCAGATGGGGAGATGTATAAAGCCCGCAACGCCGGCCGTCTGCCTGCAGGATGGCATCCAGCATCGCGCAGACGGAACCCTTGCCGTTGGTCCCCGCAACATGGAGAAACTGGCCCCCGGCCTGCGGGTTGCCCAGCGCCTCGAGAAGCCGGCGGGTGTTGTCCAGCCCGAGCTTCACCCCGAAGAGCTGGGTGCCGTCGAGCCACGCCAGCGACTCGTCCGGCGTCACTTCTTCGAAAGGTAGCCGAGCAGGTCGGCCAGCGTGGAGCGCATCTTCGCCCGGTGGACGATGAGGTCAATGAGCCCGCGCTTCTCGAGAAACTCGGCGGTTTGGAAATCCGACGGGAGCGTCTGGTGCGTGGTTTCGCGGATCACGCGCGGGCCGGCAAAACCGATCATGCTCGCGGGTTCGGCGATGATGATGTCCCCGAGCGAGGCGAAGCTGGCCATCACGCCGGCGGTGGTCGGGTTCGTCAGGACCGTGATGTACGGAAGGTTTGCCTGGGCGTGCAGGGCGAGGGCGCCGCTGGTCTTGGCCATCTGCATGAGGCTGAGCATCCCCTCGTACATGCGCGCGCCGCCAGAGGCGCAGACGAGCACGACCGGCATCTTGCGCTTGGTGGAAAGCTCGATGACCCGGGTGACCTTCTCGCCCACGACGGAACCCATCGTGGCCGCCAAAAAATTAAAATCCATGACCCCGAGTCCGAGCTGGTGTCCGCCGATCGTGGCGGTGCCGGTCGTGATCGCGTCGACGAGGCCGGTTTTTTCCTTATAGCTTTTGAGGCGGTCGGCGTACGTGGCGACCCCTTTGAACTGGAGCGAGTCGACCGAGGTGAGCGCGGCGTCGATTTCCTGGAACGAATCCGGATCGACGAGGCTCTCGATCCGCTCGCGCGAGCCGAGCGTGAAGTGGTGCGCGCACTTCGGGCAGACATGCAGGTTTTCCGTGAGCGCGAGGTTGTGGATGACCTCCCCGCACGACGGGCATTTTGTCCAGAGACCCTCGGGCATCTCACGTGTCTTGGCCGCCCGCGGGCGGAGGATGGGTTTTTTAAAGATGGCCATATTCGTTTTTTATCCCCGCGCCGCCGTGAGCGCACGCACCGAGAGCGCCCCGCCCTCGAGGAGCGCGGCCGCGCAGGCATCCAACGTTGATCCGGTGGTCAGCACGTCGTCGACCAGAAGGAGGTTTCCATTCGTCACCCGGGTATTCTTGCTCAGAATAAAGGCATCCCGCAAGTTTTGCCTGCGATGTTTCCTGTCGAGCTTCGTCTGGGTGGTTGTGTAGCGGAGCCGGCGGAGCGCGTTCAGGACCGGAATCCCGGAGAGCCGGGACAGCCCGGCGGCGAGGAGCTCGGACTGGTTAAACTCCCGCTCCCGGAGGCGCCTCGGATGGAGGGGCACCGGCACCAGGGCTTCGATCGGCTCCCCCCGGAGCCGCGGGTCGGAGAGGCCGTCGTGCATCCACGAGGCCAGCGGCCGCGCCAGCCACATCTCCCGGCCGTATTTGAGACGGTGGATCATCTCGCGGACAATCCCCCGGCTGCGCACGACGGCCACGGCACACTCGAAGGAAAACCCCTCGTCCTGACAGTTTGGGCAGGTGAATATTGGAACCACCCCGTCGTACGGCTGCGAGCAGACCTCGCAGCGGGGCGGGTGGATCCGTACCAGGGTGGCCTCGCAGGCGCGGCAGCACAGCGGGCTTCCAGGCTGGAGCGCGCACCCGCAGCCCGCGCAGTGAGGCGGAAAAAATAGCGTGCCCAGCGGCTCAAGAACCGAGGCGAGGACGGCGGGCATGGCGGAGGAAGAGGTGGACGGCTCCGGCCGTGAGCAGGAGCGCAGCGACCGGGACGAGGCCGGTCGGAACCGCCCCGCTGACAACGTTCGGACCCAGCCAGGGGAAAAGCGAATCAGGCGGCTTGATCCGGAACTTTGCCGCCCACTGCAGCCCCTGCTGACCGAGGATCCATCCGGCATGGATGCCGACCGCCAAAAACAGGGATCGGGTTCTGAGCGTGGCCCCGGCCAGGATCAGGCCCGCGAGGACGAGCGAGAGGATCCCCCAGCCAAGGATCGGCCAGGGCGGAGCGCTGGAAAAAACCTGGGGGAGCTGGGCAAATCCGCTCAGCCAGCCGACGTCAACCGCCTCGGCCGGCTTAGCCACCCGCATAAAATGAACGACGGCAAAAACCGCCGACGAGAGGACAGCCGCCCGGAGCGGGCTCATGACCCGCAGGCAGAGGCCGAGCAGGACGCCCCGAAAAAGAAATTCCTCCAGCACCGCGACCGCCGAGGCGGCCGCGAAGACCCGCAGAAGCCCGCTGAATGCCAGCTCCTTTTTGAAGCGGTAGATGTCCATGGCCAGGTAGCCAATCCCGAGAAGGATGACCGGAATCAGGGCGACCGCGATCCCGGCCGCCAGGTCGCGCCAGCGGAGTGGATTCTTCTCGAGCCCCAGCGCATCCAGCCGACGGATTCCAACCCAGCGGAACGCCGGCCACAGCATCGCCAGCGCACAGATCTGAAGCGAGCGGCTGAAATACCTGTGGAACGGGAAGCCCTCGAGAAATGGCAGGATCCCGCGCTCGGCCAGGGCAGATCCGGCCCAGTAGAGCGGCGGGGAGATCAGGCAGGCCAGGAGGACGACGCCAAAAAAATAGGCGGCGAGCCGGACGAGGACGGGCTGGGAATTCACGCGACCAAAGATACGGGAGAATTGATTTTCCGCCATGCGATTCCTGAGATAATTTCCATTCTGATGAGCACTGTTTGGAACACTGAGCTATTGGCGGCGCACGACCAGGCCCACTGCTGGCATCCGTTTACCCAGATGAAATCGTGGGGCGAACAGGAGCCGCTCGTCCTGGTCGAGGGCGAGGGAGCGATGCTGCGCGACAGCCGCGGGCGCGAATACCTCGACGGCAACTCGTCGATCTGGACAAACATCCACGGGCACCGGCATCCGGCGATCACCCGAGCGATCCGGGAGCAGCTCGACCGCGTCGCCCACGTCTCGTTTCTCGGATCGACGAACGCTCCGGCTGCGGACCTCGCCGCACGCCTCTGCGGGCTCTTCCCCGAAGGCACGCTCACCCGCGTCTTTTTCAGCGACGACGGGTCGACCGCGATCGAGGCCGCCATGAAGATGGCGATCCAGTTCTGGCAGCTCACGGGAGAGCCGGGACGCGCGAAGTTTGTGGCCTTTGACCACGCGTACCACGGCGACACGGCGGGGGCGGCCAGCCTGGGCGGAATCGGCACCTTCCACGAACGGTTTGCCGGGCATCACTTTCCGGTCGCGAGGATCTCCCATCCCGAACAGCTTGCGGAATTTCCCCCTGGCGAGATTGCGGCGGTCGTCATCGAGCCGCTGGTCCAGGGAGCTGCCGGCATGCGCGTCTGGCCGCGCGGGCTTCTGGCCGACCTCCGAAAAAAGTGCGATGAGACCGGGGCGCTGCTCATTCTCGACGAGGTGCTCACCGGCTTCGGCCGCACGGGGACGATGTTCGCCTGCGAGCAGGAGGACGTCATCCCGGATTTCCTCTGCCTCGCCAAAGGCCTCACCGGCGGATACCTCCCGCTCGCCGCCACGATGACGACTGAGAAGATCTTCGCCGCCTTCCTCGGGGAATTTGAGGAGCAGAAAACATTTTATTACGGGCATAGCTACACCGGAAATGCCCTCGGCTGCGCCGCCGCGCTCGCGAGCCTCGACGTCTTCCGCGACGAGGCGGTCCTGGAAAATCTCCAGCCCAAAATCCGGAAAATGCGGCAAATTCTGGACGATCTCTCGACGATCCCGCCGGTGTTTGAAACCCGCCAGTGCGGATTCCTTGCGGGCATCGAGGTCCGCGATCCCGCAGGGGAGCCGTTTCCCTGGCAGGCCCGCACGGGCGGGCGCATCTGC
>JBGTAT010000093.1:0-2848 GCA_041749755.1 Terrimicrobiaceae bacterium | reverse complement strand
TCGCTGGCCGCCGTCATCGGCATCACGATGGCTGTCCTGGGTGGCAGCGCCTGGGTCAGCGCCGACGACTGGGCGGCGCTGTTCTCCTGCGTCATCATCGCCTACAACGGAGCCCGGATGTTCAAAGCCTCGCTCGGCGAGCTCCTCGATGAGCAGGCTCCGGACGCCACCATCGAGGAGATCATGGCCGCCGCCCGCGCGGTCGAAGGCGTGGACAATGTCGAAAAATGCCGCGTGCGAAAAAGCGGCCTCAGCCTGCTCGCCGACATCCATGTCCGCGTGCGCGGCGAGGTGAGCGTGACCGCCGGCCACGTCATCGCGCACCGGGTCAAGGACACCCTCCTTGCGGGAGGCCACCACCTCCTGGATGTCACCATTCACATCGAACCGGCCCACCGGGAACTCCCCGTCGATTCGTAGCTTCTCCTCTGATCCCCCCGGGACAGGCTGTCCCGGCGGAGACCCGGAAGCAGTGCTCCGGAGATGAGCCCGGGCATCATCAGCCCTCCGGAGGCGCGAAGGGTGCAGGACAAATTTCTGAGAGCGCTGAAGGCGCATGATCCAATAGCCCAGGGCAACGCCCTAGGATTTGGATGGTTAAAACGGCGAGGGCTGAAAGCCCGTGATAGATGCTCGGATATGGAGTTATTCCGGGCCTTCAGCCCTATTCTCTCTGTGGATCAAGTTCCCAGGGCGTTGCCCTGGGCTGTGGAAGGACGCACCTTTGGTGCTGAAAGCAATTTGTCCTGCGCCCAGGCGCGAAAATCCGCCGATTTTTTCCTCGCCAGACGAGGTGGGCGAAGCATAGCGTGGAAGGTTCCATTTCAACATTTCCATGAAAACCAAACGCACCACGAAACCTGCCGCCAAACCCGCACCGGAGCGCGGGAAAGTCATGAACGGGGCGGAGATCCTGGTCGAGTGCCTCGAGCGCGAGGGGGTGGATGTCGTTTTTGCCTACCCGGGCGGCTGCTCGATGCCGATCCACCAGGCGCTGACAAAAACCCGCAAGATCCGCACGATTCTTCCCCGGCACGAGCAGGGCGGGGTTTTTGCGGCCGAGGGATATGCGCGGGTGACCGGGCGGGCGGGCGTGTGCATGGCGACCTCCGGACCCGGCGCGACGAACCTGGTGACCGGCATCGCGGATGCCTTCATGGATTCGATCCCGCTCGTGGCGATCACCGGTCAGGTGCCGCAGGAGATGATCGGCCGCGGGGCCTTTCAGGAGACCGACGTGTTTGGCATGACGCTTCCGATGGTGAAGCACAGCTATCTCGTGTGGGACATCAACGAGCTTCCGCGGATCGTGAAGGAGGCGTTTTACATCGCGCAGTCGGGCCGCCCCGGGCCGGTGCTCATCGACATTCCCAAAAACATCCAGAACCAGACCGCCCAGCCGATCTTCCCGAAATCGGTGAACCTGCGCGGGTACAAGCCGGAGAAGAAGGCCGACGACGTTGCGCTGCACGAGGTGATCGGGATGCTCGGGCAGGCGAAGAAGCCGATGATCTATTGCGGCGGCGGGGTGATTTCCGGCAGCGCATCCGCCGAGCTCCTCGAGTTCGCCGAGCGCACCCAGATCCCGGTGGCGACGACGCTGATGGGGATCGGGTGTTTCCCGGAGACCCACCCGCTTTCGCTCAAGTGGCTTGGCATGCACGGGACCGTTTACGCCAACAACGCGGTGAACGAGGCCGACCTGCTGCTAGCGATCGGCGTGCGCTTTGACGACCGGGTGACCGGGAAGGTCGAGAGCTTCTGCGAGCACGGCGTGATCGTGCACATCGACATCGACAATTCCGAGATCAACAAAAACAAGATGGTCCGCCTGCCGGTCCTCAGCGACCTGAAGTATGCGCTCGGCCAGCTGAACAGGATGCTCGACCAGGCTGGCTGGAAGCGCCAGGCCAAGGGGCCGGGGCGGTTCAAACAATGGCACGGCCAGGTTGCGGAATGGAAGGCCGCGCACCCGCTCCGCTTCAAGGACACGCCGGATACCATCCAGCCCCAGCATGTGATCCGGGAGCTCTTCGAGCTCACGAAGGGCGACGCGATCATCACGACCGGCGTCGGCCAGCACCAGATGTGGGCCGGGCAGTTCTACGATTTTACGAAGCCCCGCACGTTTGTGACATCGGCCGGCCTCGGCTCGATGGGGTTCGGGTACCCGGCCGCCATGGGGGCGAAGGTGGCGCGGCCGGACAAGGAGGTCATCGACATCGACGGCGACGGCTCCTTCCTGATGAACGTCCAGGAGCTCGCCACCGCGCACATCGAGGGGATCGCCGCAAAAGCGATCATCCTCAACAATCAGCACCTCGGCATGGTCGTGCAGTGGGAGGACCGCTTCCACGGCGGAAACCGCGGGCATACGTTCCTCGGCGACCCGAAAGATCTCAAGCGCATCTACCCGGACTACGTGCAGCTGTGCAAGGGCTTCGGGGTGACCTGCGAGCGCGTGCTGCACAAGAAGGACCTCCGGGCCGCCATCCAGCGCATGCTCGCCTCGAAGGAGGCCTACGTGCTCGACGTGATGACCCCGTACACCGAGCACGTGCTGCCGATGATCCCATCGGGAAAGACGTACAAGGACATCATCACCGAATAGGCACAGCGGAGAGAGCGGTCATCTCCGGAATCTGGCAAGCTTGCGCGACGCGATTTTGACGACCTCCCCGGTTTCCTCAGAGCGGAGGACGAACGAGGTTGCCAGGTAGGCGAGCGAGGCGGCTGCGATCGTTACCAACAGAGCGACCGCGCGCTGCCAGAAGCTGGCTTCCGGAAAGACGACCGGCGCGAGGCGCAGACCCGCCCAGCAGACGAGGCCGAGGGGGACGGCGGAGAG
>JBGTAT010000092.1:0-3129 GCA_041749755.1 Terrimicrobiaceae bacterium | reverse complement strand
CATCGCCGTGGCGAAGAGCCCGGCCGCGAGCAGCCCGCGGAGGCCGGGGCTCAGGTCGTGGACCATGAACCACGGGAACACATCCGCGCCGACCGGCAATCCGCCGGGCTTCACGTTTGTGTAGTACAGGTAGAGCATGATCCCGATGGTGAGGAAAACAACCACCACCGGAACGTCCAGGAGGCCGGACCCGACGAGCGCCCAGCGGCTCCGGCGGGTATCCTTCGCGGTGAGCATACGCTGGACCATGTCCTGGTCGGTCCCGTGCGTCGCCATCGTGGTGAAGACGGAGCCCAGGAACGCGGCCCAGACGGTGTATTCGCTGGAGAGGATGCTGTGGATGTGGATCCACACGCCGGCGGCAACCTGGCCGTCCGCATTTTTGACGAAGCCGAAATCCCAAAACGCCGGGCTTTTGAGGGTCCCGGCGATCGCCGAGGCTCCTCCCACCTGGTTCCAGAGCGAAAAGAAAACAAACCCGGCGGCGCCGAACATGAGGCTGACCTGGATGAGGTCGGTCCAGACGACCGCCTTGATCCCGCCGACTGCGGTGTAGAGTGTGGTGATCGACGTGAGCGCGATGACCGCCCAGAAGTAGATCCAGAACGCCGTGAGGCGGTCCGTCGGATCCAGCAGGTCGAGCTTGAGGCCCATGATGTGCTCGTAGGCGATGACGATGAGGATCGCGGCAACAAACAGGCGCGAGCCGCTGGCCAGCGTGCGGGTGAGGAGGAAAACCGCGCTGGCGGCGCGCTTGGTCACGACCCCGAACCGGTTCCCCAGGTACTCGTAGATCGAGACCACGCGCATGTCGTAGAACGGCTGGATGAAAACCACCGCCACGATCAGGCGGGCGATGACGGTCCCGATCGCGAGCAGGGCGTACGTGTACGCCAGCTTCTTGAACCCCTCGCCGGGGGTCCCCAGAAAGGTCCCTGCAGAAATCTCCGAGGCCAGGATCGACGCGAGCACCGCCCACCACGGGATCGAGCGGCCGCCCAGCGTGAAGTCGCGCAGGTTTTTATTGCTTCGGCCGGCATAGAGCCCGATGCCGACGATAACGAGGAAGTAGAGGGCAATGACCCCGCCGTCGAGAAGAAGAGCCCCGCTGCTCATCACGGGCGGAGCACCTTCAGCAGGACCATCGAGTTGCGGCCGCTCGCCTCATAGCGGGTGCGCCGCCCGGCCGGCAGCATCGAGGGATCGGCCGGCTTGTAGCCGCCCTTCTGCTGGAGGTAGCTGTAGGCTTGGGTCGAGAGCGCAAAGAGGTTTTTGACCCCCTTCTCGCGGGCGAGGTTCTCGACAAATGCCATGAGCTTTTTCCCGTGGCCCTGGTTTTCCTGGGCCTTGCTCACGTGCAGGCACGCGAGCTCGCCGGCGGAGTCCTCCGGATACAGGTGGAGGGCGACGCATGCGACCGGGGAGCGGTCGATTTCCAGAAGCCAATAGTCCTCGAGGTGCTCGAGGATTTCTGTCCGGTTCCGGCGCACGAGTTCCTCGTTGCGGACCGACTGGCGGATCAGCGACATGACCGAGCGCACGTCCTTTTTGAAGATCCGGCGGATCTGCTGATATTCGTTCGAGTAAACCATCGTGCCGATCCCGTCGTGGCTGAAGACCTCGTTCAGGAGCGCTTCGTTGACCCCGCCGTTGAGCACGTGCACGCGCGGGACCCCCTGGGTACAGGCGCGCGCGGCATTCTCGAGCTTCGACATGATGCCCGGCGCAAATTCCTGGCGGCGCTTTTTGACGAGCTCGAGCGTATCCGGGACCGAGAGCTGGCGCGGGAGTTCGGCAGATTCCGAAAAGGCGGCACCTGGCGCGAGGTAGAGGATTTTGGCGGCCGCGAGCTCCTCGGCGATCTCGACGGCGATGCTGTCCGAGTTGACCCGGTACGTCCGCCCCTCGCCGTCAAACCCGAGCGGCGGGACCACGGGGATGATCCCCTCATCGAGCAGGAGCTTGAACGCCTTGACGTCCACGCGCTCGACCTTGCCGGTGTACTGCTGGTCGACCCCTCCGAGAATTCCCGCCGGGTGCGCGATGAGGGCATTGATGTACGCCGCGCGGAGGTCGACCGATGAGAGACCCTCCATGATCTCGTTCGTCAGCCGGATCGCCGCATCGATGCTCAGCTGCAGGGTAGGCGCATCGGTCACCCCGATGCCGTCGGACCCCGAGAGCTGCAGCCCGCGCTCGGCCGCCAGCGCCTGGATCTGGTGGCTCGCCCCGTGAACGAGAACGACCCGGATGCTCAGCGATCGCAGGACCGCAATGTCGAGGAGGACGTTCGAAAAATTTTCTGAAGCGACCACTTCGCCATCGACCGCGACGACGAACGTGCGCTCCCGGAACCGGGGCACATACTGAAGAATTTCGCGGAGGTCGGAGACGTTCACGTCGGGATCAGGCCGCCATGTAGGGGAGCGTCGCGGCGCGGGCGCTGACATCGTCGAGCCCCTCGAGCAGGTCGGCGATGGCGTCCCAGCGGCCGGTCACAAGGGCTTCCTTCGCATGGTCGGGAAGGCTGCCCGGAAAATCCATGTCCGCCACGCTCACCTTGTTTTCCAGAAGGTCGATCGTCACGAGCGCGGCCGGGTCGGCGGCCACGAGCGCGGCCAGCGCCAGGATGTCGGCCGGGCTCATGACGACGCACGGCATGCCGAGCGTCGTCGAGTTGCCAAAAAAGATTTCCGCGAAGCTCTCTGCGATGATCGCGCGGACCCCGAACCGGTAGAGCGCCTGGGGCGCGTGCTCGCGCGAGCTGCCGCATCCGAAGTTTGAGCCCGAAAAGAGGATCGAGGCGCCGGTGAACCGGCTGTCGTCGAGCGGGTGGGTTTTTCCCTCCGCCTTCGCGGCCGCGCGCGCGTCGGAAAACGCGTACTCACCGAGACCGTCGAATGTGATGCACTTCATGAAGCGCGCCGGGATGATCCGGTCGGTATCGATGTCGTCGCCGGGCACGTGGACGCCCCGGCCGGTTACCTGCGTGATTTTTTCAAGAGCCATGAGAAGGATTGGGTTATTGCACGTTAAAGACCTCGCGGGCATCGCTGATCTCGCCGGTGACCGCGGCCGCAGCGACCATGAGCGGGCTCATGAGGACGGTCCGGCCGGTCGGGCTGCCCT
>JBGTAT010000091.1:0-15181 GCA_041749755.1 Terrimicrobiaceae bacterium | reverse complement strand
GAGAAGGAGCCGTCGCACACGCGACGGTTTGCGTAAAGCCGCTGGGGTTGGTCGTAGGCAACGGAGTTGCGCAGGACGGCGAGAATCTGGATGTCCACGCGGCGGTCGCCGGTGGAGCGGATGTCGAAGTCGAAAAATGCGAGCGGGAGGGCGGAGTCTTTGACATTGCCGGGGATGAACGGAGACCATGCCCGGAGGCCAACTTTCAGGGGAAGGCCGTCCTGCTCGAATTCAAGGTCGGCAAAGGGAAAGCTGGCTGTGGTGCGGATGACGTCCACGCCGGTGAGCCAGGGGAAGATGTATTGGGCCTCGTGGTGTTCGAGCGTGGCGATCTGGTGGCTGTCCTCAATCTGAAGGAGAACGAGGCGGGGGGCTTCGTTTTCCACGCGCACCCAGAGCTTGAAGAAGAAGTTGTGCTTCGCGTGGTGCGGGTAGGCGGGGCCAGCGAAGAGCGGGGCGTTGTTGAAAATGCTCCAGTTGGCGAAGCCGCCGTCATGGCGGATTTCAAACCAGCCCGCACCGATGCCGCCGAGTGCCATGCCGGAACGAGGGAGCTGGGAACGATGCATTGAGGCGTGGAGTGACATAGGAGTGTAAGTAAGCGACTGGGAGTAGCAATGATTTCACCACGGCAAGGGGTGGTCAACTATTCCTAAAAATGGAATAATATATTGCATAAGGGAACCTATGTGTGAAGAGATTCGGGTGGCTTTCCTCCGTGATGCCATATCCTGCATGCGTCGCCGCCCCGGAGCCGCCTAACCACCGGCCTGCGGGAGCAGGCGGGGAAGACTGCACAGAGTGCAGCCCGCCAGGGCGAGACGAGCGGGAGCGAGCGAGTCAACGCGGAACTACGAACGGGCACGCGGCGTCTTTGTTTGGAGTTCATGCGGTGCTTTTGCAGGGGCCCCACTCGCCACGCGCATGGGACATGACCCTGATCCATCGGTTTGGCTACTGGGGGCAGTTACGACCACAATCCGCGGACAATGTTTCGGAATATTGACAACGCGGGCGGGAGGTTTTTTTGGTGCGAACCCACCGGCACCGGGCGAAATGTCTTTTGTATCTTCGAGCGGAACGTGACCCTGGAGTGCGCCCCGGCGGCTGCGGAGATTCAAATCTTCGCCGACAACCTCTATCGCCTGAGCGTCAACGATACGATCTGCGGCTATGGACCTGCGAGGTTTCTTCCTTCCCACCCGGAGTATGACACGCATGACATCTCGGGCCTGCTGCGGGCCGGGGAGAACATGATCCGGATCGAGGCCAATGCGGTGGGAGCGCCCACTTACCAAGCGGTTCCGAGCATCGGAGGCGTTGCCATTTGCGGCCATATCGGAGGCAGCATTTCGCTGGACATGGAGGATGGATGGCGCGTCCGGAGATCCTGGGCCTGGGACCCGGACAGCGAGCACTACAGCTTCGCGCAGGGGCCGGTGGAGGTTTGCGACACACGGGAGTTCAAGCAGGAGAAGGACATTTTGCTTCCCCCGGTTGCCGTGCAGGGAGGGGCTTGGGGAAAACCGTCCGAACGCGGGCTGCGGGCACCCTCCCTTTTGGTCCGATCCCCGGTTCGTATCGCAATGTGCGCCACACTCGAAAGCGACTTTTTCCGGATTGGGTTCCGTTGCCCGGTCGTGGCCGGTGGTCGGCAGCCATTTTTCACCTATATTTTTTCCCCGCGCGATCAGGAGGTTGAGGCGGGGGTATTCTGGGGGCCACTGGGCATGCGCGGAAGATGGTTGGAGCACTCGCCCTGCATGGCGCGGGGGAACCGGGAAAATGTTCTGCTTCCGCTGAAATCCGGATGGAACTTTATTTTTGGCATTCCAGAAATATTGAAGCCCGCGTGGGCTTGGCAGATGGAGCTGCCCTCGCATTGCGAACTCCAGGTGCGCGGGTTGCCCGGAACCGCCAATGCGGCCGCATTTTGCCTTGGCCCATTGGCCGAGGCAGGGGAAATTCCTGATCATCCCCCCGTGTGCGCGGAAGATCTCCCCGGCTATCCGGCGTCCTGGCCGCCGACCGGAGCCATGAGACGGCCGCCATCCCCCGCGCGGGATTTGGCATGGGACATTTCTGACAAACCGCTCCGGCCGGCAAACTCGCCATGGAAGTTGCCTTTGGATTTTCCGGCGGACCGTGATGGCACTCTTGTCATGGACTTCGGGGACGAGTATCTCGGCCACGCATTTGTCGAGGTCGAGGCCCCGGCGGGAACGGTCCTGGACATCGGTCACGACGAACGTCTGCGGGAAAATGGAACACCCGACTACTTCCGCTGCAACCCGTTCCTGAACTCTGCCGACCGGTTCATTTTGCGGGGCGGATGCCAGCACGTCGAGACGTTCCACGAGCGCGGGGGCCGCTACCTTCAGGTGACTTTTCGCGGAGCGCGTGGGCCGGTGCGGATCCATTCGGCGGGAGTTCGCTCGTCGTGCGGCGAGTATCCGCGCACCGGCACTTTCGCTTGCGGCGACGAGGATCTTGACTGGGCCTGGGAGGCTGGCGAGCGGACGCTGAGAGCGAGCATGGCCGACGGCTGGATCGATCCTTGGCGCGAGCGCGGTCTATACATCGGGGATGCGCTGGTCCAGGGCCACGCCACGCGGAAGATCACGTCGGACTGGCGGCTTGATCCATGGTGCCTGCGCCTCTGGGCGCGGGCGCAATTCCCCGACGGGCAACTGCCCGACGTTGTCCCATCCCACCCACACCGGCCGCTCTGCGACTACACGCTGATCTGGATCATCGCCCTGCGAAACTACTGGGCTGCCAGCGGCGACGTCGCATTGGTGCGAGAGCTTTGGCCGGCGATCCCCAAAATCTTTTCCAGTCCGGTTTGGAAGCCTGCCGATGGCGGGCTTTGGGAGGTGACGCCGGCTACGAAAATCTTTGTCGATTGGGGTGTGGTTCTGGAGGAGCGACAGGGGGTCAACGCCGCTCTCAATGCGTTCCGATTCCGTGCTCTCGAGTGTTCGGCGGAACTGGCAGCGGCCATCGGCCTCCAGAGCGAAGCGGGCGCTTATCGCCGGGAGGCAGCGGAGGTCGGCACCTCATTTCGCCGGATATTCTGGCAGGAAGAGCTTGGGCGGTTCACAGCAGCGAAGATTGATGGCGAGAGTTTTCGCGGTCCGGCGCTGCATGCCAATGCTCTGGCCCTCGCTTTCGGGATGTGCGATGCCGGGAAAATGGATCTGGTGGCGGACTACCTCGCGGAGGGGCTTCGGATCGCTGACGGCTTCCCGCCCGGGCACTGCGAGATTTACTTCCTCTACTACGCGATCGACGCGCTCTACCGGGCCGGTCGTGCGGCCGCCGCAGAAAATGCCATGCGCGAATACTACGGTTTCATGCGCCAGCGGGGAGCCCGGACACTCTGGGAAACCCTGCGTGAAGGGGCGCAGGGGAGAGACAGCCTTTGCCACGGATGGTCGAGCGGTGCTCTGGCGTATCTGAGCGAGCGCGTGTTGGGGGTGCGCTCATTGAAGCCCGGAGATCCCTCCCGCATGCTTGTCGCCCCCGAGTCCGAAACTCTCGACCATGCGGCGGGGGTCGTCCCCCACCCCGCCGGGCCGATCACGGTCCGGTGGAGGATCGAAGATCATGACTTGAAAATTACGGTCGAAAAACCTGACGGCGTGGATATTGAAATCCGCCCACAGGGTCGGTTGGGGGCGCTCGCCGTCGTCCGGGAAGACCGAATAAATGCAGAACGACAAACGAAGACGCCGGTTGCTTGTTCGTAGCTCCGCGTTGACTCGTTCGCTCCCGCTCATCTCGCCCTCCGGGCTGCACTTCGTGCAGTCTCCCCCGAGCACTCCCGTGCTCCGGTGGTTAGGCGGGGAGGCGCTCGGCGTGGCGTTCACGGAAAAAGACACCGCATGAATGCGGAACTCCAAACGGGGACGTCAACTCTGCTGCTGCGCTTACTCTCCGGCCGCTGCGCGGCGGGCGGTGAGCGTCAGCCGGATTTCCTCGCAGCGCTCACGCGTGAGGGGCCATCCGCGAATGGCCAACAAAGCAAGGAGGGAGCCGGTCGCCGGGATGATGCTGAAGCAAACCCGCATGGCAAAAAACACGCCGTCCGGCTGGTCTGCGCCGTGGACGATATCGAAACCTGTCCAGACGACGACCCAGCCCGAGAGGGCGATAGCCAGCGAGCCGCCCATTTTCATCACCCACCCGCCGATCGCTCCAAACATGCCCTCGCGGCGCTTGCCGGAGCGCAGTTCATCCATGTCCACCACATCGGCCTGCATCGCTGACATGACAATGTAAATCGAGGAGATGCCGATGGAAAAAAAGAACGGAAGAACGAGCTGGAGCCAGGGATAGTGAGGGTTCACGCACCACCATTTGAGGATGCTTCCGCCGATGTAGAGCCAGAGAGCAAGGACGAGGGCCCGGTGCTTGCCGAACCGGTCGCAAAGGAATTTTGTGAACGGGATGGCGAGTGTGGAGAGCACGAGCCCGAGCGTGCCGATCACCCCGCCGAGGGTTGCCCCCGCCGCCTTGTCCCCCGCATAGACATAATAGACATTCAGGTAGAGCCCGAGCGCCGAGAAGACCCCAGTGTTCAGGGTCAGGATCGACCAGATGGCCAGCAGGCGGAGGTAAACCGGATTGGAAAGGACCGAGCCGATGGTAGACCAGAACCCGTCCGCGACCGGCGAATTCCTCGCGACCGCCGCATACCGGTGCTCCTTGTTTTTCAGGACGAGAGCCAATGTCGCGCCAATTCCGAAGACTGCGATGAGACCGGCGAGCCAACGCGCACCAGTCAGTGCCTGCGCGAAGATCTCGGTGAACCGGAAATACCAGTTCGCCAGGATGCCGAGCATCTTGTCCATGAAACTCCGATAGGCGACCACCCGCGTGCGCTGGTCGTAGTCGGTCCCCATCTCGATCCCGAGGGCGTAGTATGGGACGCCGATCACCGTCGTCGCCAGGTTAAAGACAAACAGCAGCACGCCGAACCACGCCAGGATCGCCGTGCTGTCCCAGCCCTCCCCGCACCAGTAGAAGATCCCGAGGCAAAGCATCGAAAGGACCCCGCCCACAAAAATGTAGGGCATCCGCCGCCCGAACCGGGTGCGCGTGTTGTCCGAGACCTGCCCCATCACCGGATCGGCGAGCGCATCCAGGACCCGGCTGATACCCGCGATCGTCCCGATCATGCCCGGGCTCAGCCCGAGCACCATGTTGAAAATCGGGAACTGCAGCGCGTTGATGAGACCGTTCCCCATCACGACCGCAGCATTCCCGAGCGCATAGATGATCAGTTCCACCCGCGTCGGGGGCACGGCCGCCGGCGCGGCAGCAGGCTGGTCAGGAGTCGGCTTCATGGATTGGTCGCAGGAGCGGTCTCCGCCAGATATTCGACCGAATAGGAGGATGTTCCATCGGGCGAAGACTGTCCGCTGACAAGCAGGAGGACGCGATTATTTGGGCGGACCTTTGTTGCTCCGGAGTGGATTTCCCGCCAGGACCCGGCGTCATCGACGCCAGCCAGAACGGGGACGGTGTCGCGGCGTCCGGGTGTTGGCTGGAAGGTCAGGACGCCGCCGGGTTCGACCTGCTTCGGAGGATCGAGGGTCTTCACGGCAATTTTTCGGTCGGTGAGGTTGATGACCCGCATCTGGCCGTAGGGGAAGCCGCTGGCGGAAGCATCAAGGAGCTGGACCTTTGCATCGCGGAAGGCCTGATCGCGGGAGGCCCGCAGGACGGCGACCACATCCGACCGGGGTCCGGGGGAAATTTCGGCGATTTTCGAGGAGGGGTCTGGTTTTGAGTAGAGCACAAGCGGTGACCCGGCAGGGAGAGTGACGGGGGTCGCAAGCCGGGAGAACGGAAGAAACAGGGGAACGAACTCTGGCTTCTTCTTCTCCGCAGACGGAGCCAGGAAATAGACGGTGGGTTCGAGCGGCTTGTCGGAGGCCTCAGCAGCCGCGACCTCAGCAGGCGTGGGCCGCCGGTCGATGTAGAGGACCCGGAAGGTGACCGGCGGTGCCGCAGGCGGCGTTTGGGCGGCGAGGGATGTGGCGGCAAGAACAAGCAGGATCAGGATTCTCATGGCATTAAACCTCCTCCGGAGTCAGCCAGCGAAAGGCGAGGATTTTGAATTTTCTTCCGGCGGCGTTGGCCGGGTTTGACGATGCAGCGGGCCGTTCGGGCCAGATGGTGTCGTCGGCCGACGGGTTGGCCTTCATTGGGTCAGGCACCCGTTGCACAATCGCCTCACACCATGCGCGGGATTCAATTTTTCCGGTCCTCGGGTTTTTCACCTCGCCGTAGGAGCGGATGCGGAAGGTGTCGCTGCGAGCTGTCAGCAGCGGCCCGATTGCCTGCAGGATGTCGGCTTGCGTAATAAAACCAGGAACACCTGCGGCGCTGTAATACCAGTCGCGGCCGAGCATCGCGAGGCGGGGGACAACCGCGCCGCGAAGATTGGAGTCACTCACGTCGACGTCTGTGATCTGTCCCACATTTCCTCCGGGCAAAACCTGAATTTTTTCCGGCTCAAAATAACTTCCCCTGACGCCGGAATCATAAAAGCGGCTGTTGATGCCGCCCGTTCCCGAAAGACGGAGGCGATCGGAGGCCTCGTCGATGGCCGCTTGGAGGGCGCCCATGAAGCCCGTGCGGGAAGTGTCGGTTTCGTTAAACGGTGGGCCAGAGATCTCGGTGGTAAGGCGGCGGTTCACGAAATCCGATACCGATGTGAATGGCCCGCGCTGCTTGACCTGCTTGACAATCTCCTCGGCCAGCACCTGCACTTCATTGGCACTGAGCGTGCGGGCTCCGGTGTAAGCACCCGCGAGTTCACCCGAGGGCTGGTTACTGGGTGGCTCGAAAAATGTCCCATTCCCGACACCGGGGTTGAGCATCCTCGCAAATACGGCTTCCTCCTCATTCGCAGTGACATTGTTGATTTTCAGCCCAAGGCGGGACGAAAGGATGGCTTTCCACGCTTCAATCGAGGCAGAGTTGATATTAAAGGCTCCATCGTTTATCAGAAACGCAGCCCCTCGATCATATTTGTCGCTTGCGCTTGCTAGGGAACTGTAGTTTGCGCCATTGGATTTCCGGAATTGCAGGCGGCCGTTCGGAAGGGAATCCCTGTTGGCGAGCAGATCAGCAGAGAGAGCGGAGGATGTTTCGCTGCCGCTGAGAAAGAACCGATCCCATAGGGCTTCGTTTGCCATAAAGGAGGAGTCGTAAACACGGTTTTCGGTATCGCCAGTGGGATTCGTGATTGCGAGGATTTTGAAATACGATGTGCTGGGTCCGCCGGCGGTATAGCTGTAAAAACCGGCATAACAATCACGTCCCAGCAAATTGAAAGGCACCCAAGAGTTTCCAAAAATATTTCCGGGGTGCCATGCCACCCCGGATATGTCCACATGCTGAAAGTCAGCCAACGAGATGCTCTCTACTCCTGTCAGACGCAATGGGTAGAAAGGCTGAACCGATCCAAATGTGGATTTAGAAAAAAGCGTGCTTGTCTCTTCAAGGACAGGCGATGCTGGATATCTGGCAACCGGGTCCTCGTAGGTATAGGGGAAATATTCCGACATTGATGCCCCATCAAACAGAGGAGGAGAGTAAGCGTAAGTAAGAATACTGTTGTCGTTGTCTGGATAGCAACGCCATTGACCCCAAAACCGCACCGCTGAGGATGCGGAACTTGATGTTGTTGACCAGATTGCAGGAGCGAGTTGATCTTTAGAAGCTCTCGGATTGAATTGTAAAAGTGGGCATAAGCTACCGCCTGTGAGATTTCCACCGGAAAATGTATTGTAATGCACGAGTGGACGTCTTTGAAAGACCCCGGCGGGTTGTCGTGTATCAACCTCGATTTCATCGTATAATCGGCTGCCCAGAGCGGGATTTGGGCCAGAATAGTTGATGCCAGCAAGGGAGAGCGATGTGGCCGAACCAAACCACCTCTGGTTGCTTGGCTTGTGTGAAATGGAATGAATTCTAGTCGCCGGAGTCGCGCTGGCTGGCGTGGAAGCAGCGTAAAGGTTCACCTCTTTCTCCGGGAGGCCAGAAAACTCCAAATCCATGGTCAGGGGCGGGGTGTTTGAATCGACGCGTATATTGCCAAGGGTGGGGTCTTGGGCTTGAATTGAAAAGTAGCCGTTGGGGTTGTGACTGTTTGCAGGAGGATTTTTCGCAGCGTTGTTCCATTGAACATCGAAGCCTGGGCTGACGGTGGAGTAGTCATTTGCCATTTTGAGAGGATTGGAATACGGGCGGGGAGTCACAGGTGGGGGCGTGGCAAATGTCCCCATATCTCTCGTATACATCTTTGACATGCCTGCCGGAATCGGCCCTTCGCTGGCTGGAATATGCAGGTAGATCGTGTCACCTCCGATTGCGGCATTTACGTCAAACTCGACATTGGTTCCGATCGTTTTAGGGGGCACGGGCTTTATTTTGAACGTAACACCAGTTCCAATCGGAATCTCGACGATGTAATCTTGTGCAGGCAGGTCGACATTATACGGATTGTAGAGTGTTACGATGGGGTAGATTCGTAGTTCAAAGGAGCTGTTGGGAATTTGGTTGGGAGTGAGCGGTGGGGCAGGTGAAGGGGGAGGTGGCGGATATGTTGCTCCCGTGAGATTGAATTTCAACTTCAGCCATGCGGGCCACTCACAGCGGGTGATGACCGGGAACATGCCGTGCTGGGTATCGGTTTGGGGGCGGACGGTGGGAGTGGTGAGGTTATACCAGCTTCGGAGGAGGCCGATCCGTGGCAGGCCGGTGTTAGAGGTTGGGTGGAATCCGGGATATCGGCTGCGGAACGGAGCGCGCGGATTGGTGGGATCCACGGAAGAGGAATCGTCCCGCGCGTCTTCGTAAAGAAGATCGGTATCGCTGATTTTTCCCGCGATGTTGCCCTGCTGAAGATAAACCGAGAGGTCCTGTTTGAGGCCGCCTTTTTTGACGTCGGAAAGAACGCCTTGCGAGTGAAGCGTGAGGTCGTGGAAGCGGCGCTTGAAGTCCGCCCCCAGCTTATCGCCATCCGGCAAGTAGCCGATCTGGGTGTCGGCGGAGAGGCGGCGGAGGGCGGAGAGGAAGTCGGCATCGGAAGGGTCGTATCCGTCGTCGAGCAGGGTGCCGGTCCCGTTGCCTGTCACCGCACCGATTCCGAGCTTCTGAGGGGCGGAGAGGCGGAGCAGGTCGCGGGCCGATCCCGTGTAAGTGTCGGTAAACGCCTCTGTCTCGGCACCGGCTTGGAATTTGGCCTTCACGCCCTCGTCGCCGACCCAGAACGCGTAGGAACCGGACGGGTTGGCAGGCTGCGGGGAGGCGGGATCAAAAACCGGCATTTTGGGCACGACAACTCCGTCGTCGGTGGGATTGGTGCCGTCGGTGAGGTCCACCGAGCCGGCACCGAGAAGGACGACATGGTCTTCGGGGGTGGTCACTCCGGTGATCGTCCCCGAAGCATCCATGCGGGCAGGGTAATTGATCGGGGTGATGTTGTTGGTCTGGGATTCGGTGCCGCCGGATTTTTTTCGTCCTCCGGAAACGAACCAATTCAGGGGCTCGGGCGAGACCTGTGTTGTGCCGTTGCCGACATTTGAGAGGACGCGTCCGGGCGTGGTGGTGTCCGGTAGATAGCGGGTTTTCGAAACATCCCAGACCCCGGTCCAATTCTTTGCTGGCGTTGTGGGGGCGTTGGTTGCGGTTCCCCCGGGAAGATACGCTGGGATCCAGACAGGATCGGTCGCATTGCGGTTGAGCTCAGCGGTTGCGGTGACGCGCTGGTCCGGGCCGGCTAGTTCCTGGAGGTCGGCGATCGCCATTTCCATGCCGTAGATCGCGTTCTGCCGCGCCCCGGCGATTTTTTGAGCGTTTGAGGAGGTGAAGGTTTCGACGCGGAGGAGCATGGCGGCTCCGACGAGGACGACGACGAGCAGGGCGACGATGAGAAGGGAGAGGACGGTGGCAAAGGCGGCAGTGCGCTTGTTTGGAGTTCCGCATTTATGCGGTGCTTCTTCAGTGAGCGCCACGCCGATCGACCGCCGCCTCAAAGCGGAACTACGAACAGCAGAGTCGGCGTGATTGATATTACTTGCTCTCATGGCGGAGGAGGAAGAGGGGGGCGCGGTGGGTGCTGTTGTCGAGAGCGAGGCTGAGCCCGCCATCAGGCTGGGGCTCAACCATGGTGGGATCGGAGGCGACCGGACGTCCGAACGCATCGAGCGCGGTGAGGGTCCACTTGCCGGGCTTGTCTGGCCGCAGGGAAAACGTGGCGGAAACAGGATCCATGAGGATCGGGGCCTTGCCGGGATCTGAGATTTTCCAGACGGCCGGATGGATTCCCCGGGGCTCGGTGCTGCGTTCAACAGACGTTCCGGAGTTGTTGCAGGGGCCGACCAGGCCGAGGAGGATCGCATGAGATTCGGAAAGCGAAAGCCCGTCGAGCGTCGTCATGTAGGCGGCTCCGGAGCCGGTGATTTTTTCGATGCGCGCGGCGTCGGATTTCGTGGAATGTCCGCTGAGCGAGCCAGCAAGGGCGAGCGTGCGAGCGGTCCGGATTTCCATAAGGTCCTCTGCGGGGCGGATCGCAAGCTGGCCAGTGAGCGAGGTGACCGATCCGTCCGCGTGGGATTTTTCCAAAGCCGCCTCGTCGCGCCAGTCGGGGAGACCGGTTCCGGCATCAACGCGTCCAGCAAATGGCAACCAGGACGGATATTGGTCGCCGAGCGGGTTGGTTAGGGAAGGCACAGCGGGCAACTTGGAGACGATGTCTGACGGCAGGAGGAGCTGGCGGCGAAGCACCGGGGGCGCGGGATCCAGATCGCCGCGGAGGAAGAGGTGGCGGCCAAGCGGGAGGATCGCAAGGAACGCCGGGTTTTGCAGTGCGGGTGCTGGCACGGAGCCAGCCTCCTCAAGCGTCTCCGGGAAATCTGTCGAATAGAGCTTTCGGTGAAGGATTCCGTCCCACCCCTGGAGCGAGGCGGCGGCCATCGTGCGGAGGACGCGGAGGAAGTCGCGGTCGCCCGGCCACATGCCAGTGGAGTCCCAGACGAGGAACGGCTTTCCGGCGATCCGGTAATACGGGGTCAGAAAATCGGCGAGGCCGGGCTCGGAGAGCGCGGAGATATTCAGGAACGGTGATTTTCCGTCCGCCTGCGGAACGCTCGGCCGCAGCAGCTCCGCGCGTTCTTCCACGACGTCCAGCGAGGCGGAGAGCCCGGTCTGGATGTCGCGCAGCCACGACGGGGCAATCCATGCGGTCGTGCTCCAGAGCGCGGAAGGCAGCGAGGCATCGGCAAATTTCTTTTGGGCGCTGAACCACTCGCGCTGGACCATGTCGAGGAATTCGACCTGATCGGCGATCCGTTTGCGCAGCCGGGGGGATGCGGCAAGGATGTTGGAAAAGCTGAGAAGGTCGACCTTCGAGCGGGAGAGGTTGTCGTCGGGGAAGAGCGGCGTGGCCTGGCCCGGGACCTGCCACGCCTTTTCCAGCCCGGCCTGATCTCCGTGGCGGGTACGGAGCCATTCGGCCCAGCGGTTCATGAGCATCCGCCGGTGGGGACGGGTCATGTCCTCGATGTGGTAGCTCAGGAGGCCGCTATCGTAGAGGATCGAAGACGATGCGAGCGCCGGGACCGGCGGGGATTTCCAAAACGCCGCAAGATCTCGGTCGAGGACTATTGTGGCGGCGGGATCGACAAAGAACACCTCGCCGAGACGAGGATCGAGCTCGCGGTAGGCAGCGACGTCGTCCTTGGAGGAATAGGGACGCCCGCCGGCCAGCGTCACCGAGGACTGAAGACCGGCAGCATCGAGCGCGGCGAGAAGTCCGCGCACGGGCGCCGGATCCGGCCATGCAAGAATCGGGTCAAGCGGGGCGAGCCTTGCGCCGGTGTAGCCGAGCGACTTGAGCAGGCGGACGACATCCGTCGCCTGCTCTGAGGACGGAGCAGAGAGCGACGGGTCGAGTTCCATGAGAAGGCTTCGGCCAGCCACGTTGGGCGCGCTGCTGGAGATTGTTTGCCAGACCGGTGCGACGGCGGGATCGGCCGGACGGGCCAGAGGAAACCCCGGCGGATTCGCGCCCTCGTCCCGGATCCATGCCGGCTGGTTTGGCAGGGAGGATGTCGGTCTCCCGGAGATGGTAAGCCCGAGAATGAGGAGCTGTCCGCCGAGAGGGCTTGCCTTGACGGTGACCGATGCCAGCGGCTCGTCCGCGAGGTCGTAGCCGGCGAGATAAACGCCAACGCCCATCCCATGGCGGTTTTGTCCGCGCCATGCCACGGGGGCTGCCGGCAGGCTGAGCGGGTTCCACCACGGGCCGGTGTGCGTGAGGTTGATGATCGGAAGAGAATCTTCGCGCCCGCTTTCATAGCGCACGATAAGCCGCGCCAGCTCGACCGGACCGTCCTCCCACGCATGGGCGCTCAGGAGGAAAAGCCCGCGGCCTTTCAGCCCTGCGGCGGGGATAACAAACTCCGTCGGCGCGCTGGTCCAGGCCCTGCCCCTCGGCGCGATGACCGCTGGGGCATCGGCGGGAATGTCGAACGGGATGCCCGCAAATTCGAAGCGTCCGGCAGGAAAGGCGTCGAGCGAATTCTCCGGCCCCTCGTCGGTCCACCCCCCGGTGCCGTCGCCCGAAATCGGGTCGTCGAGGGAGACGTTGGCGATGCCGTTGAACGAAAGCGGGAAGGCGGACGCCTCCGCAAGAACCGCGACCGGGAGGCCGACGCAGAGCGCGGCAATGAGAGAAAAAATTTTCATCTTGCGAGGATTGGGATCCGTTTTGTGAACGATGCGGCCGAGTCGGCGAGGTTGGCACCGCCCGAGTTCATGCGCGCAGCGGATTTCGTGTCAAGGAGCCAAAGTGTGATCTCAAATGCCGTGAGCGTGGCGCCGGGATACGTGCTGCCATTGGCTGAGATCACCCCGTCCGGCCCATAGGCAAATTCCTGCGCGGGATCGCTGAGCAGCGGGGTGGTGGCACCAGCCGGGAGGAACTCGGCAACGACCCGGAATCCCACGACATTGTCGGCGAGGATGTCCTCCGGACGGATCGTGGTGAAGCCGAGGACGCCTGGTTTCCAAAAGTCGGTGCGGAGGTTGCCAACCCCCATATTTTCAAATGTGTCGCGCGGGTTGACCGACGTGCGCAGAAGCGCGAATTGCTTGCGCGAGCCGTTGTTGACCATGGGGTCGAGGTAGCCGAGCGAGTAGCTGACCGCGACAGGCCCGGAAATTTTTTGGGCGGTGGTGTTTGCGGGATCCGTGTGCGGCTGCGCGGGCTGGGTGTAACACATCAGCCACGATCCCTTCATCGCGTGGCCATGGTCGTCGGTGGTTTGGGCCGAGTCGGACGGCTCGATCCGCAGCCACTCGGATCCGTCGTCGGCGAGGCAGACCGACTGGAGGTCGCGCCCGAGCCAGTCGAAGGCGAGGCGGGCCTGGAGGTTGGCGGACATCTTGTCATTCGCGAACCCCCACTGGCTCAGGCTGCTCGAGACAACCTGGCTGGCCAGCACCAGAAAGAGGGCCATCACCGCCGTGGCGACGAGAAGCTCGAGGATGGTGAAACCCCTCCGGCTTGGGTGTGACAGATTCATTGCGAGGGCACGAGCACCCGGTGGAAGCTCCATGACATGGAAGGCGTTTCGTTGTCCTGCCCGGGCGCCAGCAGATCCACAACGACGCGCACGGGAAACGAGACGTTGGTCGCGCCGAACGCGAATTCCGATGAGGTGGATTCCTGGGCGCGAAAAATCCTGTCGCGGATCACGCGTCCACCCGCCACCTCGGAGGCTGCCGGGGGCGTGTTGGTGGTAAATGCGAGCGATTCGTTGGTCGCGAAGGCATCGGTGGCGCTGGGCGACCGGCTCGCATACGCATAAAATGTCGGCCTTCCGCCGGGATTTGTTCCTGGAGGGAGGCCGGCCAGTTCGGCCCGGGTGAGGGTGCCCCACTTTTCGGCAACCATGCTCCCTGCCGCCACCAGCACATCCCGGTCGGCGAGCTTTTTCACACCGCCTATCGAGGATCCGAAAAGCCCGAGGATCGCGACCATCGCAAACGAAAAGATCCCGATCGCCAGGACGACCTCGACGAGGGAAAAAGCGGAAAGCGGAAAGTGGAAAGCGGAAAAGCCGGCAGGCCGGGCGGGACGCACGGAGAATCGCTTCCCGGATTCCGGGTTCCGTATTCCGCATTTTCCCTTGCCGGTCATAGCGCGTTGTAGGCTTCCCGGATGTGGTCGGGGTTTACAAAAGCGCTGGCCTGCCCGGCGCGGCGCACCATCACCCCGCGAATCAGGTCGGGGGTTTTCCGGATCCAAGCGCTGCCGTCGTGCCGCACGCTGCCGACGACGAGGATCGCGCCCGCGTTGGCCTCGCAGGTGCCGGACGGGTCAAACTCGAGAAAGTACCAATCAGTGGAAACCAGCGAGTCTGCCCCGATCAGAGCGCTCCCCGAGAGCGTTTGCGGTGCATCGGACGTCCCTCCCTGGGTGGATGCCGGCGTGGCTCCGTCCGCCACCAGCAAGGCGGTCCCGTCGGGCAGCTTGATCGGAACTCCGAGAACTTCCCATTTCGTCGGATCCGATTGTGACTTCACCGCAAGGGCCAGCCGGCGGCGCCCGTTTTCCTGGTCGGTGCCGGCATCCACCAGCAGGCGGCAGGCGGTATTTCTTGCAAGCGCGGTATTCCGGGCTGCCTGGACCTGCGAGATGAGCACCTCCTGCGCGGTGCGGAGCTTCGACCCATCCCTCCCCTGCAATCCGCTTGCCGCCAGCCCGGCCAGCAGGGCGATGACTGCCACGACCACCAGGAGCTCCAGCAGGGAGAACCCGCTGAGGGGCCGGGGAAAATGCAGGGAAGTCATGGGGTGGGGAGTTGGGGAAATCTTCCCACGAAGGCTTTCAAAAGAAAGTCCCCGTTCCATGGGCCTTGTCCCACAATCTTCTCTGCTCACGACAAATCGCCTTCCGTCGGAAGGCTCCCCATCGTAGGTTTTGTCGATGCCCAGCGATCTCCCTCTCCCTAATTACCGGTCCATTGCAAAGGAATCCGGCGTGGGAAAAACAACCGTCGGGCGCGTGCTGCAAAACTCGGGTTACGTCTCGGACGAAGTGCGCCAACGGGTTCTTGAAGCCGCCGGGCGGCTCGGAGACCGTCCCGACCCCGCG
>JBGTAT010000090.1:0-4378 GCA_041749755.1 Terrimicrobiaceae bacterium | reverse complement strand
CGGAGAGCCCGGGCAGGGCGGCCACGCGGGCGTAATCGTCCGCCGCCTCCGCGGGCTGCTGCATGCTCTCCAGGAGGCGGGCGCGCCGGAGGAGGATGCCGGGGTCGTTCGGCAGCAGCTGTGCCGCCTCGTTGATCCCCTTCAAAGAAGCGTCAAAGTCCCCGACCCGGTAGGTCCGGTCGGACTCGGTCACGAGGCGGCTGATCTTCTGGACTAGCGCGGGATCCGGTTGGGCGCGCTCGGGCGGCGCAGGATTCCCCTGGGCCTGGACGGGGGCCTCTGCGGCCGGCTGCACGCTCTCGACCCGGGCGCTCTCGACGACCTTGTCGCGCAGGATCGGCAGGAAATACCAGCCGACAGCAAAAAATTGAAGGATCAGGACGAACCCGAGAATTCCAACGGCGACGGCGAACGTCGCCCCCATTGGCTGACGCGGGATTTGCGGAAGATTGTGGGCGGAGGAGGTCACAAGGCTTGGCATTTTAGCGGCTTCATAAAAAAACAAAAGTTCTAATCTGCGGGCTGTTTTTCGATCGTGGCCTGCAGGGTGAGCGGCTTGCCGGCGCGGAGGACCCCGATCACGACAAGCTTGCCGGGCTCGGTCTCGACGACCCGGTTGCGAAGGTCGCTCCAGTCTGCGACCGGGCGGCCGTTATAAGACACGATCACGTCGCCCGGCTCGAGGCCGGCCCGCGCGGCAGGGGACCCCGCCATGATCGACTGGACGAACGCGCCGCGGGCGTCGGGCAGGTTCAGCTCCCTCGCCATCCCCGGAGTCAGCGGCATCATTGAAACTCCAAACCAAGGGCGGATCACCCGCCCAAAATCCCGGATGCTTTCAAAGATCCGCTTCACCGCATTTGCCGGAATCGCAAACCCGATCCCGTCGGTATTCCGGATCACGGCGTTGTTGATCGCGATGATTTTCCCATTCCGGTCAACAAGCGGGCCGCCCGAGTTTCCGGGATTGATCGGGGCATCGGTCTGGAGAAAATCATTTGCCTCCTCGCTCATCATCCGCCGCCCCTTGCCGCTGACGATCCCTTTGGTGACCGTCTCCTGAAGGCCGAAAGGGTTCCCCACGGCGATCACCATCTGGCCGATCCTTACCTCATCGGAGTTTCCAAACTCCAGCGGCGAGAGCCCGGCCGCCTCGATTTTCAGGATCGCGACATCCGACATCCGGTCGGCCCCGACAAATTTGGCGGGAAGCGTCCTCCCGTCATTGAGGTGGATCTCGACGGCCGCGGCCTTGGCGATGACGTGCCAGTTCGTCACGATGTAGCCATCCCCCGAGACGATCGCCCCGGACCCCAAGTCGGGCGGTTGGCCACCTTCCGGCGCGCTGCCGATCAGCCGCCGGAGCAGGGCGGCGCGGGGATCCACGGCATCGGCCGGGAGCGCATTGATGCTCACCACCGAGGGCAGGACCCGCCCGACCAATGAGGTAAATTCTTCGTCGGTCTGCTCCAGAAGCGAGCGGGCAGACGGAGCCAATGCGGGGGCCTGGACCGGGGTGGACTTCCACAAAAACAAAAGCCCGACAACAGCTGCGCTCAGCGCCACAAACGCCAGGAATGTCAGAAGGTTTCTCATCGTGGCAGGCGGGATCAGAACCCCGGATCGAGTTTCGCCGACACCACGACCTTTTCGCGCAGCGCCTCGACCTCGAGCGGCTCGTCGAGCGGAGCCTGCCACGCAAAAAAGTAAAGCGTGCCGGTCTTATCGTTCGGGACCGCCACGTTGACCGCCCGCATTTTCCCGGCATCCCCGTCGAACTGGTATTCCGTGCGCAGCGCGGGAAGCCCGCTTACTTCCACTTTCTGAACCGGGGCGGCCGGGCCGTCGTCCTGCGACATATCCAAAAGGGCGGCCGCATATTCGGCGGGCGATTGCTCCGCCCGCTCGGGGACCTTGGTCGTGACGCTCAGCGTGATCGGATGCCCGTCGCTCCCGCCACTCGTCGCCGGCCTGACCAGATGGTAGACAAACACCCCATCCTCGCTCTCGGACGTCACCTTCCAGTCGGGCGGAATTTGCAGCGAGGCCTTCACCTCGGGCAGGGGCTCATCGCGAAGGGCCGGCTCCGCTGAGGCCAGGGAAGCAGACAAAACCAGCAGCAACAAAATTCGGTTCATGATTTGGATTTTGGCAGTTGGGCAGATTTGTAAAAGTCCGGGTACCTCTGGCGGAGCTCGGCCAGGGCCTTTTCCGACTCGAAGGGGTCGTTCGCGCGCTTGTAGGCATCCGCCGCTTTCTGAAGCGCGCGCGGCGTGATCCCGGGATCGTCGAGGAGCACGGAAACCGTCATGTACGCGCGGGCGGCGCTGCCAAAATCGGATTGGGCGAGGAGGATATCGCCCTGCACCAGGCGCCCCTCGGCATTCAGGCGGCCCTCGGGCTGGAGGAGGAGAGCTTCGTTCACATCGGCGGACGCGGCGGCAAACTGCTTGAGCCCGAGCTGGATCTTCGCCCGCGCGAGAAGCGCCCGCGAGCGGGAGGCCGGATCCCGGGCGGTCTCAAGAAATTTTTCCGCCGGACCGCGCGCGTCCCGGAATTTTCCCAGCCGGATCTGGCACTCTGCCAGCTGGATCCAGGCGTCCGGGGGCAGGGCCGCCGGGTTGGAGGTCAGCGGCAGCAGAAGCGCCTCCGCCTTCGCGTACGCGCCATCATCCACAAACTTCGACGCGAGCCAGAGCGAAATCTCGGAGGGAAGGTTTCCGCCTTTGTAAGAGGACGCCTCGCGCAGGACGGCTTCCCGGTTTTCCAAGTAGTACTGGGCCAGGATAATCCTCAGCGTGGCGCGCTCTCCATATTGGGCGGGATCCAGCGAGCGCGCGGAGGTGAGGCGCTCGATGGCCCTCGCATATTCCTTCTGCTCAAAGTCCGCCCACCCGAGCCAAAAGTTCGCCTGTCCCGCCGCGGCGGATTTCGGGAATTCCGCGAGCAGCTTGTCAAACGCCTGAGCCATTTCGGGATACTTCTGCTGCTGGCCGAGAATCAGGGCCTTCTGCTGAAGGGCGAGCTCATGTTCCTTCGTGCCGGGGTATTTTGCGGAGAGGGCATCAAAGTCTTCGATAGCGGATTCGAACGCCTTGCTCTCCTGCTTGGCGAGCGCCCGCTGCGCGAGCGCGGTCGAGGCCAGCTTGTGGTCGGGGTAGTTCGAAAGAAACGTGGAGTAAACCGAGGCGGCGGCCGGATGGTCGCCCGTGGAGGCCAGGCACCATGCCAGCTTGTAGGTGGCATCGGACTTCACGTCGTCGCTGAGTTCGCGCGTGAGCAGCGTCTCATAGGCCTTCCCTGCCCCGGCATAGTCGCCTCTCTTAAAAAGCGTCTCGGCCTTCAGGAGCTGGGCCTGGGTGCGGTCCTTCGGATTTGTCGTACGCTGCAGGAAGGCGTCGATCTCCTCGACCAGGTTTTTGTCCTTCAGGGCGTAGAGGCTGACCAGGCGCTGGAACTGGGCCTCATCGGCCCCGGCAGATTCGGGAAATTCCTTCAGAAGCACGTCGTAGGTCCTCCGGGCATCCAGATTGTTTCCGGTCTGACGGTACGAGCCGGCAAGCAGCTGGAGAGCCTCCGCCCGCAGGTCGGGAGGAAGCGAGGCGGCCTCGGCGGCCAATGCCACGACGGCCGGATAATCGGAGGCCTGGTAGGAAAGCCGCATGGCCCCGATCGCCGCGACCGGCTTCCATTCCGCCGCCCCGGACTCACCCAAAACCTTCTTGAAGAGAGCGAGCGCGCGGTCAGGCTTCCCGGTGTCGGCAGCGATCCCGGCAGCCTTGACGGCGGCCTCCGCCACGAGCTTTGGATCGTCGGCCCCCTTCACGAGCGCCTCGTACGCCTCGAGAGCTTTTTCTTTTTCGCCAGCGCTGGCCAGGATCCCGGCCAGCGCCATCCGGGCATGGTTGCGGTAGGGGTTTTTCCCTTCGACCGCAACAACCGCGGCATATCCATCCCGGGCCTCCGCGTCGCGCTCAAGGTAATCCAGGCTTCGTGCCGAGAAGTAGAGCGCGGTCAAGCGGACCTCCCCGTCTTTGGCCTCCCGGGCGGCGGTCTGAAACTGGATGTGCGCCGCGTCGTAAATCTTATCGCCGAACAGGTACTCGCCCAGTCGGTACGCCCCCGAGCCCGCAAACTCGCCTTTTCGGAATTCCATCACAAGCCGCTCGTAGCCGGCGCGCGCTGCAGGAAGGTTGCCAAGGATCCGGTGGCATTCGGCCAGCCGGAACATGGCAGCGTCTCTTCCGGCTCCCCCGGAGGGAGACGAAATCAAGAACCGCTCGTACTCCGGCACTGCCAGGTCATACATCTTGCGGGAGTAAAAACTGTTCGCCAGGTCGAGGGCTTCGCTTGATGCCGCCGGTGCCGCGCTGGGTCC
>JBGTAT010000089.1:0-5500 GCA_041749755.1 Terrimicrobiaceae bacterium | reverse complement strand
GGAACCCTCCAGAAGTCGGATAACTTTTTTTACCTGGTCGCCGACGACCCGAGGTTTGTGCACAACCTCTACCTGCAGCCGCCGGCCGCCGAGTTGGGCGCCAAGATTGGCGACAAGGTGGTCGCGCACCTCGACGCGTGGCCGTCGCGGCACGTGAACCCCGAGGGGCACCTCATCGAGGTGCTCGGACCGGTCGGCAAGCCGGGAGTGGACATGCTCTCGATCATCCGCAAGCACCGGCTTCCGGTCGAGTTTCCGCCGACCGTGCTCCGCGATGCCGGCCACGTCTCGCCGGAGGTCGACCCGCACGAGGCCGCCAAGCGCGAGGACCTTCGCAAGCGGTTCATCTTCACGATCGACCCGGATGACGCCAAAGATTTCGACGACGCCATCGATGTCGAGCGGACCGCGCACGGGTGGAACGTCGGGATCCACATCGCCGACGTGTCGCACTACGTGCGGCCGAAGTCCGAGCTGGACCGCGAGGCGCAGGTGCGCGGGAACAGCGTCTATCTGGTCGACCGGGTGATCCCGATGCTTCCGGAAGCGCTCAGCAACGGGATCTGCAGCCTCAAGCCCGGCGTCGACCGGATGGCGTTCTCGGTGTTTGCCGAGATCGGCCGGGACGGGAACGTGCGCGCGGTGCGGTTCGCCAAGACGGTGATCCGCAGCGCGGTCCGGCTCACCTACAAGCAGGCGTTTGAGATTTTGAGCCTTCCCCCCCGCGGGGATACGCTCGCCGAAAACGTGCACACCGCCTGGGAGGTCTCCTCGCTGCTCCGGAAAAAGCGCTTCGCGGCCGGATCGCTGGATCTGGATTTCCCGGAGCTCAAGGTCTGGCTGGACGCGTCAGGAAAGCCGGTCCGCCTCGAGCGGGTGGAAAATGACATCTCGCACCAGCTCATCGAGGAGATGATGCTCCTCGCCAACGAACTCGTCGGCCGCGAGCTCAAGGTGAAGCGGCAGCCCGCGATGTACCGGGTCCACGAAAAGCCGGACCCGGAAAAGCTCGTCGAGTTCCGCGAGTTTGCCCAGTCCCAGGGGGTCAAGGCCGGGGACCTCACGAATCGCGAGGAGCTCAAAAAATTGCTGAGCGGCCTGCGCGGGCAGCCGCACGAGTCGGCGGTGAAGGTGGCGCTTTTAAAAAGCCTCAAGCGCGCCCGTTACTCGCCCGACCCGATCGGGCACTTCGGGCTCGCCAAGCCTGACTACACGCACTTCACCAGCCCGATCCGCCGGTACAGCGACCTCGTCGTCCACCGCGCGCTCGAGCGGCTCCTCGGCCTCACGAAGTCCGGGCCGGACTCGCAGTCGCTGAACACGATCTGCGAGCACCTCTCGACAACCGAGCGGACTGCCTCGGATGCCGAACGCGAATCGGTGCGCCTCAAAAAGCTCGAGTACTTCCAGCTCCAGGTCGCCAAGCGGACCGGCCACTCGTTCCAAGCCACGATCATGGACGTCCGGAACTTCGGGATGTTTGTCGAGCTCCCCGAATTTCTCCTCGGCGGGCTCGTCCACATCTCCTCGCTGGCCGGCGACTTCTACATCGCCGATGTCGCGAAGGGCCGGCTCGTCGGACGCAGCACGAAGAAGGTCTACCGCGTCGGCGACCACATCGAGGTCGTCGTCGCGCGGGTCGACATGTTTAAACAGCAGGTCGACTTTGCCGTCGCCTGAGGGCAGGCCATTAACCTACATCCCGCAATGGGATTCTGAAAAACCGGGAAATTCACCATGAAGGCCATGAAGGGTCCGAGGAGAAAACGGCTTGGAAAACCCGCCAGCAATCTCACCTAAAAGGCCATTGCAGCACAAGAAGATGTCAAAATCATTCATCTTCATGCTCTTCATGCCCTTCATGGTAATTTACACTGCGGTCTATAGGCTTAAATATTTTGCCCCTCGGCGATCATGCCGCGGAATCGTTCGAGCATGGTGAGGACGGCGGCGATGTGGGCCTCGACCTGGAGGTCGACCGCCGCGTGGTGGGGTGTCTCAAACACGATTTCGAACGGGCGGGGTTTTTGTGTGGGCGGGGCTCCGAGGATCCCGGTGTAGCCATCTTCAATAACGCCCTCGCTGGCGCGGAAGTTGTCGATGCTGCCATGCGAGTTGCGGGGCAGGAACCGCGAGGCTGCCTCGAGGCTGGGCTCGAGCACGTGACGCGTTAACTGGTGTCCCTTCACAAACCCGTAAAGGCCCGGCGAGGTGTCGTCGGCGTGAAGCGAAACGACCCCGTCAAACGCGAGCTTCATGAGCTGGCCCTCGAGCACAAGGACCTCGATCTCATCGCTGCCGCGCCAGAATTCGCGATTCATATCCGCGCCGCTTTTGAGCCAGCGCGCATCGCGCGAGTATCCCCACGGATTGCAGACCGGATAGACAAACAGCTCGTATCCCCGGGCGGGGGCGGGATCGTCTTGAAGGCGGCTGAGCAGCTCCAGAGCGGCCTGGCAGCCGGCGGGCTCATCCCCATGGACGCCCGCAAAAATCCCAACCCGGAGGAAGCTCCGCCGGTCGCCGGGCCCGGTGAAGAGGAACCGCGGGAGCACCCCGGGTTCCCCACGCGAGTCGCGGTAGCCGAGCGGCGCCGAGAAGAGCGTATCCGAGCCAGCGGAGATCTCCTCCAAGGGGGCCAGAAGCCGGCTCAGATTTCGGCGGGGTTTCCCTCGCTCCGGGCTGATGGATACGGGCATCCCTTTACGTGACGGCGTTCCGGGCCTCATCCGCCAGGGCGGTGCTCAGGTACCTCTCGCCGGTGCTGCAGCCGATCGTGACGATGTTGTGGATTGGCATGGTTTTATTTTGTGGGTTGGTAGATGGCATCAAAAATTCCGCCGTCGGCAAAAAACTTTTTCTGTGCGGCCGCCCAGCCGCCGAACTGGCCGTCGATCGTGACGAGGTCGATTTTTGGAAACTGCGCGGCGAATTTCGCCTGCGCGGCCGCCGACGTCGGGCGGTAGAAGTTTTTTCCGGCGATCTCCTGCCCGACCTCCGAGTATAAATATTCCAAGTAGGCGGTTGCGACCTCACGGGTCCCCCGCCGGTCGACGACCTTGTCCACAACCGTCACCGGGGGCTCGGCCAAAATGCTCAGCGAGGGGGCGATGATCTCGAACTCGCCGGGCTTTTCCTTCTGGATCAGGTAGGCTTCGTTTTCCCACGAGAGGAAAACATCGCCGATCCCGCGCTCCGAGAACGTAATCGTCGAGCCCCGCGCGCCGGAGTCGAGGACGGGAACATTTTTATAGAGCTTGGTGACAAACTCCTGCGCGCCGCCGCCCTGCTTTTCCGCCCACGCCCACGCGGCCAGAAAGTTCCACCTTGCGCCGCCCGAGGTCTTCGGGTTCGGGGTGATCACCTGCACGCCTTCCTTCGCGAGGTCGCCCCAGTCGCGGATGCCTTTCGGGTTTCCCTTGCGCACGACCAGGACGATCGTCGACGTGTACGGCGAGCTGTTGTGCGGGAGCCGCTTCTGCCAATCGGCCGGGATGAGCCCGCCTTTCGCGGCGAGCTCGTCGATGTCGTAGGCGAGCGCCAGCGTCGCCACATCGGCCGGGATCCCGTCGATGATCGAGCGGGCCTGCTTGCCCGACCCGCCGTGGGATTGGTTGATCGCCACCTCCTTCCCGGTCTTCTCTTTCCAGTGCTTCGCAAACGCCGCGTTAAACTCGGTGTAGAGCTCGCGCGTCGGGTCGTAGGATACGTTCAACAGCTCGGTGCTCTGCGCCCCGGCCTGAAGAATGGCGGCCGCCGCCACCGCAAGTGTCATCAGAATCGTTTTCATGTTTTTTAGGTTTTATTGTGGTTGGTTAGAATGTCACGCCGGCCTGGAACCCCAGGACCGTCGCATTGGGAGTGAGCCCGGCTGCGCCCGGACGGATGATGTATTGCAGCGAGGGCTGCACGTACGCCCACTTGTTGAGCTGGACGCGGTAGTCAAATTCCAGGACCCCCTCGTACGTCTGCACCGGTCGCCCGCGGTCCTCGTCCACCACCTGCTTGTTGAAGCTGTAGCTCCCATAGGCGAGAGCCACGCCGGCCTGATCGCTGTCGCGGCGGGGGATCAGCCCCTTGTAAACGAGCCCGGTCTGAAAATAGAACGGCACGTTGTTGTTATACGCCGGGGCAAAATTGATGAGGCTGAACAGGTAAAGGCCCTGATCGCTTTTCTTCGGCTTCGATTTTTCGACGACCGCTTTTTTTCCATCGGATGGACCCTTCGCCAACGGGGCGCTCTCCTCCCCGGCGGGCTCGCGGGTGATCTGCTGGTCGGCCTGCCAGTAGAACGCGAGCTTCTGGTCGGCGTTCTGCCCGTAGAACGACCGGTTCTCGACCCCCCAGTAAATCAGCCCCGCCGCATACCGGCCGGGCAGATCCCCGATCTTCGGAGTCACCCCGGTCTCGGCCAGAAAAAACAGGCCGTTCAAATTCGGATTGATCCGGTAGCCGGCAAAGTCGAGCCCGTGGTTGTTTGTCGCCGTCCCCTGCGGGATCGCCAGATAGAGGCCGGCCTGCGCATAGTACCAGTCATTCGGGTTCACCTTCAAGTACCCGCCCCACGCCGCATAGCTCCCGCCCCACGGAATCCCGTTCGAGCTCAGCCCGCGCCCGGACGTAAACGTGTTGTTCAGGAAAAACTTGTTCAGCGGCTGCGTGATGAAGTGGTCGGTCGGGTTCTGCCATCCGCCGGAAACCGTGAGGAACTTCTTCACCCAAAAAAGCTCGGGCGTCGTGTACGTCGCATACGCGTTCTGAAACCTCCACAGGCGCCCGCCCTGAAACGTGCTCGGCGCAAAGTTGCTGCTCGCCCCCACCCACTTGTTCACCCCGGCCCCCCCGCGATACCTGACATCAGAATAAAGCGTCAGCCCCTCGAGCGCCTCCCACCCGGTCAGCTTCTCCGCATCCAATAGAACCCGAAACTTGAACTCGTCGTCATACCCGAACCGCTGCTGCACCCCGCCGTCCACATTCCAGAAAAAATTCGCCTTCCACTCCCCGCTCAGCATCACCCCACGATCGACCAGATCGTCCCGGACCCCAAACCAGTTCCCGGTGCCATACTTCCCCTCCCACCACCGGGCCAGCCCAGATTCCTCGGCCTCCGCCACATGCCCCACAGCTACCAGTCCCGCGACCAAAATGGCCGCCCTCGTTGTCTTGCCTAGTTTTTTAAACATATACGACTGATTAGATCGTATTAAAAACCCGTCAACAATAAAAACGATTGCTTTGGTCGTTATTTAAAATTTTCGGAGCAGCGCGTCGAAGCGGTCTCCGCTCTGTTGGAGGCGATGCGCCTGGCTGAAATGGGAGGCGGCGGCGGACATCTGGCGGCAGAGCTCCGGGTTTTGGGCCAGGGTTCGGGCGGCTTCGGCGAGGGCGGGCCCATCGCGGTCGGGAACGACGAGCCCCATCTGGTTTTCGAGGATGGCGCGGGCGCACTCGGAGTCCGCCGGTCCGGCGAAGATAATGGGGCGGGCGCTGGCGGCGC
>JBGTAT010000088.1:0-8642 GCA_041749755.1 Terrimicrobiaceae bacterium | reverse complement strand
GGCCGACCATGATGATCGGGGTCGACGGATCCTCCGGCAGGCGGAAATGCTTGGCGCTGTGCACAAAAACCGGGACGCCGGATCCCGCGCGCTCGGCGAGGAATGTCGAGCAGACCCCGCCGCGCTCGCGCGGGTTGTGCGGCACGCGGAACTTGACGACCGCAACGGTGAGGTGGACGGAATCGCCGACGGCTTTCTGCGACGAGGCGATCGAGTAGAGCCTCGGCTGAAGCTTCCGCAGCAGCTTCACAAATTCCTCCGGAGAAAACCGCGCCGCAGAAAACTCCTGGAGCACGTCGAGGACATCGCGGCCCCAGAGGAAGTGCTCGAGGTCAGGCTTCGCGGCCGGGTCGAGCAGGGTTTTCAGGAAGATCCCGGAGCTGTCTTTTTCGGCGACCGCCTGGAGGAACTGCTTCGACGGCTCGGTGAGGATGAACGCCGTCAGCAGGGCCTCGCGGAGGGTGGCGGGCACGCCGTCGGTGGTGGTGACCGGCTCGGCGCCCGTGTGCCCGAGTTCCTGGAGGACCAGCTCCACGAGCGCCGGATCGTTCGTCGGAAACACGCCCAGCGAATCGCCGACCTCGTAGCTGAGGCCGGAGCCGACCAAGGAAATTTCGAAATGGCGGGTGTCTTTATTCGAGCCTTCGGCGGTCAGCCTGCGGTTGGTGGCAAGTGCTGCGCGAAACGGGTTTTTTCTGGAGTGGCCGGATTCTGACGACATGGAGGGGGTAGTAAAGGAAAGGACCTGCCGGCATGCAAGCGCGGGATTTTGAATGTTGGCGGGCACGGCGGTGCCCCGTGCCTCTTCCACCGCGAATGGACCGGACCATTTCGGATGCTGCCCCTACAGGGCGGATGCGCATTCCCCCCCAAAAACCCAGGGCGGCGCTTCGCTTGCCCTGGGCTGGAGGATCAAGCCCCGATGGGGCTTCATGGGCTCAGCCGCGCTTTTTTCGGGAGGGTTTCGGATAGCTCCCGCGTGAGCGCGGCTCGACATTTGAGGTGCCGGCTTTGAGCTCGATGATCTGGTCCCGCAGCAGGGCGGCGCGCTCGTATTCCAGGTTGGCCGCGGCCGTGGCCATGTCGCTCTCCAGCTCGCGGACGAGCTCGTGGAGGTCGAACGAGGCGGCATCTTCCTTCACGATGCCCTGCTCGATCTCGCGCGCCTTGAGGATCGTGTGGAGGCTTTCCTGGACCGCCCGCTTGACGCTGACCGGCGTGATGTTGTGCTTGCGGTTGTATTCCTCCTGCCGGCTCCGCCGGTAGTCGCTGACTTCGAGCAAGGCGCGGATGCTTCCCGTCATGGTATCGGCAAAGAGGACGACCTCGCCGTTGAGGTGCCGCGCGGCGCGGCCGGCCGTCTGGATCAGGCTGGTCTGGCTGCGCAGGTACCCCTCCTTGTCGGCATCGAGGATGCAGACCAGCGAGACCTCGGGGAGGTCGAGGCCCTCGCGGAGGAGGTTGATCCCGACCAGGATGTCGCAGTCGCCGGCGCGGAGGCCGCGCAGGATCTCGACGCGCTCGATCGTGTCGATGTCGCTGTGGAGGTAGCGGACCTTCAGCCCGGTCTCGCGGAGGTAATCGGCAAGATCCTCGGCGGTGCGCTTGGTAAGAGTCGTGACGAGCACCCGCTCGCCCAGCTCGATCCTCTTCCGGCACAGCTCGATCGTGACGTCAATCTGCCCCTTGAGCGGCTTGACCGTGATCTTGGGATCGAGGAGCCCGGTCGGCCGGATGATCTGCTCGACCACGAGGGCAGCGCCCGGAGTTGTCACGTCAAGCGGGTCCTGCTGTGCGGGCGCCAGGTGGGACGGGCGGGACGCAGATTCGGCAAACTTTTTTTCCGGATTTGCGATCCATCCGGTATTTCCGGCGAGGCTGTTGCGCATTTCGAACTGGCCTGGGGTTGCGCTGACGTAGACGATCTGCTCTGTCATCTGCATGAACTCCTCGAAGTTGAGCGGCCGGTTGTCGAGCGCGCTCGGGAGCCGGAACCCATAGTTCACGAGCACCGATTTCCTCGACCGGTCACCGGCGAACATCCCCCCGATCTGGGGGACCGTCGCGTGCGACTCATCGATCACGAGCAGGGTGTCCTTCGGAAGAAAATCCATGAGCGTGTACGGCCGGGATCCCGGCGGGCGCCCGGTGAGGTGGCGCGAGTAGTTTTCGATCCCGCTGCAGTACCCCATCTCCTGCATCATCTCGAGGTCGAACTCGGTGCGCATCTTGATCCGCTGCGCCTCGATAAACTTGCTCTCGCGCTCGAACGCGACGATCCGGGCGTCCATCTCCGCCCGGATGTCGGCCATCGCGCGGTTGAGTTTGCCGGCCGGGGTGACAAATTGCTTGGCCGGAAAAAGCGTGAAGACGGTGAGCGTCGAGGCGACGTGCCCGGTGAGCGGATCGAACAGGCTGATCCGCTCGATCTCGTCGCCGAAAAACTCGATGCGTACCGCCTCCTCCTCGTTCTGGGCCGGGTGGACCTCGACGACATCGCCGCGCACGCGAAATTTTCCGCGGGTGAACGCGATGTCGTTCCGCTCGTAGAGCATCTCGACCAGCTTGCTCAGGAGCGCCTCACGGGTCATCTGCTGGCCGGGGCGGATCGTCACGAGCATCTGGAGAAAATCCTCCGGGGAGGCGAGGCCATAGATGCACGAGACGCTCGCGACGACGATCGTGTCGCGGTGGGTGAGAAGCGAGCTCACCGCCGAGAGCCGGAGCCGCTCGATCTCCTCGTTGATCGACGAGTCCTTCTCGATGAAGGTGTCCGAGCGCGGCAGGTACGCCTCCGGCTGGTAGTAGTCGAAGTAGCTGACAAAATACTCGACGGCATTCTTCGGGAAGAACTGCTTGAACTCGCTGTAGAGCTGTGCGGCGAGCGTCTTGTTGTGCGACATGATCAGCGTCGGGCGGCCGAGGTCACGGATCACATTCGCCATGGTGAACGTCTTTCCCGAGCCGGTGACGCCGAGGAGCGTCTGGTGGCGGTTGCCGGCGAGGAGCGAGCGAGAGAGCCCCTCGATCGCGCGCCCCTGGTCGCCGCAGGGCTGGTAGCTGGAGGCGAGTTGAAAGCCGCTCATCACTCAGGCGACACGGCGGCGGATCTGGGTCCGGAGGATCAGGAACAGGACAAAAAACAGCCCGAGCGTAGAGCCGATGAGGACGAGCGAGTTGAAGACGAGGATCCCCGCGCGCAGCCCGAAGTATTCTTTCACCGGGCCGAAAAAGACGTTGAGGTGGCGGTTTTCGCGGTAGTCGCTCTGCTCCATCTCGGCCTTCGAGATGAGGTCGGTGACCTTCTGGTTGACGTAGAGCTGCTCCGCCGTCACCCCGCTGCCGGCCCCCTGAAAGACCGACCGATCGAACGGTGCACCGGCGAGGATCGCATCGATCTTTTTAAACTGGGCATCCAGGGTGGCAGGGTCCGAGGCCTCGAGCCCCGAGAGCACGGCGAGGGTATCCTTGAGGTCCTCGAGTCGGCTCTCCTCCGCCTCGGTCGGGTTTTTATTGGCGACGAGCTTGTTGATCTGGTCCTGGATGATCTCCTGCCGGCGGGTGAGCGGGTTGAGCTTCGCCTGTGAGAAGACGAGCGACTCGTACGACCAGCGGGTCGGCATAAACTCGCAGATCAGCGGGACCTGGAGGTCGCTGCGGGCGGGCATCGCGCTGTCCGGGTGCTTGCTCACCCACTGCTGGATCGAATAGACGAAGTCGAGGTTCCTGTTCATCTCCTCATATTTGATGAGGGCGCCGCTTAGGATGATCTGCGGGATGAGGACCGCCGGAATAATCAGGATGCCGGTCTTGCTCTCCGCGACCAGCGAGGAGATCACAAGGCCGATCGCGACCCCGCTTCCGGTGGTGAGGAACATCGCCCAGAAGACGATCCAGAACCCCTCCCGCATCGAGAGCAGCCAGTTACCGATCAGCGCGAAGAGAGCGCACTGGACGACGGCAAACGCCGCGAGGGTAAGCGCCTTCGCCAACACGTAGTAGATCAGGCGGACATCCAGGTTCCTCTCGCGCATCAGGACCGGCCGGTCGCGGATGATGTCGTCCACGCTGTTGGTGAGCCCGAGGAACATCGCGACCACCAGCGAGAGGAAGAGGTAGGTCGGAATATGGAAGGCCGACGCAAAATCGTAGACGTCGCTCTCCGAGTAGCGGAGCACCATGCCCGTGAGCAGCGCCAGCAGGGGAGCCTCCAGAATTGTCGTGAGCAGGTTTGCGGGGTTGCGCAGCTTGCTGATAAACGCCCGCTTGAGCAGGACGATGAACTGGTGCCACTCATCGCGCCAGCGGAACGGTGCCTTGCGGCGGATCGGCGCTGGCGGGGGGGCGGCCTCCCTCGGCACCGGGGCCTGCTGGACATCTTTCATGAGGCGGTAGGCCTCATATTTGTCCCGCCAGTAGTCCGGAGAAAACCGCCGGGCCGGGATGAGCTGGCCGCGGTTGTTCTCCTCAAAGATGATATCCCCGCCCAGGTCGCGCAGCGGGGTTTCGAGCACGTCGAAGATGAACTCCGGGCGGGTCGTGCCGCACGACTCGCACCCGCCGAGCGCGGTCCCGAAGTGCTGCTGGTGCTCGGCCTCCGCGAAGTACTTCAGCATCTCCTGCGGGGTCCCGAAAAAGACGAGCTTCCCGCCGCGGTCGAGCAGGACCGCCTTGTGAAACATCTGGAAAATTTTTGAGGTCGGCTGGTGGATCGTGACGAGGACGATCTTGTTGTGCGACATCCCGCGGATGATCTCGATGACGTGTTCCGAGTCCTTCGACGAGAGCCCGCTCGTCGGCTCGTCAAAGAGGAAGACATCGGCCGAGCTGACCATGTCGAGCCCGATGTTCAGGCGCTTCCGCTCGCCGCCGCTGAGCGTCTTTTTGTGGGCGCTGCCGACGACGAAGTTCCGGCGCTCGTTGAGCCCGAGCTCGGCGAGCTTGCCGTCGATCCGGCGGAGGCGCTCCCGGCGCGAGAGGTGGGGGGCCCGGATCGCGGCCGCAAAGTTCAGGTTTTCCTCGATCGTCAGGTGCTCGTCAAACGCATCGTGCTGGGGGACGTACGTGACGTACTTTTTGAGGGCGTCGTAGTTCGCGTAGAGCGAGCGGTTGTTGAAGAGCACGTCTCCCTGATGCGGCGGGAACTGGCCGGACAGCGCGCGCAGGAGCGTGCTCTTGCCGCACCCGCTGGCACCCATCACGCAGACCATCTCCCCGCGCTCGACAGAAAACGAGATGCCGTCGATGGCCACCGCGCGGTTTCCGAACCGGCACACGAGGTCCCGCACCTCCATCGAGCGGATCACGTTCCTCTCCTCCTCGATGAGGCGCTCGGTGAAGTTGCACCGCAGGACCTGCCCGACATCCACCCGGATCGTGTCCCCGTCGGCGAGGAGGGCGGAGTTGCGGACCGGCAGCCCGCGGACGAGGATCGGCCGGTCGGATTGCAGCACCTCCACCCGGCCCTCCCGGCGGTCGTAGTCGCAGGAGATTTTCAGGAGGACGTCCCCGCCGGCGCCCGGGGCGAGAAGGATGTCGTCCTCCTGGAGCAGCCCCGGATTGTTGGAGACAAGGTATTCGTTCTTCGAGGTTTTGAGCTGGAAGCGTCCACCGTACGAGCGCGCCCGGCGGCGGAGGTCGCCGAGGTTGAGCTCGCTGTCATTGTGGAAGACGATCTTATCCTCGAGCGTGGCGTCGACCTCAGCCCCCTCGTTGAGGCGGACCCCCTTGAGCACGGCATCGACATTGCGGAGCGAGCGGACGCGGACGCGCAGCCCGAACGTCGCCTGCAGGCAGGAGTCGCGGGACCGGCTTTTCTCGAGCCGCACCTCATCGGTCGCGCTGAGCGCGATGAAGATCTCCGGGAGGGTGACGTTCTTTTTGGCGTTGAAGTAGAAGACGAGGTCCGAGTAGGCGAGGACGAGGTCGTCGATGAGGACGCGCTGCCCGGTATAGAGGCGCGCAAAATCCCCCGGCTTGAGCGCGCGGCCCTGGACGACCAGGTTGCGCCCGCTCAGGTTTTTCAGGATCACGAGGTTCCCGTACCGGTAGGCGTTGAGGCGCTCGTCCGGCGCAAAGTCACCGAGGGCCACATCCGCCTGGTCAGGGTGCCCGAAGCTCACCATCTCCAACGGGGAGGCCCCCTCCCTGTAAACCGTCGGATCCGCCTGGTTGTCGGAGTTGAGCTGGTAAACAATATCAATCGCCTGCTCGGCCATCCCGAGGCGCGACATGAACGAATAGTAGGCGATCACCTGGTCCTGACGGAGCCCGGCCTTAGCGATCAGGTCGTAGAGCTGGACGCCGAGCAGGATCTTTCGCTCATCGCTGAGCTGCCCGGAGAGGCGCTGCGCCATCTCGTTGAGATCCTGCTTCTCGTGCAGCGCGTCGCGGAACAGCTTGCGCAGCTCGGAATAGACGGCGTCCGGGTAATCGTAGCGCAGAAACCCCAGGCCCGAATCGATTTCCTCCTCCAGCAGCTCCCCGTCGGCGCGCGCAAACGCAGCAAGAACCTTGATGAGGGTGGGGAGTAGGTTCGGCCCCTCGGTCACCGTGCGCGGCTTCTTCATCAGGCGGCGGAAAAAATGGCGCGTCCGCGAGCGGGTCAAAGCAAGCCCGCGCAGAGCTCCTTCCAGGCTCCGCTGCACGTGCCCCAACTTCCCGGGCCCAGGTTGTGAATTTGCCGTTTCCACCAAGCGCAGAACGTATTCGCGCCAACCGCCCATTGCAATGCGCGTGTCGAAAAGGCTCCGGAAGCGGTCTTGGGCCCGCCGCTCCGAAGCCCGCCGCCATGCGGGCCGGGGAGATCGCGCCGCGGGCGCATCTCCGAACGTTGCATGTCTCTCAGGCGGAGGGCTTCCGGGTTCGGAGTTCCGCGTTGACTCCCTCGCTCCCGCTCGTGTCGCCCCTGTGGGGTCTTGCTTCGCAAGATCTCCCCGGGCCGCTCCCGCGGCCACGTGGTCAGGCGGCGGACGAGTGAGGAGGTTGCCCAAAAAGCACCGCATAAATGCGGAACTCCAAACAAGACGGTTTAGGGCGGAGCCTATTTTTGCCACTTTCGGAGATGCGCCTTCGCGCCGCGGTGATCCGGATTTGTTGCGTGGGTTTGTTGTTGCATAAGTTTTTCTTATTCCATACCATATTCACATGTTTGGACCTCCCCGTCGGCTTGGAAATTTTTTCGGTAACAGAGCGGTTGGGGGGGAGCGGGTCTTTCTTTTTCTGATTGTGCCGCTGTTGATGCTGGGGACGTTCGGTTTCATTTATGGGGTCCTGATTCATAAGGATGTTGCCCCGGTCGCGGAGAGCGCGGAGAGAGAGCAGACTGTGGTAGCCAGGCTGCAACCGTTGGAGCCGAAGGCGCTGATTAGCGAGCTGGAATCCGCCGAGGCGCAGGAGAAGGACATGGGGCCGGGCGGGTGGGAGACGCTGCTGGAGCGCTATGAAACCCTGACGCGCAGCAACCCCGAAAACGACCGGGTTTGGGGGGGAGCCGGGCGCTGCCTGATGGTGCTTGGCCAGGCCGACGAGGCGCTCCATGCGCTGGATCACGCGTGCCTGCTTAACGTGGTGGAGGCACGCCATTTCTCGACGAGGGCTGCTGCCAGGCGCTCCCTGGGCGACCAGCGCGGAGCCCTGGCGGATTTTTCTGACTCGCTGCGGTTGAGGCCGGGCGACAGCCTGGTGACAAACCGCCTCCTTTTTGTCGCTCTGGAGGTCGGGGGCGCCGGCCTCTTCGAGAGCAAGATGGCGCAGATTAGCAAGGCCCGCGGTTCAGAGCCTGAGGCGACTTGGGTTGTCGGGGCGGTTGCAAGAGAGGTGGTTGCAGGCAACTTCGATGCGGCGATGGGGTTGATGGAGCAGGCCCGCGAGCTTATTCCGGACCAGCACCTGAGGGCCCTCCTCAAAGATCCGATCTTTGGTGACCGGCGCGGCCGGGAGTTCCTTGCCCGGGTCGAGGCGGTGCGGGTTGCCGGGACGGGCCAGGGCATCGCCCCCTGAGGGTCCGTCGGCAAAGCCTCTGGCCCACCCGCACGCATGCGTCGGAAAGGCGGGCGCGCACATTGGCCTCTAGCGATTCGCCTTGAACTGGCCGCATAGTCGGATGTCTAATCCGGCCCGATGTCCACGATCTCCGATTATGTTGTCCAAGGCGGCCAGTCGCTCACGGCGGGTGAGGTTGACGCGTTCCGCAACCACCTGGCCGCCTACAAGCTCAAAGCAGAAACGCTCGGGATGTCCGGGCAGGGAGCGCTGGGGGAGCAGGCGGCATTTCTCCTGCGCTTCATCGAGGACACGCTTGATGACGTCTATGATCCGGCGGATTTTGCCGCGCTTCCCGAGGCGATTTTCGGGGTGAAGTACCTGGCCAAGGGAGTGGACATCATCCCGGACAGCATGCCCGGCGGCTACAACGATGATGCGGCGGTGATCGCGGCGGTGCTTGGCGGGCACGCTGGGGAGTTTGAGGCCTTCGCAAAGAAAAACCAGATTCCGGTTCCGAACGCATGAACACGTCGCCCGTAGCTATGGGAATGGTTCGGGGTGTTTTTCCGGCGGCGTTGCTGGCTGTTTTGGTTTTGGCCGGCTGCGATCGGCCACCGGCTCCGGAGCCTGCTCAGCCGGCGGCGAGTCCGCAGCCG
>JBGTAT010000087.1:0-5104 GCA_041749755.1 Terrimicrobiaceae bacterium | reverse complement strand
CGATCGCGCGCAGCCAGGCCGGAAACGAGGTGCCGGCCTCAAAGCGGTGGATGTTCCGGTAGGCAAAAACGAAGGATTCGTGGGCGATCTCGTCCATGAGGTGGGGGGCCGGCACCCGCAGGGCGATGAACGCCCTCAGCCTGGGGAGATGCCTCTCCAGAAGCGTCTCGAAGGCCTGCCGCTCGCCCCTTTGGACGGCCCGAACAAACTCGGCATCATCGTTCATGAAGCGGCCAGCATGGCAGGTTGGGGCATGGGTTTCGATCAAAAGTCTGCATCGGAGGCTACTCGAGCATAACCCGCAGGCGGAGGAACCGGCGGGGGGTGGTGGTGAGGTCTGCCGAATCTGTGACCGTGGTTAGTCCCGGTACGTTTGGCGCCCCGCTGCTGCTCCAGATCGGCGCAACCCCCCAGTCGATGAGGTCGTTGCTCGCTTCGACAGAATAGGTCAGGGAGGGATCCGCGATGCAGGGGAAGGTGAGCGAGAGGAAGTTCCCCCCGGGCGAGAGCGCGAGCTGAGGCAGAGGATCGCCGGAGGCGGCCAGCGGGTCGCCGCCGAGCGAGTATTCCAGGAGGTTGGGCATCCCGTCGCCGTCGGGGTCCGCCGCATCTCCGACGAGCGCGGGATCCGAAGCCTGCGACCCGAACCGGTCCTTCTGCCAGAGCGGAAAACATTTTGGGCGGCTGGTGATGCTGAGCCCGTACCCGTTGCTTGTGATCCAGACTTCCTCGGGGACGTGGGGGTTGAAGAAGACGCGTTCCGGCGCACGAAACGGGTAGGAGGTCTGCTGGAATGTCGGGCTGGCCGCATCGCGGTCCTGCGAGATCCAGAGCCCGGCGAATCGGGTTGTCATCCAAAGCTCGTAGCGGTTTGTCGGGTGCGGGGTCACCGAGATCACGCTGCTGCCCGCGACCCCCGGCTCGCCGGCCCACACAAGGCTCCAGGCATCTCCTCCGTCCACGGTTTTGTAGAGGCCGCCGTAGGTCGTGGGGGAGTCGGCGGAGGGGGGGACGGTTGCGGCGAGGTCGGTATTGCTCACGCACGCATACCAGGTGAGGCCGGTGGGATCGGCCGGGTCGACCGCCACGTCGCGGGTGAAATACCGGAGCTCGACCCGGGTGGATTTATCCGCCCATGCGTCTGCGGATGCGGAGTATATAAAAATTCCCGAGCTCGGGGTGAATCCGGCGCTGGCATTTCCCGCCTGGCGCGCGGAGTAGCTCGCCAGCAGGTCGCCGTTCGGGAGGACCCGGATATTAAACGGATGAACGATCGACGTGCCGGCCGGCCGGAACGCGCCCGGGGTCGGGGACGGCAATTTTGTCCAGGCTCCGGTGGTGAGGTCTTGCTGGTAAATCCCGTCGACCGCGGGGCTGCTGTGCTGCACCGCGACGTAGAGCCGGCGGCGGGGGGAATCGATGGTGACCCAGCAGGGGTTCGCCCCGCGCGTGGCCGCTGAGCCGGGCTCTCCCACCCCGAAGTCGTTCCTGATGGGAACCCACTGGGTGGCTCCTGGCGGGAGCGACCACAGGCCGGGCGGGGTCTTGGTCGGCGCTCCGTTGTAGTCCACGTGCGTGTCATCGCAGCCGAGGTACTCGTAGATGGAGTTGCCATAGGTGGCGATTGCGTAGCGGACGCCGGTCATCGGGTCGCTGACGACCTGAGGGATGTCCCCGCTGGGCAGGGAGGTGGGATCATAGTCGAACCCCCACCGCGAGCCTCCATCCAGGCTGTGAGGGCATTGGTAGTCGAGCGCACCGATAAAAACGTCCGAGGCCGACGACCAGTCCACCCAGTAGGCCACGGTGACCTCCAGGCCGCCGGTCAGGTACGACTGCCCGTGCGGAAAAAATTCTCCGGGTCCGTGGAGCGGGTTGTCCGAGGTGGTGTAGATCTGCTGCCAGACCGGCGAGGGCTGCGCGGCGTCGTCGCAGCGGTGGATCACGCAGTTGTCGCTCAGCACCACGCGGTCGGCATTTACCGGGGAGACCGCCATCCCGCACGGGAACGCGTAGGAGATGTTGGTCTCCAGCGTGTTCGCGACCGGCCCGCTGTTTGCATTGATGCTGCCCCAGCCGGAATGAACGTTTCCATTTCCCTCGGTGACCATCGTTCGTATCCAGGGCGCCCCCGGCCCGATCTGCCGATAGACGCTGTGCTGGTTGGGGTAGCTGGCCGAGCGCGCCACCGCGACGTGCGCGCAGTCCACCCGGTTCTGCGCCATGCCGACGATGACCGGGTGGTCGGCTGCCGGGATTCCGGTCTCGGCCGCCCACGCGGAATCCTGCGGCCAGTCGAGGCGGTAGACGCGGTTGTTTGCCCCGCCGGAAAAGCTTTGCGGCGTCTTGACCGCATCCACCGGGCCCTGGGTGGTGACGCAATAGAACCGCATCATCCCGCCCTGCTGAGCGCCGGCAAACGAGATGATTTTGTTTCCGGCTGGCGGGCTGGAGGCCGCCGCAAAATTCCCTCCGGAGTGCGGATCCGGATGGTGGAGGAGCCCGTCGCTCGATCCCACCCAGACCTCGGGAGTGGCGCTGCTCCAGTAGACGCCGCCGACCCGGCCGTTGCCGCTCGGAAACGAATGCAAAAGCGTGAAATTTCCAGAGGTCCCGCTGCTCCGGTAGTACCAGAGCCGGGCATCGCTGGCGACCAGGAAGCTGTCATCCCGGTTGGGGTCGGCCCAGAGCGAGACCGCGCGCTCGGACGGGTATGCCGGCGGCGGCCAGGATGCAAACGGAGTCCAGTGGTCGCCGAGGTCCAAGCTTTTTTTTGGGCGAAAGACATTGGCTTCGGTGATCGGGTCGCGCCCGCGCTCGGCCGCATAGAGCGTCGTGGGGGCTGAGGTGAATTGGACCTGCGTCTGCTGCCCACCCTGAAGCTGCTCAAAGGGGATGATCTGCCAGGTGGTCCCGGCATCGCGGCTGCGGAAGACATGCCCCATGTCGATGGAGAGGAACAGGGTATTTGCATCGTGCGGGCTGATGGCCGGAGAAAACATCCCTCCCCCGCCGCCCAGCCCGGAGGGATCCCAAAAATCCGGCACGGTCGCGGCCGCCCGGATATCCGACCCCGCCGCGATCCATGCCGCCGCGCAGAGTCCCAGATTCAGAATACGACGTCTCATCTAACCCTCCATAGCGGCTGGAGGCGCGCGCGTTACAACTTTTCTTAACGTCCGGCACCCAAGGGAAGCGATCGCGGCCGTGGCGCTCCGCCGGCCTCGGAGGGTTCACGCCATTTTTGATCGGGCGAGCCGGCGCTCGGCGGCCTTGGCGTCCGCCGGGGTGTCGATCCCAGGGCTGGAGGATTTGGTGAGGACAACGCGGATCTTGGCCCCGTGTTCCAGCGCGCGGAGCTGCTCGAGCTTTTCGGATTTTTCGAGCGGTGTCTGGCGGAATTTCACGAGTTCGAGGAGGAAGTTCCGGCGGTACGCGTAGATCCCGATATGGCGGAGGCGTGCCGGGCGGGCATCGCCGTCGCGGTCGCAGGGGATCGGGCAGCGGGAGAAGTAGAGGGCATGTCCGGCGCGGTCAACGACAACCTTGACGGCGTTCTGGTTTTCGAGTTCCTCCGGGGCGAGCGGGCACGCGGCGGTGGACATTTTGGCGAGCGGGTCGGCGAGCAGGGCATCGATGACCTGGGTGGCGAGGCGTGGGTCGAGATACGGTTCGTCGCCCTGGACGTTGAGGATGATTCCGCCGGCGGGCAGGTTTTTTGCGACCTCGGCGAGGCGATCAGTCCCGCTCGGGTGCTTGGCTGACGTGAGGGCGACCTCCGCCCCGAAGCCAAACGCCGCCTCCAGGATCCGGGTGTCATCGGTGGCGACGATGATCCGGTCCACGCCCTGCACGGCGGTGCAGCGCTCCCAGACATGCTGGATGAGCGGCTTTCCGGCGATGAGGTGGAGGGGTTTTCCGGGGAACCGGGTGGAGCCCCAGCGTGCTGGGATGATCAAGGTTGTCTTTGGCATAAACTCAGGGGTTAGCGAGGATGATCGCGGCGGCCTCGACAACATCGGCGGCAACATGGTCGGGTTCCGCTCCGATGTGCTTGGCCCCGTACCCGGTGAGGACGAGGATCGTCCGGCATCCGGCGGACCGGCCGCAGGCGATGTCGATCGTCTTGTCTCCGATCATCCAGGATTGAGCGAGGTCGATGCCGTGGTCGCGGGCCGCCTCCTCGAGCATGCCGGTCCCTGGCTTGCGCCGCGGGGTCGGCGCGGACGAGGCGTCCGGGCAAAAATATGTGGCGTCGATCAGGCCGTCGAGTTGGCCGCCCAGCTCGGCTTCGACCGCGCGGTATTCGGGGAGCGAGATTTTTCCGGAGGCGATCCCGCTCTGGTTGGTGATGACGACGTTCAGCCATCCGGCGGCGCGGAGGCGGGCGAGGGCTTCTGCAGCCCCGGGGATCGCCCGGACCTTCGCGGGGTCGTTGCAATAGTGCACCTCCTCCATGAGGGTGCCGTCCCGGTCAAAAAAAACCGCGTGCTTAGCGGGCATCGAGGTCAAAGCTGGCGACGAGTTCGTCCGCCTCCAGCGTGGCGGTGCCGAGCTTGGCGACAACAACCCCGCTCGCATGGTTCGAGATCTCGGCCGCCTCGCGGGCGGTGGCCCCGGCGCAGACAGCTAAGGTATAAAGGGCGATCGCGGTGTCGCCGGCTCCGGAGACGTCAAAAACCTCCCGGGCCCGGGTCGGGGTGTGGTAGGGGTCGGCCCCGCGCTCGAAGAGGATCATGCCGTGCTCGCCCAGCGTGATGAGCAGGCCTTGCAGGCTCCATTTTTCCACAAGGAACTTTCCAACCTCGAGGAGGGCGGTGTCATTCAAGGGATCGTCGGCAGCCCCGGGATCCTTTCGCCCGGCCATGGCAAACGCCTCCGACCGGTTTGGCTTCAGAAGATCCACCCCGCTCCAGTCGAGCGGGTTCCCGGGGTTCGGGTCGGCCGTCAAAAACTTTTGGTGGTCCTTGGCGAGCCGGCAGATCTCGTCCTTGAGGTCCTGGCAGATCAACCCCTTGCCATAATCCTCCAGGATGACCCCGTCGACCGACGGCATCAGGCTCGCGGCGAGCGCGCAGGCGCGCGAGGTGACCTCGGCGACCGG
>JBGTAT010000086.1:0-5163 GCA_041749755.1 Terrimicrobiaceae bacterium | reverse complement strand
CCAGAAGCGCGCCGGAGACGGTGCGCACAAAGTCCGGCGCCTCGACCGGAATCGGAAACGGGCGGGGGGCGGTCGACGTCACGGCGGACGGCACGATCACCTCGTGCACGCCGGCGAGCGACTGGTCGACCGCATGCCAATTTTTTTCGACGAGATCCGCTCCCTTTCTGGCGTAGCTTTTTTCGATCGCATTTTTGATTTCGGCGATCGCCTGGTCGATCGGGAGGATGTCGCTGAGCGCGAAGTACGCGACCTGCATGATCGTGTTGATGCGGGCGCCCATCCCGGTATCCCGGGCGATCTTGTAGGCATCGATGACGTAGAAGCGGAGCTTTTTCGAGATGAGGAGCTCCTGCGTCTCATGCGAGAGGTGGTCCCAGGCGGTCTCGGCGCTGTGCGGGGTGTTGAGCAGGAAGATGGCTCCCTCTCGCGCGGTTTCGAGCACCGGTTGCTGCTCGAGGAGATGGTACTGGTGGCAGCCAACGAAGTCGGCTGAGCTCACGAGGTAGGGCGCGCGGATCGGCTCTTCGCCGAAGCGCAGGTGGGAGACGGTCACGGCGCCGGCCTTCTTCGAGTCGTAAACAAAATACGCCTGCGCGTGGAGGCCGAGCTTCTTCGCGATGATCTTGATCGTGTTTTTGTTCGCGCCCACGGTTCCGTCGGAACCCAGGCCGAAAAAGACCGCCTGGTTGAACGTCTGCCCGGGGAGCAGGAAGTCGCGATCGTAGCGGAGCGAGAGCCCGCTCACGTCGTCCTCGATGCCGACCGTAAACTCCTCGCGCGGAGATTCGGCCTGCATGTCGCCGAAGATGGCCATCGCCATCGCCGGGGTAAACTCCTTCGAGGCCAGGCCGAACCGTCCGCCGGAAACACGCGGCAGCACACCCCATTTCGAAGCCCCCTTGGCGCGGATCGAGGACGAGACGTCAAGGAAGAGCGGCTCGCCGGGTGCGCCGGGTTCTTTTGTCCGGTCGAGCACCGTGATATGTTTCACGGTCGCCGGGAGCGCGTTGAGGAACGCCCAGGCGTCAAACGGCCGGTACAGGCGGACCTGGAGCACGCCGGTGCGCTGGCCGGTTGTGTTCAGGTGGCGCGAGGTCTCGATGAGCGTCTCACCCCCGGATCCCATCACCACGACCACGCGGTCGGCCTCAGGGTCGCCGGTGTAGTCGAAGAGGTGGTACGTGCGCCCGGTCAGCGAGGCGAACCGGAACATCGCCTCCTGCACGATTCCCGGAAGCGCCGCATAAAACGGGTTCGCCGCCTCGCGGGCCTGAAAAAAGGCATCCGGATTCTGAGCGGTGCCCCGGATGCTCGGATGGTCGGGGGTCATCGCGCGCTTCGCATGCGCCGCAATCGCGTCCTCATCGATCATCGCGCGCAGGACGTCGTCGGAAAGGATTTCGAGATCGTTGATCTCGTGCGACGTGCGGAATCCGTCAAAAAAGTGGAGGAACGGGATGCGTGCCGTGAGGGTCGCCGCATGGGCGATGCAGGCGAGGTCGTGGGCCTCCTGCACGTTCGTCGAGGCCAGCAGCGCAAACCCGGTCTGGCGGACCGCCATCACATCCGAGTGGTCGCCAAAGATCGACAGCGCATGGGTGGCCAGCGAGCGGGCGGCCACGTGCATGCAGAACGGCATCAGCTGCCCGGCCAGCTTGTACATGATCGGGATCATCAGCAGCAGGCCCTGCGAGGCGGTGAAGGTTGTCGAGAGAGAGCCGCCCTGCAGCATCCCGTGGACCGCTCCGGCCACGCCGGCCTCGGACTGCATCTCCACGATGTTCGGAATGTGCCCCCACAGGTTCGGCGATCCCTTGGCAACCCACTCGTCGGAAAGCTCGCCCATCGGAGTCGAAGGAGTGATCGGGTAGATCGCGATCGTCTCGCTCAGCCGGTATGCCACATTCGCGGCGGCCTCGTTTCCATCCATGCTCTTTCGCGACGAACCAGTTTGGGTCTGCATGGTAGTATAAGCTATGCTAATACCAGATCCTGTAAAGCGAAAACGCCAGATCTTTTTGCGCCGACCGACGGCCCAACGTGGAGGGACGACCTCCGTGTCGTCTGGCTTTGTCTACCCTGCAAGCCAATATGTGGGCGCTGACGGGGCATCGCCCTCCATGCAGGAACGAGCGCACCGGCGCTGGAGGGACGACCTCCGTGTCGTTCGATTTTTTATCTGCCCCGCAAGCTGATGAGTGGACGCTGACGGGGCATCGCCCTCCACCTTGGGCGGTTCAGGATCCTTGTCCTGAGATTTTTTGGAGGACTTCGCGGTACCAGGTTGCCGGGCGCGCGGGGGCTTCGCGGACGGTTTCCGGCGGGCGGGCGTCGCGCTGTTCGGCCCAGGTCCAGAGGTCCTCGCCGGACAGGCTACTCTCCTTGCGTTTGCGGGCGGAGGATTTCATGAGCGGCTGTGGTTGGTGCGGATGAGGGCGCGGAAGACGCCTTGGATGACGAGCTCGCGGGCGGGAATCAGATCCGGGTACTTGGGGTTTTCGGCGCGGAGGAACGGTTTCCCACGCTGGACGAGGTAACGCTTGAGCGTGGTTTCGCCATCGATGAGTGCGGCGACGATGTCGCGGTGGCGGGGTTCGGCGAGCTCGAGGATGACGACATCGCGGTCGAGGATCCCGGCATCGACCATCGAGTCTCCCCGGACCTCGAGCGCGAAGGTCCGCGCATTTTTTGGGAGGCGGATGGAGTCCGGGTCGATCGAGAGGCAGCGGTCCGCGTGCTCGACTGCCTCGGAGGGCAGCCCGGCCGGGATGGCCCCGAGGAGCGGGATCTGGAGCCAGCGGGGAGGCGCCGGATCGTTGAGAACCATCGACCGGGCGAGGCCGCCTCCGCGGTTGATAAATCCCTTTTTTTCCAGAGCCATAAGGTGGCGGGTGGCGGCGAACGGGCTCGAAAACCCGAAGCGGGTTTGAATTTCGCGCACGGTGGGCATCGCAAACCCATCCCCGCGACGCTCCCGAATGAACTCCAGAACAGCTTGTTGTTTGTCAGTCAGGCTCACGTGTTCATAAGAACACTAATTCTGAAAACCTGTCAAGCGGTTATAAAAGACGTTTTTTGAGCCAGAGCAAGCAGTCGTCGGTCCAAGGGATGCCGTCCTTCATGCCGAGCCCGTGCCCGCCATCCTGGTAGATATGGCATTCAAACGGAACGCCGGCCTTTCGGAGGGCCTGAACAAAGAGGAGGGCATTGTCCACCGGGACGGCACCGTCCTCCCAGGTGTGCCAGACGAAGCAGGGCGGCGTCTGGGGGGTTACGTGGTTTTCCGCCGAGAGCGCTTCGCAGAGCTCCGGGGGTGTGTCGGGGCCGAGAAGGTTATCGCGGGATCCGCCATGGGTGGCCGCCTTCATCGTGATAACCGGGTAGCAGAGGATCCCAAGGTTCGGGCGCGAGCTGAGCTGCTCGATCGGGTCCGGGCTGGCCGGGTCGCCGGCATCCCACTTCGTGAGCAATGTTGCGGCGAGGTGCCCGCCCGCGGACGAGCCGATGATCAGGATTTTTTCCGGATCGAAGCCATCCTGTGCGGCGCGCGAGCGGACGGTGCGCAGGGCGCGGGCGGCGTCCAGGAGCATCGCCGGATGACGGTAGCCATGCGATCCGAGGCGGTAGTTCAGGACATAGGATTTGATGCCGTGAAGCTGGAAGACCCCGGCGAACCCTTCCCCTTCCTGATCGGAGAGCATGCCATACCCGCCGCCGGGGAGGATGAGGATGGCGACATCGGAAAACGTGGTGCCAAACGGCTGATAGTAATCGAGCGTCGGGATATCGTGCGGCGCGGTTCCTTGGGCGAGCGGGGCCGGATCGGGCCAGAGCGGAGCGGATGTCATTGCGCGGGCAATCCTGGTTTTTGTCCGGGCGGCGGTCAAGGGGATCGTGGGCGATCAGGAAAATTCCTGCGGTGGGTTGACGGGATTTTGCGCGGGACGTAGGATCGTTCCGTCCGACCGCATGGGCGGCCGGGCAGGAATTTTACCATGACGCTTGCCAACCAGATCACGATTGCGAGGATCCTTTTGATTCCGGTCTTCGTGCTCTTTTGCGTCTACTACGGTCGCGGCGTCGATGCCGGAGCCCCGGAGGAATGGTTGCGCTGGGCGGCGATCGCGACATTTCTGGTGGCCTCGCTCACCGATGGGATCGACGGGTGGGTCGCCCGGCACTGGGGCCAGCGCAGCCGGCTCGGCGCGATCCTGGATCCGATTGCCGACAAGGGCCTGCTGCTGACTGCGATCATCACGCTCAGCTTCAGCAAGTGGACGTATGGATTTCCGCTGTGGTTCCCGGTGCTCGTCATCGCCCGCGATGCGGTGATCCTGCTCGGCTGCGGCGTGCTCTACCACCTGGATCAGAAGTTTGAAGTGCGGGTCTCCTGGCTCGGCAAGGCCGCGACCGCGGCGCAGATGGTCGCGCTCGCATGGGTGATGCTCCAGCTCCCTCACCACCTCGTTTCGATCTCCATCGCCGGCCTCTTCACCCTGGCGAGCGGCGCGGTTTATGTCGAACGCGGCATCCGCCAGCTCCGGCTCCACGACCACCACTGAGGGAACATGCCACTGGCTCAAGCCCCAACCGGGGCTTCATCCCCAAGCCGAGGGCAAGCGCCAGCGCCGCCCTGGGTCTTGGATAAAAGAGCTTCTGCCCTGCACGGGCAGCATCCCGGAAGACTACGCGGGCACGGATTAGTTTTCCTAATATTCTACTTGACTATACCCTCTTCCGCGGTAGCGTCCCCACCTATCGGGTACCTTGCCCGACATTGCTCTTTTCAACCAATCCGCCGGCCTAGGAAAGTCAGCGGTCCGCTCGCAAGAGGGGGCCGTGGGGTGAAATTCCCTCACTGTCGCGCAAAGGTCAAAGTCCGGGTTCGAACCGGCGGAGAAAACCACACAGCCCTGAAATGGGCAACGGCGCCGCGAAAGCGTCCGTGCTGGGGGTAGTCCTTTCCATGTAACGGGGGAGAGGCTGTCCGCCAACATTCCCCGTGTTTTGAAAGAAGGATTATCACAAGTGTCCGGTTATAAGTTCCACAACAGCAGTTGGTTAGAAGCTAATGGTTCCAAATGTCTGAAGTCGTTCTCTGTAAGTAGCTCATGCATAGTCATTTTCTCAAACGGGTGAACACTCAAAAGCTGCAAAGTT
>JBGTAT010000085.1:0-2091 GCA_041749755.1 Terrimicrobiaceae bacterium | reverse complement strand
AGCGCAAAACGAAAATTGAGCGAGGCGGCCTCGAACGCGGGCGGCAGCGGGGACCCCTCCACCCGCGCCGTCGAGATCCCGCTCACGGAAAACCCGGACCACGGAGTGTAGTGGGTGCTTTGGATCGCGATCGGGCGGCCGGCGGCCGAAGAGGCGGCCTCCCGGATGCGAAGCTGAACGGTTTTTGACTGGAGGTAAATGTTCAGGCCCAAAATAGCCAGCAGGTAGCCCAGAACGAGAATCCCCGCTCCGAGCAGAATAGGCTTGGCAAAGTTGCGCACGTGGGGAAGCTACCGGACTCCCAACGAATGTGAAGAAAGTTCTCGTCATCCTCAACCCGGCCGCGCGCGGCGATCGCGGGCGTTCCCTGCTGGAAAAAATCCAGGCGCTCTCGCTGCGGGCGGTCGTACGCCTGACGTCGGCGTCCGGCGAGGCGGGCGCAATCGCGCGGGAGGGCTGGGACGAGGGGTTCCGCACCATCGTTGCCGCAGGCGGTGACGGCACGGTCAACGAGGTGGCCAACGGCATCGCCGGAACGGACGCCCACTTCGGCATCCTCCCGATCGGGACGATGAACGTATTCTCGACCGAGCTCGGAATCCCCCAAAACAACCTGAAGGCCGCGTGGGATGTGATCGCCGCTGGCCACGTCCGCGCGCTCGACCTCCCGCAGGCAAATCAGCTCCACTTCGTCCAGCTCGCCGGGATCGGCCTCGACGCCGAGGTCGTGCGCCAGACCACCCCCGAGTCGAAGAAGTCGCTGGGTCCGATGAGCTACCTCCTCACGCTCGCCCAGGTGGCCGCCGTTAAACCTCCCGCGATCATCGTCGAGCCGGACGACTCCCACCCCCGCGAGGGCAGCTTTGTGCTGGTCGGCAACGGGCGGCTTTACGGGGGACCGTTCGTGCTCTTTAAGGACGCGCGCCTGGACGACGGGCTGCTCGACATCCTGGTCTTCAAAAACCAGAGCCACTGGGATGTCGTCCGGTATTTTCAGGCCATCGCATTTGGCAACCATGCCGAGCTGCCCGACGTCGAATATTTCCAAACGCGAGGGCTGGTTGCCAGGAGCACCAGCTCCGTGCCGGTGGAGCTCGACGGCGAGCTCGCGGACGCGCTCCCGTGCCGGTTCGGGTTCTCGCCCCACAAGCTTCAGGTGCTGGTGGACTGAGTTCTCACGCTTGCACAAATGGTTATTCCAAGGTGATAGTGTGCGCATGAGCGAGATCATTTTTGAAGTGAGTGAAGACGTGGCTGATGGCGGATTCATTGCCACGGCTCTCGGTCACGCCATCGCCACCCAAGGGGAAACCGTCGAGGAATTGCGGGAGATGGTGCGCGATGCGGTGCATTGCCATTTCGGGGACGGTGTTCCCGGTCCCATGCCGAAAGTCATCCGCTTGCACTTTGTCCGCGACGAAGCTCTCGCCGTTTGAAAATCCCCCGCAATATCAACGGGTCGGACCTCGTTCGCCGCTTACAGCAACTCGGTTATGAGCCCGTGCGGCAGGCTGGTTCTCATATTCGACTTACCACAAGCATCAACGGCTCACACCATGTGACGGTTCCTAATCATCGCCCTATGAAAACCGGCACTCTCCTTGGTGGCGTTCTCAAACCGGTGGCTGCCCATCACGGAATCACCGTTGAGGAATTACTATACAAGCTGAATCTTTAGCGGAGTTGAGACTCCCCCTCCCGCACGAGAAATTTTTGTAGCCGGGTCGAGACGTCCTGGCGGAACCGGTCGACTGCGGCGAGCGTGAAGGCGGCCGGATCGAGCGAGTCGTCGAGCACGAGCGGAGTGAGATCCATCGCGAAGCTGACCTGGGTTGCCGCGTCGGTAGCATGGGAGTTCAGCATCGTGGCATTTGCCGCCCGCCGCCCGGCGATGGCCAGGTCGTAGCGTTTGCCTCCGGCAATTTGAGAATCGAAGATCCCGTTCAGTGCGGCCGCGAGGTGGTCGTGGCCGCTCACGTCCAGAGCGACCTTCTCGCCGTCGCAAACCCAGTCGAGGTCGCGCCATCCCTCGCAGCCGAGGAGCTGGCCGGGGCGGTCGGCGGGATCCAGCCGGCGGATTGCCTCGAGCAC
>JBGTAT010000084.1:0-14548 GCA_041749755.1 Terrimicrobiaceae bacterium | reverse complement strand
CCTCCGCGCGCTCTCCCGGAAAGTTGCCCAGGAGGACCCCGAGGCAGCCCTCACCTGGGTCGCCGGGATCTCGGACGAAAAAGACCGCAGCCGCCAGACAGAAAGCATCGCGCGCGATTGGGTCCGCCAGGACCCCACGGCCGCAAAAGCCTGGATCTCCACCTCCTCCCTTCCCGAAGCCATGCGAACCAAACTCCTCAAATGACCATCAACGAATTTTTCAAACTTTACGCAGCGACTTTTTTTTTGCGTGTTCGACTTGGAACCCGACATTCATGAGCGTCCTCGCAAAGCAGGGCATGTGGCTGTGTCTCCAAGAGAACGCCGTCAGCCACAAGCAGGGCTCTGAGAATGTATGAGCCTACACCATAAGCTACGGGAGGGGGAACGGCATTGCCGATTTGGCTGCGGACATCGCCGCGGTTGCCCGCAAAAACAAAGTCATCTGGAAATCCTTGTATTCGCGCCGCCTCTCTTGGTGTCAAAGGTCTGTCCTGCAAAGGGTGCCCATAGCGACCTCGGGTAAAACTGTCGAAACCTCCTGTGATCGTCGGGCACACTCCATCCCATTCCAATCGCCCAAACACATCCGGCCAGCCACCTTTTTCCGTGTCAACTCTGCGGTGACACGGAAGCCTGAGATTTTCAGGAATATCCCTCCACCCACCACCCTGTGGCACATGGGAAAATCGCGTGATGTTCATCGCCGTAACTCTTGCCTTTTGATGATTCGCCCAACGAGGATGGGTCGAACAGTCTTCGGGAGGCTCGGGCAGCCCGCTAAGAGTTTCCCCCACAGTGCTGTGGTGGCTGACAATTCGGCTCGGAAAAGAGAACGCCCCTTTGACATCCCGACGTCGACCTACCACGAGAAATCTCTCCCTTGTCTGTGGCAGTCCAAAGTCTGCGGAATTAATGAAGCACGGAGATATTTCGTAGTCTTCAAATGTCTCGTGCATCATGGCTATGTACTGTTTGCCACGCTTCTGGCCAAAAATGGCAACATTTTCAAACATGAAAAAACGAGGTCGCACTTCATGGACGATGCGGATGTATTCCCTCACCAGATCGTTCCTAGTGTCCCCGAGATGGGCTCCTCTTTTCTGTTTTGAAAACCCTTGGCATGGAGGTCCCCCAGCAAAAAGATCCAACTCCCCGCGACTGATGCCAAGCTCGTTCATTAAAGCGAATCCACTGACTTCCTTGGCATCGCTCACCATACCGTGATTTCCCAGATTGCGATTGTGGGTTTCAATCGATGACGGGTCGATATCAAAGGCTCGAGTGATTTGAAATCCTGCTTGCTGGAGGCCCAGAGACATTCCTCCAGATCCGCAAAACCCCTCGATCAGCCGGTACGACCGTTTTGATACTGACAAAGCGCGGTCAATTTCATCCCGGATATCCAGAAATTCGTCGGTGATTCCTTTCATCAGCCAAATTGTGCCCAACGCATGCCCGAGTGTCAAGAGGGTAGGGATTATAATCCCCAACCATTCTTTCAGATTTTGTGTAAAAACGGAAACGTGTCGGACAGAAAATCCCAGGAAATTGTTCTTGAGGTCATCGGATCTCTCAAAGCCCGCCGGGAATCGCTTGGCTGGTCGCAGCGAGGATTGGCGGGTCGGGCCGGAGTTGACCCCAAGACGGTTAGCGTAATCGAGCGGGGAATCCGCAGCCCGACTCTTTTCACATTGTCCCTCCTTGCAACGGCGATGGGCTATCCGCTGTGGCGAATCTTGAAGGACGCTGAAAGCGGCACACAAGACGCAGAATGAAAACAGCTTACGAGGCTCTCAAAAAAGCCGTGAACCGCACTGGCTTCGGTCCAGAATGCCGCCTTCTGATCAAGCATCTTGTCCAATCGGCCAAGAAAGAACTCTCCAGATGCAACCGCCTTCAACTCACTTCTAAAGTAGCGGGAAAATCCTACTTTTCATTTTCACGCGGGGGGAGGAAATCACGTCCTGTAAATTGCGAGCTTTTTGATGAGCAAAACGGCCAAGCCCTTGAAGTCTTTCTACGAATCTTGCAGGGAGAGCGGCGAACATTCCCCTCAGGAGACATCACGCGCAGCATCTACACCGTGGCAATGACCTGCTGTGCAGGAAGAGATGTTGCTGCCGACGGGGATCAAAAAACCCCGGGCTCGATATTCGAGTGGCTGTGCGCGGCTGTGATTCAGGCATCTCTGGATGTTCGCCCGCGAAGATCACTTCCTGTTCTCAACTTGGATCTCAAAGGTGACTTGCCGACAGATTTTGTTTTTGATCTGGGTGAGGAGAAGCCGAAGTTCCATCTTCCCGTAAAGACATCAACTCGCGAACGCATTATTCAAGTGTGGGCGCATCAGCGTGTGCTTGACGGCGTGTATGGCGCGGGACGGTTTCTGGCACTTCCCATCATTCTTACGGAGACGAAACTCGACGCCAAAAAGCTGGAAGTCGTTGAAATCTGTCTTCCCTGGCAATGGAGACTCTACCAGATGCACATCGCCAGCCTTTGGAATGTCTGTTATCTTGATGCTCCTGCCGCCTATCTTGAATTGGATAAATCATTTCCAAGGATTGGGGTTGCAACAATCGGTGACGTCCTGAAAAAAGACGGCAGGTTAGATGTTTTGCTGAGCACTCACGGCTTGCTGGAGAATACATGTCCCACGGCCTCACAAATACAATGACCATCCAAGACCGCCTTAACTGCCACCTTTCACGCACGCCGGACCTCTCGGCCGCCGCCTTCGTCGCCAATGACGCCAGCATCACCGGGGACGTCCGGCTCGGAAAAGATTCCAGCGTCTTCTACGGTAGCGTCCTACGGGGTGACATCGAGTCGATCATCGTCGGCGAGGGATCGAACATCCAGGACGGCTCGATCATCCATCTTGCCGACGACCTCTCCGCCATCGTCGGGGCGTACTGCACGGTCGGGCATGGCGCGATCGTGCATGCTTGCACGGTCGGCGACGAATGCCTCATCGGCATGCGCGCGGTCGTCCTCGACGGCGCAGAGATTGGCGACCAATGCCTCATCGCCGCCGGCGCCGTCGTGACCCCCCGCTCAAAAATCCCCGCCGGCTCTATGGTCATGGGGACCCCCGGAAAAGTCGTCCGCCAGCTCAGCCCGGATGAGCGCGCCGGGCTCAAGCTCTGGGCGGAAAAGTATATCCACGTCGCCCGCGCCCACGCCGCCCTTCAGGCGAAATAAGGGCGTTGCCGTCTGGATCACCCGTCGCGCCTCTCCCCTATCGAAGCATCAGATCATTTCCAACTGGCGGCGACTTGGGGCCGGCTGCGGGGTGGGTTGTGCTGCCGCCATCCCCGTGGCCGTCTTTGCGGTGGGGGTCGAAAAAATGGTCAAGTGCCAGAAAGAGCGCTTTGGCGTGCCTTGCAAAAATCAGGTTAAAGAGGACGACGGGCGCGATCACCCAGAAGAGAAGTTCAGGCAGCGGCAGGGCGAAGAAGCTTTCCAGGATGACATAGATGGTGAGCCCCAGAAGGCTTCCCACGCCGTAGTTGATCGCCCAGATGGAGAGCAGGAAATACCCGGTTTCCCGCTCGTACGCATACCCGCAGCGGGGGCACCCATCGAGCGGCGTGAACCAATCCCTCAAGCGCCGCAGGTGTCGCAACGGGACGAAGATCGGGCTCCTCCCGCACTCCGGGCACCGCAGGCGCAGGGCCCTAAAAAAAAACACCCAGGCTTTGCGGATCATGGTTGCGGGGTGAGTTCGATCCGCGCCGGATCATAGCCGCGGTCCACGATGAGCTTCAGGATTTTTTGATATGTCGCGGCAGGAATCCCCGGCTCACGCGCGAGGATCCAGAGAAACTTGCGGGACGGGTGCCCGACGACCGCCCAGGAGTAGTCCTTTTCGTCCAGCCCGATCACCCAGTAGGCTCCCGAAATCGGGCCGCCGAAGTTGACCTTCAATTTGGTGTTGTGTGTTCCTGGAACAATCGTGGCCCGGCCGGCGACCTCCATCGGCTTGCCGTTCTTTCCGATGCTGCGATTGACGACCCGGATCGAACCGTCCGGATTGGCGGAATATTCAGCCGTCGTGCTTCCCGCACACCTGCGCTGGAAAAAATTCGGATACTTAGCGATTTCATACCATCGCCCCGTGTATCGGCTCAGATCCACAGAGGGAACGGTTGCCAGGGGAGGACGCGACGCGCAACCGCTGAAAAGGAGCCCGATCAGCATCGCCGGCAGGGAGAATTTTTTCATCAGCGGATCGTAACAAGGAGACAAAGGAAATGCACGGCCGGTTCGTCCACTATTTTTCGGCGTCCGCGATCGCCGGTGCTGCAAAGCGAGCGCTGAATCAAAGCCCTGCAAACCATCGCGCGGACGTGCCAGCGGTCAGGTTGTTCAGCCCCCTGGGCGTCCCTCGTGTCGCGTTGCTTTGGGTTTGCGCGCGGCGTGTTTGTTGGTTAGCGTCGGCGGCCTATGGGAAGACAGTGGTTGCATGCAAAACGCGAGGTGGCGAACCTGAAGAAGGGGATGGTAGTCGGCAAGCTCGTGAAGGAGATGATGGTGGCCGCGAAGCTTGGCGGGCCGGACGTCGAAAGCAATGCGAGGCTCTTTGCCGCAGTGGAAAAGGCGCGGCGGGCGTCGGTGACCCGCGACGCGATCGAGCGCGCGATCAAGAAGGGGGCCGGGGTCGGGGAGGAAAAGCTTGTCCTCGAGCAGATCGTTTTCGAGGGCTACGCCCCGCACAAAGTTCCCGTGATCGTCGAGGTCCTCACGGACAACAACAACCGCACCGCACCCGAGATCCGGGTCCTCTTCAAGCGCGGCCAGCTCGGGGTCGCCGGCAGCAACAAATTTTTATTCGACCACGTCGGGATCGTCGAGGCCCACCATCCGGATGCTGCGGCCGACATCGAGGCGGCGGCGATCGAGGCGGGGGCGAACGACGTCGTGTCCCTGACCCACCAGGAAAATGACGACATTCCCGAAGGGACGACCGGGGCCCGCTTCCTGACCGAGCGGACCGCGACCGCCTCCGCGTCGAAGTGGCTTTCCACCAACGGGTGGACCGTCGTGACGAGCGAGCTCGGCCATGTGGCCAAGCAGTTCCCCACCCTCGATGACTCCCAGCGGGCCGAGGCCGGGGAATTCCTCCAGGCGCTGGAGGACCACGACGACGTCCACCGCGTGTGGGCGGCGATCAAGTAGATGGAGGAGGTCGCCACGCGGATCGTCCGTCGTCTCCGCGCGGCCGGCCACGAGGCGCTTTTTGCAGGCGGATGCGTGCGCGACCGACTGCTGGGCCGGCCGGCGCATGATATCGATATCGCCACCAGCGCGCGGCCGGAGGCGGTGCAGAAGCTCTTCCCCCGGACGGTCGCCGTCGGTGCCCAGTTTGGGGTGATCGTGGTACTGGAAGGCGACAAGGAATTTCAGGTGGCGACCTTTCGTGCCGACGGTGTTTACCTCGACGGACGCCGCCCCGACTCGGTCGCCTTCACCACCGCCGAGGGCGATGCCCTGCGGCGGGACTTTACGATTAACGGCCTCTTTTATGATCCCGTGGAGGACCGGGTGATCGACTACGTGCGCGGCGAGGAGGATTTGCGGGCGGGGATCGTGCGCTGCATCGGGGATGCGGAGGCAAGATTTTCCGAGGATAAGCTCCGCCTCCTCCGCTGCGTGAGGTTCGCAACGACCCTCGGGTTCCAGATCGCGCCGGAAACTTGGAGCGCCCTCCGATTGCGGGCGGATGAGATCCAGGCCGTGAGCGCCGAGCGGATCCGCGAGGAGCTCGTTAAAATTTTTCTCCATCCCTCGCGGGTCCTGGGGTTCGACCTGCTCGATGCATCCGGCCTGCTGGCTGCCGTTCTGCCGGAGGTGGCCGCGCTCAAAGGTTGCGAGCAGCCGCCGGAATTTCACCCGGAGGGCGATGTCTTCGTGCACACGCGGCTGATGCTCTCGCTGCTGCCCGAGGCCGTCTCGATCCCGCTGGTCTTTTCTGTCCTCCTCCACGACATCGGGAAGCCGCCGGTGCTGTTTCGCGACGAGACCGGAAGGATCCGGTTCAACGGCCATGAGTCGGTGAGCGCGCGGATGTCGGAGGAGATCTTCGACCGGCTCCGGTTTTCCAACGCGGAGCGCGAGGCGACGGTCGTCGCGGTGCAGAACCACATGGCATTTAAGGATGTCCAGCAGATGCGGGTCGCCACGCTGAAAAGGTTTTTGGCGCGCCCGACGATCGACGACGAGCTCGAGCTCCACCGGGTCGATTGCCTCGGGTCGCACGGGATGGTCGACAACTACGAGTTCCTGCTCGCGAAACGCGAGGAATTTTCGCGCACACCGCTGATCCCGCCCCCGCTTGTGACCGGCCGCGACCTGATCGACCTCGGCTGGAAGCCCGGCCCCGGATTCAAAAAGATTCTGGACGCGGTGCAGGTCGGCCAGCTCGAAGGAGCGCTGACCACCCGGCAGGACGCGCTTGACTGGATCGCCCGAAACAGGGAAACCGGAGGGATCCCCTGATGACCAACCGCCTTGTTCAAGTCGCCCGCAACGGAAAAATCATCGGCCAGTATCCGCCCGAGCAGCTGGCGGCCCTCGTCGATACCGGCAATTTTTTGGAGAGCGACATCTGCTACAGCGAGGGCCTGCCGGAATGGCTGCCGATCGGGGAGTTTTTGAAGCGGACCGACGCGCCGAAGTACTCCCGGACCAAGTCCACCTCGTCGTCACCCGGCACCTCGACACGCTCGTCCCGGCACGATCGGCGAGGCCGCCAAAAATCCGGCCCGTTGATCGCCGGGTGGATCGCGTTTCTGCTCGCGATCTCCGCCCTCGCCGGCTCGGGTTTCTGGATCGCCGACCTCTACGAAAGACTCGCCAGCGAGGGGGAGCGCGTCCAACGGGCCGAGGAAAAGCTTGCGGAGAAGGAAAAGGAATACCAGCGGATGCTTTTCGTCGCCCGCGAGATCTCCGACCCGGGGATCGTCCGGGGCAGCATGATCCTCCGCAACGATTCCGGCAAACGCGTCGCCATGCCGGGCAACCAGATCTCGCTCTACCCGCGCAAGATCGTCGAGCAACACCTCGAGCTTCGAAAAAGTGCCACCGAACAAATCCCGGCCGGGACAAACGTCGACGGCATCGGGTTTTTTCTTGAGGGCATGCCGAAGCCCCTCGCGAGCACGACGACAGACGCCAGCGGACGCTATGAGTTTTCGGTTCCCGAGCCCGGCGAATACGTCCTCTCTGCGACCGTGACCTCTTCCACCCCCAACGGCCCGACCAGACGGCTCTGGTTTGTCGGGTTCAACTCGAACGACCCCCTCAACACAGTCGTCGACATCACGGAAACCAATGGCGTCCAGCAGTTCATTCCCAGCCTCATGATCGTCGAAGGACGTTAATTTTTCTGTGCATTGCGCAGGAGTTTCTGATTTAAGGTGGTGCAAACCTTGATTTGGATCAATGACATCCGCCACTGCTGATTCCCCCCTTGCCGCCCCGGCCGATCACTCGCCCGGCCACGAAGGCTTCGTCCGCCGGTACCTTTGGACATACGATCACAAGATGATCGGGCTCCAATACCTCTGGACCTCGCTCTTTTTCCTTTTCATCGGTGGCGGGCTGGCACTGGCGGTGCGCTACCAGCTGGCAATGCCGGGCGCTGTGGTTCCGATCATCGGCCAGTTCCTTCCCCAGACGGTCGCCGTGGACGGGGCGATTATTCCGGGCGGTTACAACATGCTGGTGACGATGCACGCGACGATCATGGTCTTCTTCGTCGTGATGCCGATGCTGATCGGGGCGTTTGGAAATTTCTTGATCCCCCTACAGATCGGGGCCGGCGACATGGCCTTCCCGCTTCTGAACGAGCTGAGCTACTGGCTCTACGTGATTTCCGGGTTCATCATCCTGGGGGCATTTTTTGCGCCGGGCGGGGCTCCGGGCACCGGCTGGACCGCGTACGCACCGCTGAGCGCGGTGGCCGCCTACAGCGGCACGCCGATCGGGCAGAGCCTCTGGGGGGTCGCGATCTTCATCAACGGGCTGTCCTCGATCGCGGGCGCGACGAACTACATCACAACCGTCGTCAACCTCCGGGCTCCCGGGATGACGATGTTCCGGATGCCGCTCACCGTGTGGTCGCTTTTCATCACGGCGATCCTGCTCCTGCTCGCGGTGCCGGTGCTCTCCGCCGCGGCGGCGATGCTCTTCGCGGACCTGAACTTCGGCACGAGCTTCTTCAAGCCCGCTGGCGGTGGCCAGCCGCTGCTCTGGCAGCACCTCTTCTGGTTTTTCGGTCATCCCGAGGTTTACATCATGATCCTGCCCGCCATGGGTCTTGTCTCGGAGATCATCCCGGTCTTTGCCCGCAAGCCGATCTTCGGCTACAAGGCGATGGTGTACGCGATGATCGCGATCGGGTTCCTCGGGTTTGTCGTGTGGGGGCACCACATGTTTGTCAGCGGCATGAACCTGACCCTTAGCGCGGCGTTTTCGGTCTCGACGATGATCATCGCGGTGCCGTCGGCGATCAAGACATTCAACTGGCTGGGCACGGTCTGGCGCGGGTCGATCGAGTTTACGACGGCGATGTGCTTTGCGCTCGCGTTTGTCTCGATGTTCGTGATCGGCGGCCTGAGCGGGATCTTCATGGCCTCGACCCCGGTCGACCTGTTCGTCCACCACACATATTTCATCGTCGCCCACATCCACTACGTCCTCTTCGGCGGAAGCATCTTTGCCATCTTTGCGGCGCTGTATTTCTGGTTTCCGAAGATGTTTGGAAAGATGCTCAACGAGGGGCTTGGCAAGCTGCACTTTTTCCTGACGTTCATCTTTTTTAACCTCGCCTTTTTTCCGATGCACAACCTCGGTCTTGGCGGGATGATGCGGCGGATCTCGGACCCCACGGTTTACGAGCATCTCCGGCAGCTTCAGCCGCTCAACCAGATCTCGACGATCGGGGCCATGGGGCTCGGGTTCACGACGTTTGTTTTTATCTGGAATGTGATCCTCACCTTGCGCAAGGGCCCGGATGCCCCGGCCAACCCATGGCATGCGAACACGCTGGAATGGACGGTCCCGTCCCCGCCCCCGCACGGAAATTTTCTCAAGACACCGGTCGTCTACCACGGGCCGTACGAGTTCAGCGTGCCGGGCCTCGAATCCGACTACCTCCCGCAGGACGTGCCGGCCCCGAAAAACGCCTGCCTCGAATCACACTAGCCGCTTGCCGACCCAGGAAATTCCCGCTCGAATCTTCGATCTATGCCGGATCAAGCCATCACCAAAAGCCAGCGGGCGCTTCACTTCGGTGCCCTCGCAACCCTCGCCGCCACGTTCTTCCTCCTCTGCACCGGCGGGATCGTGACCTCGAAGGGGGTCGGCATGGCGGTGCCGGATTGGCCGACAACCTACGGATACAACATGTTTTTGTTCCCTGTTTCCCAGTGGGTCGGCGGGATTTTTTACGAGCATAGCCACCGGCTTGTCGCCTCCGGGGTCGGCCTAATGACGATGATCCTAGCGGCCGGGCTGCTCGCCTATGACCGCCGCCCGTGGGTCAAGTGGCTCGGGTTTGCCGCGTTCCTCGGGGTCTGCATCCAGGGCCTGCTCGGTGGGCTTCGCGTCACGCTTTACAAAGATGAGCTCGGGATTTTTCACGCCCTCCTCGCCCAGGCGTTTTTCTGCGCGATCGGGATTTTGGCGGTGGCAACCAGCCCGGGATTTCTCCGGCGCACCTGGGATATTTTCAACCCGGACCGCACGCTGCGGAACCTCGTCGCCGGGGCGACGGTTCTGATCTTCGTCCAGCTCGGTCTGGGAGCGGCGATGCGGCACGAGCACGCCGGGCTCTCGATCCCTGACTTTCCGCTTGCTTACGGGCAGTGGGTTCCGGACACCTCGGCCGGGGCCATCGAAAAAATCAATGCCGCGCGCACGGCAAACAACGAGGTGCCGACCAACGCCCTCTTTATCTGGGTCCAGATGGCACACCGCGGAGTCGCGGTCGTCATCCTGGCGGCGGTGGCGGCCGTCTGGTACCGTGCGGCCACGCAGTCGCGGCTGCGGGTAACGAAGGCATGGAGCACAGCTTGGGTCTCGCTGGTCGTAGCGCAAGCTGGCCTCGGAGCCTGGACGATTTGGTCAAATAAGGCAGCCGACGTCGCCACCGCCCACATGGCTCTGGGGGCAATCCTCCTCCTTCTAGGCACCGTGTTTTCGTTCCGCCTGTTCCGCGCCACCGAATCCGCGCGGTTTGTTGTTCCTGAGCCCCGCGTGGCCCCCGCGCTTGCCGCCCGCACCGCATGAAATCTGCCATGGCCATTTCCCAGACTTCGACCGTCGCCGGCGATATCATGACGCTCGTGAAGGCGCGGCTCTCGCTGCTCGTCCTCATCACCACGCTCGTCGGGTTCCTGCTTGGCTGGCGCGGTCCGCTGGACTGGGTGCTCCTTATGGCCACGCTCACGGGAACCGCGCTCTGCGCCGGCGGGGCGGCGGCATTGAACCAGTGGTGGGAGCGCGACCTGGATGCCAACATGAAGCGCACGCGCAACCGGCCGCTCCCGGCCCGGCGGATGCAGCCGGTGGATGCCCTCCTCTTCGGAATTCTTTTTTCTGCCACCGGGATTGCGATCCTCGGGCTATTCACCAATGCCCGCGCCGCCTTTCTGGCGTTTGCGACAATTGCGATCTACATCCTCATCTACACCCCGATGAAGCGCTGGAGCTCGCTGAATACGCTGGTCGGGGCGGTTCCCGGCGCCCTCCCCCCCCTCATCGGCTGGGTGGCGGCGCGCGGGCACTACAACCTCGAGGGCTGCCTGCTCTTCGCGGTCCTCTGGTTCTGGCAGATGCCCCACTTCCTTGCGATCGCCTGGATGTACCGGGAGGACTATGAAAACGGCGGGTGCGTGATGATCACCGCCCACGATCCCGAGGGGGGCGCGACCTCGCGGCAGGCGCTTCTCTACTCGTTCTGCCTGCTCATGATCACGCTGCTCCCGGCTGTGCTCGGCTTCAATTCGCCGCTCTACTTCTTTGCGGCGCTCATTTTGGGTACGGGATTTTGTGCGTTTGCGATGTCGTTTCTCCTCCACCGCGACCGCAGCTCCGCGCGGAAGCTGTTTTTTTCTTCGATCCTCTACCTCCCGCTTCTGCTGGGGGTCCTTCTGGCGACCGCACGATGAAACTTTCGAATATCCAGCTCCTCGCCCTCCTCTGGGGATTCGCTTTCGCGCTGGCGGGGCTGGTGCTCTTTCTGATGTTCCTGCGCGGCCCGGCCGTCGCCCTCTAAAAACCTTATGTCCACCGCTGTTCTGACCCACGACGAAACTCCGGCCCACCACGGCGCCACTCCCGCCACGTGCAAATTTGGAATGATCATGTTCCTGATTTCCGAGGGCATGTTGTTTGCCGGCTTGCTCGCCGCTTACTTCGTGCTCCGCTGGTCGGTGAACGGGTTCCCTTGGCAGCCCGGCCACGCCTGGCCCACCGATCCGGAGCTCCCGCATCTCCCGGTATTCCTGACCTCGATCAACACCGTCTTCCTGGTCGCCAGCAGCTTCACGTTCCACTTCAGCGAGACGGCGGTCCAGAAGGGGAAATCCGGCCTCGGACTTCTCGCCCTGACCATCCTGCTCGGCGCGACGTTTGTGGGCGTTCAATGTTACGAGTGGGCCCACCTGTACCACGAGGGACTCTGGTTCAACAAAGGTGGCGTTTTCGGCTCGACGTTTTTTCTGATCACCGGGTTCCACGGCCTGCACGTGGCGGTAGGCGTGCTCCTCATCATCTGGTGCTTTTTGCGCCAGTCTCTCACGCGATGCTTCACCCCGCAGCGGCATCCGGCGCTGGCCAACGTCGCGCTGTACTGGCACTTCGTCGATGTCGTCTGGCTCTTCGTCTTCGCCCTCCTCTACTGGGTCTGACGAATGGGGATTCGCTTTGGCTGGATCGTCGCGTTTGTCTCCGTCGCCCTGGCGGTCACGTTCGCGTGGTCGAGCCTCAAGGGAACCCGCCCGGTCAAGCTCTCGAACCGCCTCCAGCCGGTCGCCGACGTCCCCGCGTTCGAGCTCACCGACCAGCGCGGCCAGCCGTTCGGCCTCGACGACCTGAAGGGAAAAATCTGGGTCGCCAATTTTGTGTTCACCCGCTGCGCCGGCCCGTGTCCGCTCCTGAGCTCGCGGATGGCCGAGCTGAACCAGAAGATCGGGCGTGCGGGAAAGGGCGTCGAGCTCGTGACCTTCACGATCGACCCCGCATTTGACACGCCCGACGTGCTCGCCGCCTACTCCAAAAAGCTCGGGGCCGGCCCGGACCGGTGGAAATTTCTGACCGGCGATCCGGCTGCGATCCAGTCGCTCGTCGTCCAGGGCCTGCTCCAGCCGCTCGCGAAAGAACCCGATGGCACCCCGGCGCACTCGACCCGCTTTGTCCTGGTGGACCGGGACGGACGGCTGCGCGGGTTTGAGGACGGCAACGATCCCGAGGTCGTGCAAAAGCTTCTGATGGACATGGGCGACCTGATCCGCGAAAATCCCCTTCCATGAAGACTGTCGCACTCATTGTTGCCACGCTGCTCCTGGCGCACCACAGCGCGATGGCCTGCGTCGGCTGCCGGACCCCCATGGTGGCCTCCGAGGAGCCGCAGACGGTGATGGCCGGCGTCGCGTTCTCCTGGAGCGTCATCACCATGCTTGTGATCGTGATCGCCGTGGTCTCGGGCCTCGGATGGTACATCGCCAGGACCTGCCAGCGCATTGACCGCGAGAACGCCGCCCGATGAGCGCCGCCGACCTCCCGGCGCTTAACGCCGGCCTCAATGCCACAGCCACGATCCTCCTGCTTGCCGGCTTTGCCTTTATCAAGACCGAGCGAAAGATTGCGCACCGGAACTGCATGGCCGCTGCCTTTCTGGTCTCCTGCATTTTTTTGGTGACCTATGTCCTGCACAAGATCCTGGTCCGGGGCGTCCACACCCCGTTCGGCGGAGAGGGGACCTTGCGGACGTTTTATTACGTGATGCTGGCCACGCACATCATCTTGGCCATAGTCATAGTTCCTCTGATTCTCGTCACGATCACGCACGCCGTCCGGGCCAACTTTGAAAAGCATCGCGCCTGGGCGAGGTGGACCTTCCCGCTCTGGCTCTACGTCTCGGTCACTGGCGTCCTCGTCTACTTCATGCTCTACCAATGGTTCCCGAAAATCTGACGCCCAAGGGAGTCGCCCATCCGGGCGTGCTCGACGCGTTCGCCTACGACGCCCGCCGCGACACGCTCGTGCTCGCCATGTATGAGACCCGCCCGTGGGATGGCGGTGAAACCCAGCTCTACCAGCTGCAGGAAAAGCTCAACGCCTACGCGTCGTTCATCCTCGATGGCGAGATGACCGATTCGTTCCCGCAATATGCCGACCGGCCGGTCGAGATCCAGCTCCGCACCCGCCATGAACCGGACGACGTCGCGCTCCGCCTGCTCGCGCAGGCGCGCGAGCAGCTCGGCCTCCAGCAGATCCTCCTCGAAACCATCCTTGTCGAGAGCGGGGAGCCTTCGGGGGGATGCGGGGACACTTCGGGGGGATGCGGCTGCGGGAATGGCTGATCCCGCGGCATAGCCCCGCAGCCACCGAGCGAGGGCTCCGACACATGAAAATTTCTCCCTCGCCCCGCCAGGCGGTTCTGTGGTAATGAACCCGCCATGATTCAGGACTACATTCCGGTTCTTTTGCACGTGATCGTTGCGGTCGGGTTCGCGACGGTGGCGCTGCTGGCTAACCTGATCCTCGGGCGCTCCGGGACGCGCTCGGCCACGAAGGATACCGCCTACGAATGCGGCATCACCCCGGTCGCCGGACCGCAGCCGCGGTTCAGCGTGAAATTTTACCTCGTTGCGATGCTCTTCATCCTCTTCGATATCGAGGTCGTTTTTATGTACCCGTGGGCGATCATCTTCACCGACTTTATCGCCTCGTACGGCACTGTGATCCTCTACAGCATGCTCAGCTTTGCCACCATCCTCATGGTCGGCTTCGCTTACGCCGTCAAGAAGGGCGCGCTCGACTGGTCAAGATAAGCCCGTGATTCAGCACGTTGTCCTCTTCAAGCTTCGGCCGGAGGTCGATGCGGAAAAGGTTGACTGGATGCTGCGCGAGACCCGGATCCGCCTGAATAAGATCCCCGTCGTTCGCGGACTGCGATGCGGTTACCGCATCAACGATGCGATCGAGTGGCCGTTTTTCCTGCTTGTCGAACTGGAGTCCGCTGGAAAGCTCGACGCCTATATGAACGACCCAATCCACGTTCGATACGTGGCCGAAGTCATTCGGCCCCACATCTCAGAGCGCCTTGCGCTCGACTTCCAGACCGACCTCGGGTCCGACATCCTCCTCTCGTAGCCGGAAGGCGCGCTCGTTTTTAACCCGAAAACGGCGATAGGAGGAGATGAGATGGTGCAAGATGCTGGCCGATAGGGCCTGCGGAAGCGCGAAGCGTATCCGCTGTGTTACGGTGAGCGCTGACAAAGGCCCTTCGCGGCCAGCAGATTGTGACAGATCG
>JBGTAT010000083.1:0-6041 GCA_041749755.1 Terrimicrobiaceae bacterium | reverse complement strand
AGGCCGCTCCCGCCTTCGCGCAGGCGAGGGCGAACCCGCCTTGATTCGAGAAGCAATCGAGCACCCGTCGGCCAGCCGCCATCGGGGCGACGATCCCGTACGATTCGATCTGGTCGAGGTAGAGGCCGGTTTTGTGACCGCCAAGCGGGTCAACGAGGAACCGGATCCCGGCCGCCTCGATTTCAAGCGGTCCGGGAGCCTCACCCAGGAGGACGCCCGTGCGCGGGTCCATCCCCTCGGCCGCCCGCACGGGAGCATCGTTGCGCTCGATCACGCAGGCCGCTCCGGTGGCTTCCAGGAGGACCTTTGCGATCACCTCCCGGTGGAGGTCCATCGCCTTCGTGACCGTCTGCAAAACGACGACCTGGCCATAGCGGTCGGCGATGACGCCCGGCAGGCCGTCGCTCTCGCTCCACACCAGCCGGCCGAGGTCGCGCCGGCAGCCAGCATTTTCGCGGTATTCGAGCGCCTGACGGATGCGGCGCATAAAAAAATCTTCATCAAGGTCCTGCCTCCGCCGGGAGAACCGTCGGACGACGATCTGCGACTTCGCGTTGTAGATCCCGACCCCGAGGAGCTGGTCGCGGGAGTCCTTGATCGAGACGACGGTGCCATCCTCCGGGCTGCCAAACGTTTTGAGGACCTCACTGGAAAAGACCCAGTCATGGCCGTGCAGGATCCGCGAGCGCGGACGGACGATGATGCCTCCCATAGAAGTCAGACCGGGAGGAGCTCGTCGTGGCGGGCGATCGCCCGGGGAGCTCCTGGCTCGGGGTATTCAAAAATCCGCCCCTCAAAATTCCTGATCACGACCTTTTCTTTGTCGTGGTAGAGGACGTAGCCCGGGTTGATCGGGACCTTGCCGCCGCCGCCCGGCGCATCGATCACAAATTGCGGGATCGCATATCCGGTTGTGAATCCCCGCAGCGCCTCGATGATCTCGACGCCTTTGGCCACCGAGGTCCGCAGGTGCGACGAGCCCCGGATGAGATCGCATTGGTAGAGGTAATACGGGCGGACGCGGCACATGAGGAGCTTGTGGAGGAGCTCCCTCATCGTCTCCACGTTGTCGTTCACGCCGGCCAGGAGAACGCTCTGGTTGCCAAGCGGGATCCCGGCATCCGCCAGGCGGCCGAGCGCGTCGCGGACCTCGACGGTCAGCTCGCGCGGGTGGTTCACATGGACGCTCATCCAGAGCGGATGGTACTTTCTGAGCATCGCGCAGAGGGCGGGGGTGATCCGCTGCGGCAGAAAGATCGGGACGCGGGTGCCGATGCGCAGGAACTCGATATGCGGGATCGCACGGATCCGGCGCAGGATCCCCTCGAGCTTGTCATCGGAGAGGAGAAGCGCATCGCCGCCGGAGAGGAGGACGTCGCGAATTTCGGTGTGTTTTTCCAGGTAGGAAAACGCCTCCTCAAACTCGGTGTGCAGCTCCTGCTCCCCCACCCCGCTGACCACGCGGCTCCGGGTGCAGTACCGGCAGTACGATGCGCAGCGGTCGGTGACCAGAAAGAGGACGCGGTCCGGATAGCGGTGGACGAGACCGGGGACCGGCATCGCGGCATCCTCCCCGCACGGGTCCGCCATATCATAAGGCGAATCGTATCCCTCCTCGATCCGCGGGATCACCTGCTTGCGGATCGGGCAGTTCGGGTCATCCCGGTCGATGAGGTTGAAGTAGTGCGGAGTGACCGCGAGGGCCAGCTTGGTTCCGGCCAGGATGACCCCGGCGCGCTCCTCGCTCGTGAGGCGGAGGCGCTGCTCGAGCCCGGCCAGCGAGGTGACCCGGTTTTTCATCTGCCACCGCCAGTCGTCCCACTGAGGCTCTTCCTTCCAGTATCCGGGGGCGTGGGAAACGAACCGTTCCTGGGTGTCTGATACGCTCTGCTCCATGAAATATGCCGCAAAACTACGCCAGACTTCCGGCCTGTCAACGCGCGATCTTGACCCCGAGCGAAACCAGAATACAAAACCCCACGCACCATGGGATAACCCCGAGCGAAAGGGCCGCAAAGATCCGTATCGGACGCTCGCCGACCGCCAACGCGAGGATCGATCCTGCCTGGGGGCCGACCGTCACCGGTGCCAACAGTCCGAGCCCCGGGAGCCCCGCGCGATCCCAAACCTTCCAAACCCATTTGGTCGGATCCCGCTCGACCGGGATGCGAAGCTTATTCACCAGCCAGGCCCGGAGCGGGGCCCCGGCCATCAGGACGACGCCCGCTCCCGCCGAATAGCCAAGCCACGCGGCCAAGCCAGCAGCCCAGACCGGAAGTCCTGCCGCGGCGGCCGCCGGGATCGCGGCGATAAAATACGCAAACCCGAGCCCCAGCGCAGCAGCCAACCCAGCCATCGGAAATCCCATCATTTTTCCCCTGATTCCCTCGAGTGCCGCCGGCTATTCGACGGTCACGCTTTTTGCTAAGTTTCGTGGCTTGTCGACGTCGCAGCCGAGGCTCGCCGCAATGTGGTAGGAGAGAAGCTGGAGCGGGATGACCGAGAGGATCGGGGTCAGGTAGTCGGGGGCGGACGGGATCAAGATCACGTCGTCGCAGATTTTTTTGAGCGCGGTGTTGCCCTCGGTCCCGATCGCGATGACCGGTCCCCGGCGGGCTTTGACCTCCTCGATGTTGCTCACATTTTTGTCGAAGACCGCGTCGCTTGGCGCGATGAAAACCGACGGGGTCTCCTCGCTGACCAGCGCGATGACCCCGTGCTTGAGCTCGGCGCTCGGGTACCCGGACGCCGAGATGTAGCTGATCTCCTTGAGCTTGAGCGCGCCCTCGAGCGCGATCGGGTAGTTCGCCTGGCGGCCCATGAAGAGGAAGTTTTTTGCGCTCGCGTACTTTTCCGCTATGACCTTGATCGAGGCGTCCAGCTCGAGCGTCTTGGCGACGAGGTCCGGGAGCTTCTCCATTTCGGAGATGATGACCCGGCCTTCGGCATGGCTGAGATGGCGGATGCGGCCGAGCAGGAGGCCGAGGAGCGTGAGGATCGTGAGCTGCGAGGTGAAGGATTTTGTGGCGGCGACCCCGATCTCAGGTCCCGCGTGCATGTAGGCGCCCCCATCGCTCTCCCGCGCGATCGTGCTCGCCACGTTGTTGCAGATGGCGAGCGTCCGGTGACCCTTGCGCTGGCTCTCGCGCAGGGCGGCCAGCGTGTCCGCCGTCTCCCCGCTCTGGCTGATCACAAAGACCAGCGTGTCGCGGTCCATGGGCAGATTCCGGTAGCGGAACTCGCTGGCGATCTCGCACTCGACCGGCAGGTGCGCGAGGTTTTCGATGATGTATTCGCCCGCCATCGCCGCATGCAGGGCGGTCCCGCAGCCGCTGAGGACCAGGCGGTCCACCGCCCGAAGCTCCGCGTTTGTCATCTCCAAGCCGCCGAGCTTTGCCGTCGCCTCCTCGGCGGAAAGCCGCCCGCGCATCGCATCGCGGATCGAGCTCGGCTGCTCGTAAATTTCTTTGAGCATGTAGTGCGGGAACTTTCCTTTGTCGACGGCATCCGCCGAGAACTCGACGTTGCTCACGTGGAAATCCGCGCCCGATCCCGAGACTGTCGAGATTTGGAACCCGTCCGGCTGGACGATCGCGATCTCGTAGTCATTCAGGTAGACGACCTGCCGGGTGTGCGCGACGATCGCGCTCACGTCGCTCGCGAGGAAGTGCTCGTCCTTCCCGATCCCGAGCACGAGCGGGCTGCCCCTGCGGGCGCCGACCATGACCCCGGGGACCTCGGCGTGGATCACGGCGATCCCGTACGTCCCGATGACCTGGCGCAGCGCTGTACGGACCGCCTCGACAAGGCCCTCGTGGGTCCGGATGGCCTTCTCGTCAAACGCCTTCCCGACAAGATGAGCCAAGACCTCCGTGTCGGTCTGGGAATGGAAGACATGGCCCTCAGCGAGGAGCTGGTCGCGCAGGGTCTGGTAATTTTCAATGACCCCGTTGTGCACGAGAGCGAGCTGGCCGCTCTGGTCAAAATGAGGGTGTGCATTTTCAACCGTAACCCCGCCGTGGGTCGCCCACCGGGTATGGCTGATCCCGGTTGCGCCATGCACCGGGCTGGCCTGGATGACCTCGGCCAGATTGGCGATCCGCCCGACAGCCTTCCGGGATTGGATCGACCCCCCGTTCAGCAGCGCAACGCCGGCAGAGTCATACCCGCGGTATTCCAGCCGCCGCAACCCGTCCAAAAGCACAGGCAGCGCCTCGGAGTGCCCAATATATCCAACAATGCCACACATAGAATTTTGAATCGTGACAACTCCCCCATGTTCGGGCAAGATACAATTTTCCCATGAGCCTTCCCTCAAACACCCTCCCCATCTCAAAAACGTTGGCGATTATCATGGGAGGGGGGGCCGGAACCCGGCTCTTTCCGCTCACCAAGGAGCGCGCGAAACCGGCGGTCCCGCTCGGCGGAAAATACCGCCTGGTCGACATCCCGATCAGCAACTGCCTGAATTCCGGGTTCCGCGGAATCTACATCCTCACCCAGTTCAACAGCACGTCGCTGCACAGGCACATCAACTCGAGCTACAAGTTCGACGACTTCACCCCGAGCTTCGTCGAGATCCTCGCCGCCCAGCAAACCCCGGAAGGATCCCGCTGGTACCAGGGGACGGCGGACGCCGTCCGCCAGAACATGCGGTATTTTCTGGAGCATCCCTACGAGTACTTCGTGATCCTGAGCGGCGACCAGCTCTACCGGATGGACTACCGGGACATGCTGCGCCAGCACGTCGAGTCGGAGGCCGACCTGACGATCGCGACGATCCCGGTCGCCCGCGAGCCGGCCACCGGGTTCGGGATCATGCTCACCGACGAGAGCAAGCGGATCCGGCAGTTTGTGGAAAAGCCGAAGGACCCGGAAATCCTGGATGCGCTGCGGATCCCGGCAGACCTCCTTAAGTCGATCGGGCATCCGGAGGACGCCGACCTATACCAGGCGTCGATGGGGATTTATATTTTTAACCGTTCCGTCCTCGAGGCGTGTCTGGCCAACGACTACGTGGATTTCGGCAAGAACATCATCCCGGCAGCGATCAGCGACTACAAGGTGATGGCGCACATCTTCCAGGGCTACTGGGAGGACATCGGTACGATCGACGCGTTTTTTGAGGCGAACCTCGCGCTTACTGAGGAAAACCCGCGCTACAGTTTTTATGTGCCAGGGTCGCCGGTCTTCACGCAGCCGCTCTTCCTTCCCGCAAGCACAGTGAATTCCGCCAAGGTGTCGAAGGCGATGATTTCCGACGGCTGCATCATCGGCGACGTCACGCTCGAGCGCTGCGTGCTCGGGATCCGCAGCGTCATCCAGTCCGGGTCGACCGTAAAAAACACGATCATGATGGGGGCCGACTTTTACGAGGCCGAGGCCCACGGCGCGCAGGAGGGGGTCCCGCCGATCGGGATCGGCCGCGGGTGCGTCATCAACGGCGCGATCATCGATAAAAATGCCCGCATCGGCAACAACGTCGTGATCTCGCCGGAGGGGAAATCCCAGGACCTCGACGGGGACGGGTACTATATCCGCGACGGAATCGTCGTCGTGCCGAAAAACAGTGTCATTCAGGACGGAACTTGGATATAGGCGGGGGATGCGATTGATTTTTCGACTCCTTCCCGCCCTGGTGGCCAGCCTGAGCCTGGCGGGGTGCTTTTTTGACAAGCCGCTGACAAACGGGCCGACCGAGGCGATCAACACATGGCTGCTTGGGGTCTGGGAATCGACCGATGAGAAGGACCGCACGTCGCGGGTAATGGTCACGCCGATCACTGCCGACCGCTACGGCGTCGAGCTGGCAATTCCGGGCAAAAAGCCCCGCGAGGTGAACCGCTACACCTTTGAGATGTGGCCCTCGCGCGTCGGCGACACCCTGTTTCTGACCCTCCGCTGCCTCGAGAGTCCGGGCGACATCCCGGTTGGCGGACACGTCTTTGTCCAGCCCCAGCTGCTCGATCAGAATTCGATCCGCACCCGCGGCCTTTCGCTGCCCGTCGATCCCTCGACGCCCAGCTTCGGCCTGCGCGGCG
>JBGTAT010000082.1:0-3782 GCA_041749755.1 Terrimicrobiaceae bacterium | reverse complement strand
TGTCCCGCGCGCGGGCGCTCGATGAGCGCCTCGAGGCGACGATGCGCGAGATGGGCGTCACGTTTGATATCGCGCGCGACCGCCCCTGGGGCCGCCGCCCCTGGTTTTGCGACCTCCTCCCCCAGATCTTCACCCAGGCGGAATGGGAGCCGCTCGTCGCCGGAATCAAGCAGCGACTCAAGGCGTTCGAGCTGTTTTTGCAGGACGTCTATTCCGGCAAGGAGATCTTACGGGACGGGGAGGTCCCGATCCAGCCGGTGCTGGGCAGCTCGTTTTTCCGCCATGCGGCCGCGAACCTTCCCCCGCCTTCGGGCGCCTACCTGCACCTCAGCGGGATCAGCATCTGCCGGCTTCCGGGCGGCGAGCTTGCAGCGAAGCACCACTACTTCAGCAACGCGTCGGGGATGTCGTACATGATCCAGAACCGGCGGGCGCTCGCGCGCGTAATCCCGCAGTCGTTCCAGGAGTCCACGATCCACTCGATCGCCGACGCCCCGACAGACATGCTCGAAATGCTGCGCTCGCTCTCGGTCGCTTCCGAGCCGAAGGTCGTGCTTCTCTCCCCGGGAGCCGGCAGCGCTGTCTACTCCGAGCACAGCTTCCTCGCGAGGAGGATGGGCATCCCGCTCGTGCAGGGCGGCGATCTGCTCGTGCTCAACGATGCGGTTTACCTGAAGACCGTGTCCGGGCTTGAGCGGGTCGAGATCATTTACAGCCGCGTCTCCGACCAGTGGCTCGATCCGATGGCGTTCCGCCGCGACTCGCTGCTCGGGGTGCCCGGCCTCGTCCACTGCATCCGAAAAGGTTCTGTTGCCGTGGTCAATGGCATCGGCTCCCAGCTCGCCGACGACCGCGCGCTCCTGCCGCTCGCGACCAGCATTATCCGCCACTACCTCGGCGAGCGGCCGCTCCTCAAGAGCCTTCCGACATTCTGGCTCGGAGATATCGACCAGCGGGAGCTGGTGCTCGCCGACCTGGCGGCATATACGATCCGCCCGCTCTACGGCGAGCGCATCGTCCTCGGCGGCGACGGGCGCCGCCCCAGCCCGGAGCAAGTTGAACTGGCTCGCGCGGAGATCCTTCAGAATGCCTCGCACTTCGTGGCGCAGAGCCAGGAGTGCGATGCCGAGACGGTTTGTTACCACGACGGGCGCCGCGCGGTCCGCCGCCAGGACCACATTGTGTTTGCGCTCCGTCGCCCGGACGGCGAGTACGAGGTTTTTCCTGGTGCCCTGACTCGTGTCTCGACCGACGAGACCCCGTTCACCTCATCCGAGCTTGGCGGAGGGAGCAAGGATACGTGGGTCCAGGTCGGGTTCGAGCGCGAGGAGACGGACTGGGAATCCTCGCGGACGTCCGAAACGATCCTGCCGTCGAACTACGTGACGAGCCGGGTGGCAGAGGCCTTCTATTGGATCGGCAGGTACATGGAGCGCGCGTACAGCCTGGCCGGCATGGTCGGGGTCATCGAATCCCTCGAGCTTGAGGAATTGAACCCGACCGAACGCACGCACTACCGCCCGGTCTGGAACAGGATCCTCCCGGTCCTCGAAGGCGGAGCGGCCACGCGGCGAACGATTTCGAACCCAACCGGCCGGTACCGGCTCACCCTCGATGTGGACGAACCCGGCTCGGTTGTGAGCGCGATCCTGCGGGCGGCGCGGAATGCCGAGAGCGTCCTCGAGACGCTGAGCCTCGAGGCGTGGGGGGTGCTCAGCCTGCTGCGCGACCGGTTCCAAAAAACCCGCTTCCGCCCGGAGGCCCCGCCCGAGGTCCTCACGTCGTCGAGCCGGAAGCTTTGCGATTACGCGCGCGCCCTGATCCCACAATTTTTTGGGACCGCCGAGTGCACGATGCTGGCCGATGGCGGGTGGAAGTTCTGCCAGATCGGCCAGCTGATTGAGCGGGCGGCGATCACCGCGAATGCGACTGCCATGATTTCCGGGCCGCTTCTGCAGCCGGAGGATGCCTCGACAGGCGAGCATGGAATGGAGATCCGGCTCTCCTCGTTCCTCCGGCTTCTGAACAGCCGCGACGTCTACCGACGGGTGTACCAGATGCGAATCGAGCCGGCCCCGCTGCTCGACCTGCTCTGGAAGAACCCGGTGACTCCGCGGTCCGTCTCGCGATGCCTGCGCGAGTGCGCCACGCGCATTGCCGAAAGCGAGGACACCGCCTCGCCAGCGACCGACCGCGCGGTGGCGGCGATCCGGGCGCTCGTCCAGACGATCCAGGCCACCGACTGGGCGGAGCTCATGGTGGCCCCTGGCAACACCCCCAAAAAGTCGCCCCTTCAGGTGCAGAGCGAGGCCCTCCACCGACGGGTGATGGGGATCCACGACCTGATTGCCGACGGCTTCCTCAACCACCAGATTCACATGCGCCACGAGACCCCGACGCTTTTTACGAGATCCTGAGATGCTCTTCGACGTCGTCCATATCACCGACTACCGGTACAGCGTGCCGGTGAGCGAGGCCTATCTGGAGGCCCGCCTCACCCCGCCGCACCGCGACGAGCAGGAGATCCTTGCCCATCGGATCGAGTTCCAGCCCGACGCCGGGCTCTCGACCTACGTCGACTACTTCGGCAATACGACGACGTTCTACTCGATGACCCTCCGCCACGAGCGGCTCACCGTCACCAACCGGATGACCGTCCGCACCCGCGCCCGCCGCCCGATCGGCGAGGCCCTCGTCCTCCCGCTGGCCGAGGCGCGGCAGATCCTCGCCTCTTCGCTCACGGACGTCTTCGAGTACCTCCAGCCAACCCCGCTCGTGCCGACCGGCGGGCAGGCGACGGAATGGGCGAAAAAGTTTTTACGCGGGAGCGTGCCGATCGGCGAGGCGCTGGCAGCGCTGAACCGCGAGATCTATGAGAAGTTTGCCTACAAGCCAGGCACGACCGAGCTGAACACCCCGCTCGCGACGGTCTGGAAAAAGCGGACCGGGGTCTGCCAGGATTTTGCGCATGTGATGCTGAGCATCCTGCGCACCGCCGGGCTGCCCGCGCGCTATGTCTGCGGGTACATCGAGACCGATGCTCCTGCGGGCGGTGGCCGACTGGTCGGGGCGGTCGCGACGCACGCGTGGGTCGAGGTCCTCCTGCCCGGCCTCCAGTGGGCCGCGCTCGACCCCACAAACGACCAGTGGTGCGGGGAGCGCCACATCACGGTCGCCCTCGGGCGCGATTTTGAAGATGCCTCGCCGGTCCGCGGAACCTTCAAAGGTTCCGGATCCCAGAGCATGAAAGTCCATGTCCTGATGAAACGCCTCACCGAAAAACCATGAAGCTCTCGCTCCGCTATACCGCCAACTATTCGTACGACGAGCCGGCCTCGCTCTCGCCGCATCTCGCCCGGATTTTCCCCCGCACCGACCTCTTCGTCAAAATCTCGCACACCGCATTTTCAACGCACCCGGGCGGGGACGTCCAGTGGCGGCGCGACCTCTGCGATAACCTGATCGCGTATTGCTTTTTTCCGGAGCCGGTCCAGGAGCTGCCGTTCGCGCTCGAGCTTGATCTGGATGTGCAGGAGCGGAACCCGTTCCACTTCCTGCTCGACTCGGGCGGGCTGAAAATCCCATGCGACTACTCACCGGATGAGCAGCAGATTTTGGCGGCCTTTCTGAAGGCGGACGGTGGAGTCGACCTGCCTGCGCCGCTCGCTCCTGCCGGGCCGAGGCCGACGGTCGAGTCGCTTGTCACGCTCACGCTCTGGATCCATGAGAACCTCGCGTACGAGCGCCGGGACGAAGGCGACCCGTTTTCTCCGCAGGAAACG
>JBGTAT010000081.1:0-1617 GCA_041749755.1 Terrimicrobiaceae bacterium | reverse complement strand
GCACTCCCTCCATGGCCTCGGCGACCCGGAGGTTGCACCCGAGCGGCCGCCGAAATGCCGGGTGAAGGTTTGCGAGGCTTGCGAATCCAAATGCGGCGGCGGCGCGGGCGGGGGATTCCTGCCCGCAGGGGAACTTGTTGTAGGCGGACATCAGGGTGCAGGCGAGCGCCTCCGGGGAATGCGAGTCGAGCGCCTTTTCGCGAAGCTGAGAAAAATCCGGCGGGGTTCGTGCGATCGCCGCGAGGAGGTCCGCTCCCTCGGATGGCGCGCGGTAGAGCCAACCCTGCAAGAGATCCGCCGCCATTCCGACGATGGTCGAGATGACGGGGCGGCCGGCCAGGAGGCCTTCGAGCGCGGAGTAGGGTCCGCCTTCCCAGCGCGAGGAGATCACGACCGTATCGAGCGCGGCATACAGGCGGTTCAGCTCATCGCGCGGGAGAACATTGACCGAAAAATCGTCCTCGGCGAGGAGCTGGCCGGAGAAGGCGAACGGGATATTCCGGCGGGTGAGCTCGCGCCGGAGCCAATGCCTCCGCGGCCCGGCGAGGAGGACCTTCAAATTTGGGATCTGGTTTCTCGCCTCGGTCACCACCTCCAAAAATTGGTCCGGCCCCTTCTGGGCCTTCGGGAGCGAGACGTCCCGCTCGAGCGAGTCGCGGTGAAAGTTTCCGACGAGAAATTCCTCCGGCCCGATCCCGAGCGCGTTCCGGACGTGCTGGCGCTCGGCGTCCGGGATCGGGCAGAAGACGTCGGGATCCACCGTGTAGGGAGCGAGGTGGACGTTCAGACCGAGCTCCTGGAATTGGCGGACCGCTTCCTGCGAGCGGGCGATCCAGAGGTCGACGCGGGCCGCAGCCGCCTCAAACCCCGGGCGGGTCAGATAAAATGCGGGCGGGTTGTCCGCGAAGCAGATCACGGTTTTTCCCGCCAGCGCGCGGGCTCCGGCGCGGAGTAGGGGAGGCCACCATGCGGAGTGGATGATTGTTGAGCCGGCAAACGATCCCTCGCAGATCCGGTGGCCGAGCGCCTCCCGCGCGCGGGCGAGGTCCTCATCGAGAGCCCAGCCGATCCCCTGGCCTCCAAAAAAGTGGACGTGTGGTTTCAAGGGCGCATCTCCGAAAGTTGCACGTCTGTCAGGCGGAGGGCTTCCGGGTTCGGAGTTCCGCCTTCAGGCGGCTGGCGAGTGAGGCGGGAGCCCAAAAAGCACCGCCTGAAGGCGGAACTCCAAACAAGCTGCCTCAAGGCGGAGCCCTCTATTGCAACTTTCAGAGATGCGCCCGGTTTCACGGCGTGCAGACGAGTTGTTGGACGATCCGACGGTACGAGGCGCACATCGCATCGCCCGAGGGGGCCTGGCGAAGGACGGCATCACGGAGTTCGTTGTAGCGGGCGCGCATGGTTTCGAGCGCGCCGGGGAAATCGTCGCCGAGAAGCACGCCGAACGATTTTCCGAGCTCGACCGTCCCGCCGGTATCGGCGGTGTAGAGGAGCGGGAGCCCGCACTGCATGGCCTCGGCCGGGTGCATCGCCCCGGGCTCATACTGCGAGGCGGTCACGGCGGCATGGCACTCGCGCAGGACCTCGGCCAGACGGTGCCCGGCTCGCGCGGGAAACGTC
>JBGTAT010000080.1:0-7736 GCA_041749755.1 Terrimicrobiaceae bacterium | reverse complement strand
GCGCAGGCGTCGCGGCAGGAACGGCGGTGGCGGTCGGCGCCGGGGTTGCCGTCGTCTTCGCAGGTGCGTTGGTGCCCGATGCGGGCGACTCCTCGGCATAATCAAAAACGATCCGGTTCTTTTTCCCGACCTGGGCGACTTTGTAGTCCGCCGCCGGGAGGACCGGGAGCATGATGAGCAAAAGCGCCAGCGGCAGGAGCAGGCCGGTGCGGCGGCCGGGGGCGCACCTCCGATAGTTGCAAAGAGCAGGGAGAACAGGCGTCTCGCCTGTTTGGAGACTGGCTTTCGCTGCCAAACCAACGCCCACACGGGCGGGACGCCCATGCTCCCTGGGGTCCTGTCCCTCCGGTTGCAACTTTCGGAGGTGCGCCCGCCGGCCAGAGACGTGCTTCGCGTGTCGGAAATAGGAAATTCGATAACTCATGAAAAATCAGTTGGGCCGGGTGGCGGTGAGGCGCATGACGATCGGCATCGGCATGCCTTCCGGCGGGGGGCTCTGCAAGGGCAGTCCGGTTAAAATTTCGTCACAAATCGCGCGGTCGACGGCCGGGTCGCCGGTGGTTCCGGAGATGGTGGCCCGGGTGATCCGGCCGGTGGAATCCGCCCAGACCCGGACCTTGACAGAAAGCTTTGCGGAGCGGGTTTTTTTGTGTCCGCGGAGGGCCTCGGCGACCCGCGCTTGGACCTGCCCGGCGTAGAGGCCGTATTTCGAGCCGCCTCCTCCGCCTTGGGATTTTCCGAGGCCGCCGATCATCCCGCCCCCACCGCCCTTGGCGAGGCCGAACGAATCCGATCCCGGGCCTTCGAGGTTGGTTCCCATCGGGGCCTCCTCGGGCGCGGCCTCCGGTTCGGGGGCAGCATCCGGCATCGTTTCCTCCACAAATTCCTGCTTGGTTTCCTCCGGCTCCTGCTCTTCGGGTTCCTGCGGCGGCGGGGTCGGGGGCGGCGTGGGCGGCGGCGGAGGCGGAGGCATGATCGTCACCAGGCTCACGGACGACGACTTCCTTTTCGGCTTTTCCGCTTTGTTAAAAAATGCGAACCAGACGCCTGCGCCGAGGGCGATGCAAACGAGCGCAATGATCGGAATCCGGAACTTCTGGAAGAACCCCGGCTCGTCATCGTCCTCATCAAAGGGCGAGCTGCTCATTTGGGACCGACGGTGGCGAGGCCAACTTTCGTGAGGCCGAGTTTTCCGCAGACGTCGAGGATGTCCATGACCCCCTGGTATTGGACCTGCCGGTCGCCGCGCACGACGACCGGAAATTCCGGGTTCGACGCCTGGTGTTCGCGCAGCTTCTGCTCGAGTTCCTGGAGCGAGACCGGGACGGTATCGAGGAAAATCTGGCCGGTGTTGTTGACCGTGATCGCCTTGCTTTTCGGGGCTCCGAGCTCGGGCGGTTTGGACGACGACCTCGGGAGGTCGACCTTCGTGCCCTGCACGCCGGCCGTCGTCATGATGATGAAGATCAGCAGCAGCACGAGGTAGAGGTCCACCATCGGGGTGACGTTGATGTCGTCGTAGGATTTGTCGTCGCCGGCGTCCATGTTAGTGCCTCCTTTGGTCCTGCACCTCTTCGTCGCGGGCCGTCTCCTCCTGCTTCACGGCCGCCTCCGGGGTCCGGATCTGGCGGATCGGAACGCTCATTCCGGCCTCGGCCGGGGTCGGGTAAAACTCGGCGACTTTCGCGACAAACTCGTCGATGAACACCTGCATCGAGCCGATGACTTCCTTCGTCCGGGTGTTGAGGAAGCTGTACATGAAGAGCGCCGGGATCGCGACGAGAAGGCCGACGGTCGTCGCGAGAAGCGCGCTCGCGATGCCGGGCGCGATCGAGTTCACGTCGACCTCGCCGGATTTCGCGATGATCGCAAACGTGATCATGACGCCGACGACGGTCCCCAGCAGCCCGACGTACGGCCCGCCCGCGATGCTCACCGTCAGGTAAACCATCCCCTTGTTGAGCCGGTGCTGCTCGTGCACGAGGCTGGCATCGAGCGCGGCCCGCAGCGCCTGGATCGAGCGCGCCGAGAGCCCCTGCCCCTGGTTTTTTCCGCTCCCGATCCGGTGTTGGATCTCCTCCACCCCGACGTGGTAGACGTGGTAGAGCGAGGATTCGGAAAGCAGGCGCAGCGCCTTCTTGCCCAGCTGCCCGCCAAAGGATTTGGCGGCCTCCGGGTCGTTGAGGTCCATCGCGGTCAGGTCGGAGGCCAAACTCCGCCACAGCTTGTGGAACTCGGCATTTCCTTTTTCAATCTTCCCCAGCTTCACAAATTTCCCGAACGCGACCGACCAGCCGATGACCATCATGATCACGCAGACCGCGACCGCGATCCAGCCGTCGAACATCATGTTTTTGGCGATGTCTCCGAAGAGCATGACGTGCTCGAGCGCGCCTCCGCTGTGCCCGCCTCCGCCGCCCTCGTCCTCCCCGGGCACGATCAATTTTGTGGCCGCATCCCCGCCGGCCTGGCTGGTGTGCGCAAACTGAACCCATCCCGGCCCGCGCGCCACTTTGGAGAGCTGGAACTCGTCGATCTCGCCGACGAGGCCATTTTTCCCTTCGGCATCGGCCCCGATCACCGCGTCTGTCGCGAGCGCCGGGATCGGCGCATTGGCCTTCCCGTATTCTTTTCCATCCACGTAGAGCGTCGCGGCGGCGTTGGTGGCGACGACAGCGATATGCTTCCAGGAATTCGCGGCGATCGGCTCTCCGGCGGCGGTGCGCTCGGTGCCGGCCGGCCCCTTGATCTCGATGTACGGGACCCCTGCGGCCAGGCCGACCTGAAACCGGTTCGCCCCGTCGGCCCAATCAAAGAGGATCCCCTTTTCGTTGTGGGTCGTCGATTTAACCCATGCCGAAAGCGTCAGCGGCTCGCCCTCCGCCCACTTGAGCTTTTCCGAGGCCGGGATCTTGAGCGCCGTGTTCCCCAGCACCCGCATGCCGGGTCCGATCAGCGAGCCTTCGGAGAGCGTGCCCCCGCTCGAGGCGTTGATCGCATTTTTTGTGGCATCCGCAGGCGTTCCGGTTGTGAAGTGGTAAACCACGACCGACTCCGGATCATAGGCCTCCTTCGGATCCGCGGCCTCCTCGATCTTTTCCCCTTCGACGCCTGAGTACGCCCAGATCTTCTGCTGTCCGGAGGGTTTGATGTCCGGGACCTTCACCCAGACGAACGCCTCGTTCATGAGGGCGTCCCATTTTTCGACCTGGTGGGCGAGCACGGTCTTCTGGTCCTCGGCGACGATCCGCAGGTCGGCTCCGTCCTCACGCGCGGCGCCAAAATTGAAGTTCCCGGCATGTAGGCGGAGCAGGACGAGCGACGTGCCGGCCGGTTCGCCGAGCTCAACGCCGGTCTTCGTCGTGTCGATCGTAAACGACTTGCGGGCGGTCCATTCCTTGTTCCACCAATCCTCGGCGGCCTGCGCGCCGGTGGCCAGCAGGAGGCCGGCGAGCAAAAGATATTTGGTTTTCATAAATATTTTAGAGTTCGGCCCAGAGGCGGAAGGAAAACAGCGGCTGGTTGGCGACCGACGGCTCCTGCGTGATCTGCGGCACGCCGATGACCAGCTCCCCGTTGAAGTGGTCGAAGATTTTGATCGAGCTTCCGATCCCGTAGCTCCAGAGATTGAACTGCGAGGTTTGCTCGGGCAGAGGGTCGTTGAGCGTCGCCGTCCCACCGTCGAGGAAAACAAAGACCTTCCACTCGTGGCCCTCGCCGAGCCATCCGAGCAACGACGGGGTCCGGAACTCCAGCGTCCCGGCGACCGCGTTGTCTCCGACCACGACCGACTCCAGATACCCGCGCACGGTGCTCAGCCCGCCGAGGCTATATTGCTCGGTGTCGATGAGCGCATTGGCGGTCGCCTGGCCCTGCACCTCGCCGAAGAGTTCGAACCCCCACGGCAGCTTCTGCGTGTGCCCGAGGCTCCCGCGAAAATAGAAAAAGTTCCCGTCGGCATTGAACCGCCGGTTGTCGAATTCGAGCGCCTCCTGCTCGCTGGTCCCGCGGAAGCTGAACGTGACCCCCGCGTTCAGCTCGGTCTGGTAATGCTTCCCGACCGAGGCCGCATTGTAGCTTATCGTAAACGGCCAGTAGCTGATCGGCGTCGAGACGACCGAGCCCCCGAGGTCTAGGTCCTGGATGAAGTTTTTGTAATCCAGCCCGAGGCTGGCGGAGTGGAAGAACCCGACCCGCGACGGGAGGTTCACGAGGAACCGTCCGCCATAGATCTCGCCGTTTCCGAGCGAGTCAGCCCCCCCGAGCGTCGAGACCTCGCTGTTCTGGCGCGTGGCCTGGAGCATGAGCCCGAGCCAGTCGATCGCCGGATGCCGGGCGATGTAGTAGGCCGAGTACACGAGCGCGTCGCTCGGCCGCTGGGGCGCAATCTGGAAGCCGGCCCCGATCGTGTGCCCGAGCTGCCAGAGGTTGTCGTAGCGCACTGCCAGATCCAGGCGCAGAGGCGTCGTGTTCGCGCTGTACCGGTTGTTGAGCTCGATGCTTCCGTGCAGCGGCAGCTTGTCTTTCACTGTGAGCTCGACATCCACGGTCCCGGGAATCGCACCGGGCTTCAACGACGGCGTCACCTGCCGGTCGGCAAGCTGGTTGAGCGCGATGATGTCGCGCTGCACGTCGTTAAAATTCGGGACCGTCCCCTCGGCGAGCGACGGCGCCATCTTCTTGATCTGCTCGACGCTGTAAAACTTCGCCCCCTTGACCCGCAGGCGCCCGACCGGGGCCTCGGTGACTTGGAGCACGATGATCCCGCGCGTCGGCCGCTGCGGCGGAACGTTCACCGATACCGTCTGATATCCTTGATCCCTGTAGGCCTTTTCCAATGCCGCCCGCGCCTGCTCGACGTCGGCCTCGGTCCGCCCAGGCCCCAAATACCCATACACCGCCTTTTCCACTTCGCTCCTCGGTAGCGTCCGCGACCCGATCACCCGGTACTCGTTGATCTGGAGCGTTGTAGGCGTCTGCGCATTGATCTGGTCGATCACCGCCTGCGTCGCCGGCGGGGCCTCCTCAATCGGTTGCGCCAAAAGGGGCGAAATGAAGGCAACAGCACAGAAAAGGCTTGTGGCAACAAGCCCCCGCGCCCTAGTCCCTCGGCAGGACCAGAGCCGTCTCTTTTCCGATTGATGCATCTGTGAGACCCTAGGTATGGCCGTCCTCCCCTGCCATCAACCGCCCATGTGTGACAATTTCGTCACAATCCCACCCACGTCGGACGGGGTAAGCCCGGAATGGAATGTCACGAGATTGTTACAATTCAGAATTCGACAGACGTTCAGGAGGAGGATGGGGTGGGAATCGTCCTATGAAAACGATGAGCCTCACGCCTGATGAAGATATCACCCGGAAAGCCAAGAGCCTTTCGAGATTCCATCCCCGCCTGAAAAAGGCCATGGAGCCGGTGAGCGAGGAGGCAACTGCTCAGCGAAAGGTGATCGAGGACGTCCCTGCCCCGCAAAAAGTAAAGGCGGCAGCCCCGGTCTTGGAAGATCCTGTCCCGGCGGTTCCTGTGGCCGTCTTCCCACGGAAAGCGACGCTGAAAGAGGTGCCGGAATTCTTGGAGCAGAAGGCGTTTGTTCCCCGTGCCTCAGCGACGAAGTCGAGTCCTCCGGAGGCGGAGACAGAGACAGCTGTTGAATCGGTCATTGAGGACCTCCTTGAGGGAAACCGCACCATCCCCATCACCTGGATGCACCGCACGATTTTCGCAGCGGCGCTCCTGCTAGGCTTTCTCTTCACTTTTTGGTATGGAAGGTCGCTCGGCCACGATGAAGCCATGCGGTTGGCGAAACCAGTAGATGTGGCGGTTCGCCCGAAGCTTCCCGCCGAAGCCGCCGCCCCCTTCGAAGCCGCCCTCGCCCAGCTCCGGGACGGAAAGCACCTGGAGGCTCTCTCGGCACTGCGCGCCCTGATCTCCGACCATCCGTACGCCCCCTCCCTCCACTATGCCGCGGCCCTCGCCGCCATGCAGGCCGGCTACGACGTCGAGGCCGGGATGATGGCGGACGCCTCGATCCGCCTCGGGTTCCGGGTCTCCGACTCCCTCGCCCTCAAGGCCGCCATTTCCGCAATTAAATCCGGCCGCCCGTCCGACGCTCAGGAAGCCCTCCTTCAAGAGGCTGTCGCCACCGACCCCATGAACCCAAACCCCATGCTCGAGCTGGCAACGCTTCAGCGCTACAGGGGGAAAATCAGCGAGGCCCGTGCGCTTCTCGAATCGGCCGCCCTTCGCATGACTCCAACCGACTCGCGCACCGTCCTGGAGACAACCCTCGCCATCATGAGCGCAGATTCCGAACTTGATGCAGAGGCAGCCCCAACCGGGATCCCGACGCAGGATTTTCCGGCCGCGCTCGCACAGCTCCACAAAGGGAACTTTGACCAGGCCGCAGCGATCCTGCGCGCCAGCCAGCAAAAGCTTTCTCCCGACCTGTTTTACTACCTGATCAACGACCCCGAGCTCCGCAAGTTTTCCCGCCAGCCCGAGCTCGCCGGGCTATTTTAGAGCGGTTTAAATAATTCTATAGCCGCTGCTTTGCGGCGGCGAGAGCCGCAGGACTGCGTCAGCAGTTCGGGCAGTGTGGTTTTAACCCGAAAGCGGCGATGCGAGGGACATCCTCCGGCCGTCTGCTCGAGAACAGATTGAGAGCACGACCACCGGGCGAACAAAAAAAAGCCCGGCCGCCTTTCGGCGGGCCGGGCTCTCTTTCTGTGGGAGGGAAAGTTACGCTTGGGCGGCGGCGGCTTCGTCGCGGTCCTTCATGGCGGCCTTCCGGCTGAGCTTGACGCGGCCCTTGTCGTCTACGCCGATGCACTTAACCCAGACGGCATCGCCGCTCTTCACGACGTCCTCGACCCGGTTCACGCGGAAGTCCGCGAGCTCGGAGATGTGGACGAGCCCGTCCTTGCCGGGAAGCACTTCGACAAAGGCGCCGAATTCTTTGATCGAGACAACCGTGCCCTGGTAGATCTCGCCGACGGAGATCTCCTTCGTCATGCCGAGGATGATTTCCTTCGCGCGCTTGAGGCTGTCGCCGTTGCTCGAGTAGATGTGGACCGAACCGTCGTCCTCGATGTTCACCTCGGCTCCGGTCTCTGCGACGATGCCCTTGATCGTCTTCCCGCCAGGCCCGATGATGAGGCCGATTTTATCCGGGTTGATCCGGATCGTCTCGATGCGGGGAGCGTAGGGGCTCATCTCGGTGCGGGGGCCGGCCAGGATGCCTTCCATCACGCCCAGGATCTTCGTGCGGGCCTCAGTGGCCTCCGCGACCGACTCTGCCATGATCTCGTGCGAGATCCCCGCGAGCTTGAGGTCGAGCTGGAATCCCGTGACGCCTGCGGAGGTGCCGCAAAGCTTGAAGTCCATGTCTCCGAAGTGATCTTCGCTGCCGATGATGTCCGTGAGCGTCGTGTAGCGCTTGAGCGTCTCCCCCTCGTACTCGGTGACCAGGCCGACCGAGATCCCGGCGACCGGGCGCTTGAGCGGGACGCCGGCGTCCATGAGCGAGAGCGTTCCGGCGCAGACCGAGGCCATCGAGGTCGAGCCGTTGGACTCCATGACCTCGCTGGAGACGCGGATCGCATACGGGAAGTCCTTTTCGCTCGGGATCACCGGGGCGAGCGAGCGCTCGGCGAGCGCGCCGTGCCCGATCTCGCGGCGGTTCTGGCCGCCGACACGACCGGTCTCACCCACGCTGAACGGCGGAAAATTGTAGTGG
>JBGTAT010000079.1:0-3193 GCA_041749755.1 Terrimicrobiaceae bacterium | reverse complement strand
CGCTTCATCAGCGCGGTCACCCCGGCGGCCAAAAGAGGAAGGATTGGGATCAGGGCAATCATGCGTTTATCAGCCTTTGAGCTGGTCGGCATCGTCGACCTCGACGCTGCGAAGGTTGCGGTACACCAGGATGATGATCGCGAGCCCGACCGCGGCCTCGGCGGCGGCGACGGCAATCGAAAAGATCGCGAAGAGGACCCCGGCCAAGGCGGCGGGATCCGGGGAAAACCTCCAGAACGCGAGAAAGTTGAGGTTCGCGGCGCCGAGCATAAGCTCGATTCCCATCAGGAGCATGATGGCATGCGAGCGGGTGAGGACAGCCGCCAGGCCAAGGGAAAAGAGGATCGCGGAGATCCCGAGCACGATTTGCAATGTCATGGCTCATCCTCCATCGCCAGCACCGCCGCCCCGACGAGGGCCGCTGTCAGCAGGACTCCGATCACGATCAGCGCGACAACGTAGTCGCCCATCAGCGCCTTCCCCAAGTCGGCGACCGGCACCGGCACGGCCGGGGGCATCGGCCGGTCTCCCGTCGGGCTGGTGAAGATCGCGCCAAGCAGGACGGCGAGCGTGGCCAATGCAGCAGCCGTACCACCCGCAGGACCGAATCCTGAGAAGAACGAGCGCGAGCGTTCGAGCTCGTCGGGCCGGGTGAGAAGAATCGCAAACACAATCACCATCGCCACCGCGCCGACATAGACCAGCAGCTGGACAAACCCGACAAACTCTGCCCCGAGCGCAAGGTACACGACCCCGAGCGCGATGAAGCTCAGCGTCAGGCACAGAGCCGCATGGATCAGGTTCCGCAGCACGACCGAAGCCGCGGCAGCGAGCAGGAGGACGGCGGCCGGAAGCAGCACGAACCATCCGCCGATGGCGTTCACCGGATCCGCGCAGAAGGAATTGAAAAATTCACACATCATTCAGAAAATTGGTACGTCCGCTTTGAGACGGCGAAGCGCCGGGTGAACGAGGTCCCGAGGGCGAGGTACGGGACCGCGACGATGACGAGCGAGAGCCCCCAGCCAACCGCTCCCCGGCCGGCATAGTGCCAGCAGGCGGCGGCGAGGAAGGCGGCGAAGCTCATTGGCAGAAGGAATTTCCAGGCAAACGCGAGCAGGTGGTCGATCCGGAGCCGCGGGAGTGTCGCCCGGACCCAGATCATCGTGAACGCCACAAAGCAGACCTTGCCGAAAAACCAGCACCACGAGGGGATGATTTCCAGGAACGGAAGCGGGGCCTGCCAGCCGCCGAGGAACAGGGTCACGAACAGCCCGCAGATCGCAAACATCCCGACATACTCGGCCATGAAAAACGTCGCGTATTTGAACCCGGAGTATTCGGTGAGGTGCCCGGCGACGAGCTCGGACTCGCCCTCGGGAAGGTCAAACGGGCTGCGGTTGGATTCCGCCAGCGCCCCGATATAGAAGATCAGGCCGGCCGTGAACCCCCACGGGGTAAAGACAAACCACTTCGGGACGAAACCGAAAGCAAACCCGCCCTGCGCCGCCACGATCGCGCCGGGCATCAGCGATCCGGCAATCATCGCCGCCACGATTGCGGACAGCACGAGCGGGATCTCGTAGCTGATCATCTGCGCGATCGCCCGCATCGCCCCGAGCACGGAATACTTGTTATTGCTCCCCCACCCGGCCATGAAGACCGCCACCTCGGTCCCGGCACCCACCGCAAAAAAGTACAGGATCCCGGCCTCAAGCTCGACGGGCATCATGTCGCGGCCGTAAGGCAGGATCGCCAGCACCAGCAGGGCAGGGACCATCATCACAACCGGGGCCAGGAAATGCACGATCGGGTCGGCCCCTCGCGGCACGAGGTCCTCCTTCGTGATCATCTTGATGCCATCCGCCACAGGCTGGAACAGGCCGAAGGGGCCGACGCGGTTCGGGCCGAGACGGTTCTGCACGCGGGCCAGGATCTTGCGCTCCATCACCGAGGTCAGAGCAAACAGCCCCAGAAAAACCCCGATCACCGTGCCGATGATCAGGAGCGCGGAAATAATCGCGAGCGCCCAGTCCGGCACGCCGAACGATCCGAGAAGGTTCAGCAGCCACGCTTTCAGCTCGATGGGAGCGCGCTCGAGGAGGTTCATCCTGCCGTGCCCTCCGGAGGCATGGCTTTGGCCGCCTTCGCCGCCGCAGCGGCTTCCTTTTTCTTGCGGTCCGCCTCGAGCCGGGCGTCGGTCTCGGCCGCCTCGGTCGGGTGGATGCTCTGGTAGTATTCGTTCGACTTGAGCAGCTTCGCCTTATCGAGGACGAGCGGCCCGAACCGGTCGAACGAGCTCAGCTCGTAATCCTGGTCCATGCGTATCGAATCGAACGGACAGACCTCGACACAGATCTGGCAGCTCATGCAGACCGCGATGTCGATCTCGAACACCTTCGGGCGCTTGAGCGCCTTGCCGGCCTGGTCGCGGTCCTGGACGATCAGGATGCATTGCGGCGGGCATTCCTTCTCGCAGATCTTGCACGCGACGCAGCGCATGCCGGCGTCGGCATCCTCGCCGTCAAAAATCAAAAACGGGAAGCTGCGCGCGTTCTCGGGAAGCTTCGGCCGCTCCTCCGGGTACTGCTCAGTCGTCATCCGGGCCTTCTCGAAGTAGCTGCCCACAAAATTCCGCGCGGTGACCGCGAGCCCCTGGATGATGCCGGCGCCGGGGAGGTTCATCGGTCGACCTCCCCGAGGACGATGTCGATCGATCCGAGAATGACCATCACGTCGGCGATTTTGGTGCCGAGGCAGAGCTCCTCGAGAAGCGTGAGGTTGATCAGGCTGGGCGGGCGGATCCGGAACCGGTACGGGCGGTCGCCGCCGGTGCTGATGAGATAAAATCCGAGCTCCCCCTTCGGGCCTTCGATGCGGCCGTAGGCCTCGCCTGCCGGCGGACGCAGTCCGCGCTGCTTAGCTTTCGGGTTCACGACCGGGCCGTCGGGAATCGAGGCGATCGCCTGCTTGAGGATCTCGACCGACTCGCGGGCCTCGAGCACCCGGATCATGAAGCGGTCGTAACAATCGCCGACCGACCCGCGCGGGATGCGGAACGTGAACCGGCTGTAGATCCCGTACGCGTCGGCCTTCCGGATGTCGTAATCAACACCGGACGCCCGCAGCACCGGCCCGGACATGCCGCCGTTGATCGCGCGGTCGGCGGCGAGCGGGGCGATCCCCTGCAGCC
>JBGTAT010000078.1:0-3924 GCA_041749755.1 Terrimicrobiaceae bacterium | reverse complement strand
GTCGCCGACGAGCTGCCGATTGTCAGCAAGCCGAAGCTGCGCACCGACGTGCGCGATGTGCGCCCGCTCCCGTCCGTCGAACCGGCCCTCCCGACCCAATGAAAATTTTCCCTATTGCCATCCTGGTCCTATCGGTTCTCGTGAGCGGTTGCGGGTACCATGCCGGCGAGATCCGGCCGACCCCGATGCGGGCGGTCCGCACGCTGGCGGTACCGAACTTCAAGAACAGGACGTTTGAGGTGCGCACCGAGGTCCTGTACGCGGACACGCTGATCAAGCGGCTCCAGCAGGACGGCACGTATAAGATCGTGAGCGACGACAAGGCGGATGCGATCCTGAACTGCACGATCATGCGGGTCGAGCGGCGCTCGGTCCGGTCGGTCATCAACAACGTGCTCGCGACGAGCGAATTCGGGCTCCGCGTCACCGCGCAGTACGAAGTCGAGGACCGCGTCACGGGGGCGACCCTGATGAAAAATACGGTGAATGGGAGCACGACATTTTTCAGCGGCAACGACCTCCAGACGATCGAGCGGCAGGCGCTCTCCGACGCGGCGGCCGATCTCGCTGGCAAGATTGCCATCGAGGTCACCGAGGGCTGGTAAGATGCGGGGGGGCGCATCTCCGAAAGTTGTAACCGGAGCGAGAGGACCCCAGGGAGCATGGGCGTCCCGCCCGTGTGGGCGTTGGTTTGGCAGCGAAAGCCAGTCTCCAAACAGGCGAGACGCCTGTTCTCCCTGCTCTTTGCAACTTTCGGAGATGCGCCCGATGCGGGGGCATCTCCCGTGCTGAGCGTCGTTCCCACCCCGATCGGAAACCGCCAGGACATCACGCTGCGCGCGGTTGCGACCCTGCAGGCCGCCGATGTGGTCGCCGCCGAGGACACCCGCCACAGCGGCATGCTCCTCCAGCATCTGGGGATCAAAAAGCCGTTCGTGAGCCTGCACGAGCACAACGAGGCCGCGCGGGCCAATGATCTGGTCGACCGGATGCTGGCCGGCGCCCACATTGCCCTGATCACCGATGCCGGGATGCCCGGGATCTCCGACCCCGGACACCGGCTCATCCGGGCCGCCATCGAGCGGGGGGTTCCTCTCACCGTCCTACCCGGTCCGTCGGCTGTGCTCACCGCCCTGGTGGGGTCCGGATTCCCGGCCGACCGGTTTTATTTTGGCGGATTTCTTCCCGTGAAGAGCGGGCGTCGCGCCGCGGAGATCGCACGTGCCGGCGAGCGGCCGGAGACGAGCATTTATTTTGAATCCCCGCACCGGCTGGTCCGCACGCTCGAGGCCCTCCAGGAATGCTGTCCGAACCGCCAGGTCTGCGTCGCCCGCGAGCTCACGAAGACGTTTGAAGATTACCGTCGCGGGGTTCCCGCCGAGGTGCTCGCTCACTTTCTCGCGCATCCGCCGAAAGGGGAGATCACCCTCCTGATCGCGGCAGTTGAGCGCCGAGCGCATGCCGACGAAGACTGAGCTGGACCACGGGGCGCGTTGGGTTCGCGCGGGGCTCGCGGCCGGGTTGGCCGCCGTCTTTGCGATTGTGATTGCGCTGCCCGCGCTGCCGAAAGCCCCCTCCATGGCGTGGCCGTGCGGGTTTCATTTCCTCACCGGTCTCCCCTGCCTTTTTTGCGGAGGAACCCGTGCGGTGCGGGCGCTCGGGCACGGGCAGTGGGAGCTGGCAGCCTACCTGAATCCGCTTGCCTTTCCGGCTGCTGCCCTCGGCCTCCTCCTCATTGGCATCCTATCGATTGAGGCGGCGACCGGACATCCGGTAGTCCGGTGGGAGGCGTCGTTTATGAAATTCCGGCGATGGGCACCGCTCCTGCTCGCACTCGGTTTTGCCTGGTGGCTGCCGCACATCCTGATGGCCTTGGAAAAGCCGAAGCCCGAGCTGGTGGACCTGCGAAACCCGGTGGCAGCTGCACTGCGTTCGTGGATCAAAAACGGGGAACCCTGAAGCTTCCGAAAGGCCGGCGTCCCAGGCGCACGATGGCATATCCGGCCAGCGCTCCGCCGAGGTGCGCGGCATTTCCGATGTTGCCGCCCAGCCCGGTCACGAGCAGGACGATCGAGACGATCACGATCATCCTCCCGAGCCATTTCGCGCGCATCCGGACCGGCAGCACAAAAAAGATGAGCGCGGTGATCGGCATTTCCGCGTAGAGCGCTGAGAATGCGGCCACGACTCCGCAGACCGCTCCTGAGGCCCCGATGAGGACCGGGCCCGGGCTGAGGACGAGCTGGAGTACCCCGCCTGCCACCCCGCAGGCGAGGTAGAACCAGACAAACCGCACAGGTCCCAGAAGGTTTTCGAGGACCCGTCCCGCGAACCAAAGCCCGAGCATGTTGACCGCAAGGTGGAAGAGGCTGCCGTGCAGGAATTGGTGGGTCACAAACTGCCAGAGCATCCCCTGGGCAACCCCCCGGGCGCTGAGCCCGAAGATTCCGTCGGACCAGGCTTGGCCGGAGGGAGGCAACAGAGATTGCAGAAGGAAGATGGCCACGTTGACCCCGATGATCACCTGGACCGCCGAGAATCGCTGTCGCTGAAAAATCATGCCGCAAGCTAGCAACCGGCAGGGCCCGTGTCCACCGGTCACGCGGTCAGCATGTCAGCCGGTGGCGGAATGGGCTTCGAGGGATTCGCGGGTGATTGTGTGTTTGGCTCCGCAGCGCGGACAGTGGATGCGGATCGTTTCCTCGCCGCCGAAGAGGTCCTCGCCCTGGCGCAGGAAAATGGGGGCCAGGAAGTCGAGCATCTTTTCGTGCGTGCATCCGCAGTGAAACCGGAACGAGCGGGATTCGAGGAGCGAGAGCTCGACATCGGAATCGAGGGATTGGATCGCGGGGTCGTCGAGCGCCTCGAGCCAGGCGAGGTCGCAGTCCGGCTGGGCGCTGACCATCACGAGATCTTCGTCGCCGTATCGGAAGAACCGGGCGCGGCGCTGCTCGCTCTTCTGGTAGTACTGCTCGACGGCAAGGAGGAAGTCGCTGCCGGAGAACTCGACCGTGCTCCGGCGAGGGGACTTTCCGTCCTCGATGACATCGGCATAGAATATGCCGTGGTCGATCTCGCGCACGCCCTCGTGGAAGATGTTGGTGACGACCGATCCGGTGGCGTTGTCCCCGCTGGCGAAGACGTTGATCCGCGGGTGAGGGAAATGCACGGTCCACGCGCAGGTTTCTTTCCACGGACGGCTGGCGCAGTGCAGGGTGATCGCGGAGAGGGCGTCGCGGCCGAACGGGTCGCATTCGGGCGGAAGCTGCAGGCCGCAATCCATCCGGTGCAGGTACCAGGCGGCAAAGAGCTCGGAAAACGAGGCGCGGGCGATGAGGGCATTGCGGCCGCGGGCAAAATACGTGCGGACTTCGATATCGGGGTCATCCATGGTTACGGTAATTTTTGACGAGATCGGCCGGTTTGTCGCGGAAAACCGTGCGGCCGATCCGGAGGGCTTCGCGCACGGCGTGGCGCTTTTTAGAAAATGCAACGAGCTCGGCATCCGGGCCGTAGCGGTGGACGTTTTGGCATAGGATCGCGAGGTCGTGCTGACGCCCGAGCGCGGTCGAAAGCTCCTGCGCGGCGGGCACCCGGGCGGCGGCGGCCGGCCCGAGGATCGCGGCCTGGTAGAGGAACTGCTTCACGGATTTCCGCCATTCGTGAAAGAGGAAGTCGTCGGTCCGGTCGTCCTGGCACGCATTCATCGTGCGGCGAGAGGTGCGGTAGGTGGCGGCCCAGGCGGAGAGCAGCTGTTGCCCGGTGAGTTCAGAGAGGTCGAGTTCGGCCGTCAGGCGCACCAGCTTCGCCCCAAGTTCCGGAGATGCAGGGGCGGTGATCTCTACGGGCTCGAACGGCTCGGCATCCAGCGCAGCATCCGCCATGCGTGGCAAATTTACCGCTCTGGAGCCGAACAATCCGCCC
>JBGTAT010000077.1:0-5220 GCA_041749755.1 Terrimicrobiaceae bacterium | reverse complement strand
TCGGCGACCCCGCAGACGACCGCCTCCCGCACCCCGGGGCACCGGAGGAGGACCTCCTCAATTTCTCCCGGGCTGGCCTTCCGACCGCCGATGTTCAGAAAATCGCTCTCCCGGCCGACGATCCGGAACCCGTCCGCCTCGCGCACGAGCAGATCGGCGGGCTCAAAATTCCCATCCCCGAATGCCGCCGAGCGGACCCGGATCCGCGACGGCCCGCTTGGGTCGATAAGTTCGACATCCACCCCCTCGAGCGGCTGCCCGACAAACCCGGTCTCAACCACCGGGCCATCCGACCGGTCATAGCAAATGCCGCCGCACTCGGACGCCCCGTAAAATGAGTGGATCTTCCGGCCAAAGCGTTCGCGGAAATCGCGGGCGAGTCCCGGGTCGAGCGGTGCGCCGGCCGAGATGCAGAGGCGCAGCGAGCCGGGCAGCTCGTCGCAGGAGAGGAGCGCACGAAACATCGCTGGCACCGCAGGCAGGATGGTGGCCCGGGTGGCCGCAAGACCGGATTGGATCGCGCGCGGAAGCGCGTCGGTCGCCACGACGAGCGGGATGCCCCGGCAGAGGAGCGGCGTGATCAGGTTGCTGAACCCATACGAATGGGCAAACGAAATCACCCCGAAGTTAAGATCCCCCTCCCCCAGCCCCATGCTTGCGCAGACCTGATCGCAGTCGGCCACCAGCTGCGCCGCAGAAAACCCAAGCGCCTGCGGGCGCGACACTGTCCCAGAGGTGAGCTTGTAGAGGTCGATAGGGCAGGCCGCTGGGGAATGCCCCAACGGGGCTGCATCACCTGACCTAATCCCTGGCGGCTCCGCCTCCCCTGGCATGTGCCCCGAAGGCACCACATCCACAGGCTCGTGCACCAAAGAGGCAACTTCTCCAAACGTGTGCCCCATGGACACCACACTCCCTGGCATGTGCCCCAACGGGGCTGAATCCTCCAGCCCAGGGCAAGCGCCAGCGCCGCCCTGGGTCTCGCATAGGATACGCCCCTGCCCTGTAGGGGCAGCATCGCTTGAATTCATGCTGCTCAGGTCGCGTGGCTCCCCGGCAGCACCGCTTCCAGGCACCCGGTCAAACATCAGCTTGCCTGACTCCGACGTCACCCGCAGCGTGACGCCCATCTCCGCGTCGAGCTCCTCCCGCAATCCTCCCCGCACATCCGCATCGTACAGGCAAACGGCGCGGCCGGTCCGCCAAGCGGCCAGCAGAAGCGCCGGAAACGAAACATGGTTCCCCGTCTGCAGCGCGACCGTCCCCGCATCGCCCCCTAGGCTGTCAAAAAACCCGGCTGCCTCGGCCGAGATGTCTCCCGCAGTCCGCAGGATTTCCCCCGAAGGCGACAAGAGCGCGGGGGCGGACGGGCAGGCGTCCGCCCACCTCTGCAAAACCGGGTTCCTCATTTCTTTGTTGCCATCCCTCACAATCGCGATATTCTGATCGACTTTTCAAGAATGAAGCCAGAAATCCATCCCAACTACCGCGAGACCGTCATCCTCTGCGCCTGCGGCGCAGCTTACCGCACGCGCTCGACGCGGGAAAACATCAAGATCGGCATCTGCGCCGCCTGCCATCCGTTCTTCACCGGCGAGCAGAAGTTCGTCGACACCGCCGGACGCGTTGACAAGTTCAAGCGCCGCTACGGCACGGTCCGCGCCCCGCGCCTCGTCAAAAAGGTCGCCGCGCCCGCCGCTTAAAGATTTCCCACCAAGAAGACGGTGAACGCACCCGCTGCGTTCACCGTTTTTTGTTTCCCAATCGATGGACTTCGAACCCCTGATCGCCCGGAAGCGCGCGCGCTTTGAAGAGCTCGAGCGGGAGATGTCGTCCGCCGGTCTCTTCGACAACGCCCAGCGCGCCCGTGAGGTCCTCCGCGAACACGGAGCCACCAAGCAGCTCGTGGAAACTTGGGACCGCCTCGCCCGGGTGCGGCGGGAGCTCGAAGAAAATCGCGCGCTCGCGGCCGCCCCCGACCGAGAGATGGCCGAGATGGCCGAGGCGGAGATTCCCGCGCTCGAAGCCGAGATCCCGATCCTCGAGCGCGGCGTTCAGGTCGCGCTCCTCCCGCCCGAGCCGGATGAGGACCGCGACGCCATCGTGGAGATCCGTGCAGGCACCGGCGGAACCGAGGCCGCCCTTTTTGCCGCCGACCTCTACCGGATGTACTCCCGGTACGCCGACTCGCTCGGGCTGAAGGTCGAGGAGATGGACTCCAGCCCGGCCGACCTCGGCGGCTTCCGCGAGATGGTCTTCCGCGTCTCCGGCACGTCCGTCTTCCGACGCTTCCGCTACGAAAGCGGAGTCCACCGCGTCCAGCGCGTCCCCGCCACCGAGGCTCAGGGCCGGATCCATACCTCCACCGCCACCGTCGCCGTCCTCCCGGAAGCCGAGGAGGTCGATATCCAGATCAAACCCGAAGACCTCCGCATCGAGGTCTGCCGCGCCGGCGGCCCCGGCGGTCAGGGGGTCAATACCACCGACTCCGCCGTCCAGGTCATGCACATCCCAACCGGCCGGATCGTCCGCTGCCAGGACGGACGCAGCCAGCAGCAGAACAAGGAACGCGCGCTCCAGATCATGCGCTCCCGCCTGCTCGAGGACAAACGCCGCGTGGAGGAAGAAAAATATTCCGCCCACCGCAAGAGCCTGATCGGAGGCGGCGGACGCGAGGAAAAAATCCGGACATACAACTTTGCAGAAAACCGTGTCACCGACCACCGGATCAAGGTCTCTCTCTACAGCCTCGACAAATTTTTGGAGGGAGACATCGGCGGCATGGTCGAAGCCCTCCAGACCAGCGACATCGAGGAACGCCTCCGCCAGGCCGGCATCGCCGGATAAATCGGACGACACGGACGTCGTCCCTCCAGCGCCGGCGCGCTCGTTCCTGCATGGAGGGCGATGCTCCGTCAGCGCCCACTTGTCGGATTGCGGGCAAACGAAGTCGGACGACACGGAGGTCGTCCCTCCAGCGCATCAGCGCCAGGTGAGGACCTCGATCTCACCCTGGTATAGCCAATCGTCCGGCTGGTCGACGAGGCCCGCTTCGACGGGGTTCTGGCGCACGTATTCCCATTTCTGGGCGTAACTCTCCCCCTGCCGAAGTTGGGTGTCCCAAAAATCCCGTTGCCAAACTGGAGCTTCACCGCCTCGCGGCCAGTTTCGCGCAGCGCAGGACTTCCAATAGGCAACCCATTTTCCAAGCGGAGCCGGCGGAATTTCCCCGGGGGCGCAGAAGAGATGGACATGGTTGGGCATGATCACGTAGCGGCCCACCCACCAGGATCGCGCCTCCCGCCACGCTGACAGCAGAGTACGGTGCACATCCTCGTATGCCAGGATCGGCTTTTTTCCCGCCGTGCAAACCGTCAGGAAGACAATCGTCTGACTGGCCTCGTTCAGAGGCCAATGCGCGGGTCGCCTGCGGCCGACTGCGTCGTCCATGCCCGGAACATGGCGAAAACCTACGCCCAGGAAAAGGAAAACCCGATAGAGGAACGCGCTTCCGCCAAGCCGACATAGCAGGGCAAACCGGTCGCACGTGGGAAAAAGTCGGACGACACGGAGGTCGTCCCTCCAACGCCGGTGCGCTCGTTCCCATTGGAGGGCGATGCTCCGTCAGCGCCCACTTATTGGCTTGCGGGGCAGACAAAGTCGGACGACACGGAGGTCGTCCCTCCAACGCCGGGGACCTACTTCAGATACGTCGTGTCGCCGACCGGGGCAAACCGCCCGACATCCGCTTTTGGCATCCGGCTGTCGCGGGTCGATTCATCCATGTCGAGGAATCCGGCATTCCCGCTCGCAAATGAAACCATCGCCCGCCCGTTGTGCCGGAAATGGACGGTAACTTCAGCGCCATCCACACCATAGTACTCCTCAAGCATGGGGTTGTTGGGGGAGGCAGGTTTCTGAAATGTATTTACTTGGGCGGAGGTGCAAAAAACAACAACCTTTGAAGGATCGGAAAGTTGCCAGTGATTTGCTAATTTGAACTTGTCCGCAGTGGTGGGATCTTTGCTTGCGTACCCCTCCGTCATTCCCCCACCAATCTCTGTATTGTATCCGATGCCAATATACCCTGCTTGGTATTTTGGCTTAAAAGCCCCCCCCCCGAGAGAAAAACTGGGATCAGGTCGGAAACCTTTTGGAATGTAACCGCCCAGGGGTCCCATCGCAGCATCGAAGTTCCGTTTCCCTTCGCCAGCGGAAACTTGGGATTGCCTTGTCTCCATTCCAAACCACCAGGTCACGTTTCTCGTCACGCTGTCAGTGCTTCTGTATGGCCAGTATGTAGAGTTATGCTCAGCCAAATAGCTCATCCCCCCAATGGAAAGTTGACGAATATTGTTGGCTGAAACGGCAAGGGATGCACTTTCATGCACCTTCCAGCCAGCGCCGGTCGCCACCATGCTCAATACAAGAACAATGGCGATAGCCGCGAGCAGCTCAACGAGAGTAAATGCTCTTTCTAACATACACGAAAAGCGAAATCGAAAGGGCTAATAAGATCAGCGATGACGACTCGGGCACAGGTGCCGTGGTAGGAGCCGCAGAGATGACGTCATACGGGGGATTTGAGTCGTAAGCACCATTAAAAATAAATCCGTCCCACGATCCAGGCTCAAGTTCCCGGCTGGTTATTCCATATCCGGTATTCCAAACACCGGAGGGTTTGGCCACCAAGGGGCTGCCGGAAGTTCCCCCACTAACCCACTGAGCCCAGAATGGGCTGTAGGGAGGAGCGAATTCATTCGTAAGGGTTATCGAATTGTATGTCATCGCATCGAGAAAGGTCCCTCCGTAGAGAATGGTTAGGTCGAGCTCAATCGAGGCAAGATCAACGGCTACAAGCATGTCTGCCGTTGTGAACGGGTTTGAGGGAACGTAGGTGTAGTTCCATTGAAAAACCAAAGGAGCTCCGAATTCAACTGCCTCGATAACAAGGAATGAGGAAACGTCTCCTGACCCAACTTGGATTTGCGCCGAGGCCTTACTTAGAGAAATCAGCTGGACAATGGCAATAAGGGCAAAACATATAGCCCAATTTTTGTGGTATCTTTTCATATAATCCTTCACGGGTGTCCGGTTAACTGACTGATGAAGTTTTGGAAGATTCATAAAATGAGCGGCTTGCGTGACGAAATCGATGTGACGCATTTGAATTCTGGAGCCCCCTCAGACAGGCTGCCGCATGAATTCCGGCCGCTTCAT
>JBGTAT010000076.1:0-2098 GCA_041749755.1 Terrimicrobiaceae bacterium | reverse complement strand
GCTGTACAGCGCGGCGCCCCGCGAACGGGAACTCCGACGCGGCCACCGGCGAGTTGCCGAGGTCGAATCCTTCGATCGGATGGCAGTCGCGCTCGCCCATCATCACGAGGCCGGGATCCTTCGCCCGCCGCTCAAAGGCCTCGGCAACATCAAGGACCGGGTAAATTTCCACCGCTCCCCGGTCGAGGGCAACCGCCGCCGTGCTGAACGCGCGGAGGACGTCGATCACCACGACCGCGTCGGCATCCGGTGCCGCAGCGAGCCCGCGCAGATCTTCGATCGTGATCTCCATGCGATCTAGTCGATGAACCGCCGGGTGATATCCCCGTAGGCATCGATCCGGCGGTCGCGCAGGAACGGCCAGTGCGTGCGCTGGGTGTCCACCGCATCAAGGTCGGCCTCGACAACGAGGACCTCCTCCCGGTCAACCGACGCCTTCGCGATGATCTGGCCGGACGGGTCGCACACAAAACTCTGACCCCAAAACTGAATGCCGTCCCCTCCATCCGGCGCCTCGTGTCCGATCCGGTTGGGCGCGACGACGTAGCAGCCGTTCGCCACCGCATGTCCGCGCTGGACGGTCTCCCACGAGGAATGCTGGCGGACGCCATACTTTTCTTTCTCCTGCGGATGCCAGCCGATGGCGGTCGGATAAAACAGGATCTGGGCACCCTGGAGGGCGGTCAGGCGCGCCGCCTCCGGATACCATTGGTCCCAGCACACGCAGACCCCGATCTTCCCAAACGCGGTCTCCCACGCACGGAACCCGAGGTCGCCGGGCGTAAAATAAAATTTTTCGTAGAAGAGCGGGTCGTCCGGGATGTGCATCTTCCGATATTTCCCAAGCAGGGACCCGTCCGCATCGAGGATGACGGCGGTATTGTGGTAGAGCCCGGGGGCGCGGCGCTCGAAGAGCGAGGCGATGAGAACGACCCCGAGTTCCTTGGCGAGCGCCTGGAGCGCTTCGGTCCCGGGGCCCGGGATCGGCTCGGCGAGCTGAAAATATTTATGGTCCTCGACCTGGCAGAAGTAGACCGAGCGGTAGAGTTCCTGGAAGCAGACGATGTTTGCCCCGCGGGCGGCCGCCTCGCGCAGACCGCGCTCGGCTGCCGCCGCATTTTCCGCCATGTCCGCCGTGCAGGCATGCTGGACGACACCAATTTTTACTGTGGATTGCGCCATGCCCGGGATCGTGCCACATTTCCCGCCGATGAAAACTACACTTTTTTCTCTCCTTCTAGGTTTGACATTTACCGCCATCTCCGCGACGAACGCTCGTTCTATGGAAGACATCCGCATTATTGTAAAAACCAGCAAGGGTGACATCGAGGGAACGCTCTTCGCTTCGAAGGCACCCGTCACCGTTGCCAACTACCTCAACCTCGCCAAACGCGGGTACTACGACGGGATAACATTTCACCGCGTGATTCCGAACTTCATGATCCAGGGCGGCGACCCGACCGGCACCGGCTCGGGCGGACCGGGGTACACGTTTGAAGACGAGGTCAAGACCGGCCTCAAACACGACAAGCCCGGGATCTTCTCGATGGCCAACCGCGGGCCGGCCACAAATGGCAGCCAGTTTTTTATCACCCACCTCCCGACCCCCCACCTCGATGGCAAGCACACGGTCTTTGGGGCGGTCACGAAGGGCCAGGATATCGTCAACGCGATCGGCCAGGGCGACAAGATCGTCGGCATCGAGATCCTCGATTCCCCCGACGCCCTCTTCGAAGCCGAGAAGGCGAAGATCGCCGAGTGGAATAAATCGCTCAAGTAGCCAATTCACAACACGGCCCTGCCCGTCCGCACCCGCGGAGGCGCAGGGCCGCTTTTTTTATCCCGACGCCCTGGGATGGATTTTTCCGAGGGCGACAACGACCGGGACAAGGAGGAGCGGCCAGAGGGCGGTGACGATGTAGGCGGCCTTTAATCCGGCCACGTCGCTCTCGGATCCGACGAGCACCTGCGCCCAAGCTGGCAGCGAGTCCCCGACATGATCGGCGATCCAGCCGGCGAGCCATGGCATGACGGCCCCACCCGCATCCCCCGCCGCCGCCAGAAGGGCGAAGAGCGAGGCTCCGGCCAGCGGGTATTG
>JBGTAT010000075.1:0-4537 GCA_041749755.1 Terrimicrobiaceae bacterium | reverse complement strand
TGATCCGGGCCGCAGGGAACCAGCCGCGCAGCTCGGGCAGGACCTTGGCCGCCGGACGCAGGGTTAGTCGGATGTCTCCCGACCGGCTGCTAACCTTGGCGGACCCCGAGGCGCCTTCGATGCCCTCGATCACAAAATCGCAAAGCGCCGCCGCGTGCAGGACGACATGCGGCTGGCGCGGGAGCGCGCGCAGCCCATCCACGAGAGACTGGTTCGTCGAGAAGCTCCTTACCTCACAAGCAGTGGGGGCTGGGGCGGTCGATGTCTCGGAGCGAAAGCAAATAACCTCGAAGCCCTGGCTCAAGAATGCCTCCGCAAGAATCGCCCCGATTTCTCCGGTGGAAAAGTTGGTGATTCGCCGGACCTGGTCGAGCGGCTCGTAAGCCGGTCCGCAGGTGATGCAGGCGAGCGGGGGCATCGGGCTAGTGCCAATACTGTTCATTGAAGTGGCATCGGCATCCTGCCGATGCGATGGATTTCGGTGCATGGGCAGGATGCCCATGCCACCATTTCCTGCAAAGTGAACAGCATTGGGTCTAGTGCCGGAAGTGCCGGGTCCCGGTAAAGACCATCGCGACGCCGTGCTCGTCAGCAGCCCGGATCACGTCCGGATCCTTGACCGAACCTCCCGGCTGGATCGCCGCCGTCGCCCCGGCCTCGGCTGCCGCGATCAGGCCATCGGGGAACGGAAAGAATGCATCGCTGCAAACCGCGCTACCCTTGAGCGAGAGCCCGGCCTCCTGGGCCTTCCAGACCGCGATGCGGGAGGAATCGACCCGCGACATCTGCCCGGCCCCGATTCCGAGCGTGCGGTCCTTCCCGGCGTAGACGATCGCATTCGATTTGACGTGCTTGACGACTTTCCAGCCAAATTCCATCGCCTCAATTTCATCGCGCGTCGGCGGCCGCGAGGTCACGACCTTGTGCTCGAGATCAGGGATGTCCGCAGAGTCGGAGTCCTGGACGAGGAGCCCGCCGAGCACGCTGCGCACGTCGCGGCCGTGCTGGCTCACCGGCTTCAGGATCCGCATCAGGCGCAGGTTCTTCTTCTTCTGGAGGAGCGACCGCGCGTCGGATTCGAACTCCGGCGCGATGATCACCTCGCTGAAGATCTCCGAGATCGCCTTCGCCAGTGCGAGCGTGATCGGGAGGTTGCAAATGATGATGCCGCCAAACGGGGCCTGCTTGTCGGTCGCAAACGCCTTCTCCCACGCCTCGCGCAGGTCGGGGTCGGTGCCGACCCCGCACGGGTTCGTGTGCTTGAGGATCGCGACCGTCGGCTTGGAAAATTCCGCGATCAGCTGCGAGGCCGCGCTGATGTCGAGGATGTTGTTATAAGAAAGCTCCTTGCCGTGGAGCTTTTCAAAATACGAGTTAAAATCCCCGTAGAGCTCGGCCTGCTGGTGCGGGTTTTCGCCGTAGCGCAGGCGCATCTCGAGCGGGTGGTCGATCCGGAAGCTCGCGCACGTCTCCTGCTCGCGGTTCAGGAAGTCGGCGATCGCGGCATCGTAGGCGGACGTCGTCGCAAACGCCTTGATCGCCAGGCGCTCGCGCAGCTTCCGGCTCGTCCCGCCATCCTCCTCGCGCATGTCGTCGAGCACCGCCGGGTAATCGGCCGGATCGGTCACCACGCACACGGATTGATAGTTTTTTGAGGCGCTCCGGATCATCGAGGGCCCGCCGATATCGATCTGCTCGATCGCCTCCGGCAGCGTGACGCCCGGCTTCGCTATCGTGGCTTCAAACGGATACAGGTTCACGACCACGAGGTCGATCGGCTTGATCCCGTGCACCTTCGCCTGCTCCTCGTGCTCCGCGTTCCCCCGCAGGTAGAGCAGTCCGCCATGGATCTTCGGATGCAGCGTCTTGACCCGCCCGTCCATGATCTCCGGCGACCCGGTGAACTGCGACACCTCGATCGTCCCCACCCCGGCCGCCTGCAACGCCTTCGCCGTCCCCCCGGTCGAAAGGATTTCCACCCCAGCCTCGGCCAGGGCCTTGGCAAATTCCACAATGCCGGTTTTGTCGGAAACAGAGATCAGCGCGCGTTGGATTTTCATGTTCAGCCCCTACCGTTTACCCACCCCCCGCCCGGATTTCAATCCTCATCCTGAGGCTTTGACGGCCCAGCGGCATCTATTGCATCGATTGGGGTCACATCTTGACATTTGACATATTCTTTGCGACCTGCTCATAGACTCTCGCCAGGGCACGATCCTTCTTCATTCGCCCCTCAAGCCGTTTAACAGCATGCGTGACCGCGGATTCCGCCGTTGCTCCCAGCCATTCTGCCAAAGTCCGATTGGGCATGCGAAGCATCAGGTGATAATGATTGCCCATCAGGACGAAGCTATGAATCTCAAGCGCGAATCGGTTTTCCAACTCTCCCAAGAGGCAGACAAAATGCTCGCGGTCAGCATCCGTACGGAAGATGTCCCTCCGCTCGTTTCCTCTCCCGGTTACATGATACCATCTCTGCCGCGCGTGCACTGATGCGGTGGATGACCGCACGAGGGCGCGACACCGTCTCAAAGCGTTCCTCTTGCGGCACGGTTTCCGCTATACTCAGAAGACAACCTGGACCCGGCTCACATGTGCTACCTGCGTGAACTGGTGCTGCCGCATCCGGCGGCGGCCGAGTGCATGCCTGGTGGATGACCAAGCCCATAGACATGGCTTTTGAAGTGATGAAATGTGTCAGGCAGTACGTTTATGCACACTGACCCCCAGTTCCCAAAATACTTTCGTGTTGCTTCGTGATCTCGAACAGCGAGAACTGAAATAAGCTTTGCTAGTCGGGGTGTAGTGTTCATCGGAGGTATTATTCTGGGCTAACGTATGATAGGGTAGTGGTACATTTTATTGCGATAGGGTAGTGCTATCCTATTTCAATAAAAATGACGCGGATCATACGCATCATAAAACGTTGTAATTCAGGGAAAAGTCAAATAAAAGCTCGTGCACCTTCTCATTTCTTCTGGGCGCTTTATAAAAAAACATCGCTAGGGCAACTGGGGGGCAGGCAGCATAATCTGGCAAAACAGCGTGAAATCCCGATGCGGCGTGCTGTCATGGCCCGTGCGGAACGCAGAGCACGGGCCATGCGATCTTACCAGCGGTACCCGGCAAGAGCACGGAACCTCCTCCTTCAAGTAAAGGGTGCGGTTCTTTCCTCCTTATATGCAAAGGTGAAAGAACTGACCCGAATGGCGTTAACTTAAGGGGGGATGCTGCCCCTACAGGGAAGGGCTGCATGTTATCCAAGACCCAGTGCGGCGCTGGCGCTTGCCCTGGGCTATGGGATGAAGCCCCCCTTGGGGCTTAAATTAGATTCCATTCAGACCCGCGATTCCCATCTCTTCGGGTGGCGGTTCCCGTGTATGACAGCAACGATGGATATGAAATCCGGCAACACCCGGTAGATCACAAGGTAGGGAAACTTTCTTGGCAGTCCCATGCGGGCCTGACGATAGACGACAGGAAAAATTTCCGGTTGTCTGGAAATCAGGCTGAAGCAGGCGTCAATGCTGCGCACGAACTCCGCGCCGAGTCCGACCGAGCGCCGTTCATACCATATGGCCGCCTCTGCAATGTCGGCTTCCGCCTCGTCTCGGACGATAACCGGCAGGCTCACAGGCTCGCAAGAATTCGCTCGCGGGCGATATGCCAAGGCGTGCCAGACTCCGGCAGCGCTTCGAGTGCGTCCAACCGGCGGTCCAATTCCTCAATGTGAGCGGGAGTCAAACCAATCGCCGACGAGTCGTCAGCAATAGTATCCCAGAGATCCTCGACGATTTGAATGCGTTCCGAGACCGGCAATTGTTTGAAGTCTTGAATCGCAGTGCTCATTTAACTGACGCATAAACGAGGCAGGGACGGACATCAACTTTTATTCCCTTCCTGGCAAGCCCTCACCGCCCAGCGGAGTTTGGCCGACGAGGCGCGCGGGTTGGCGCGGCATTCGGTGGGGGAGGCCCGGACGACGTCGCGTGCGACGAGCGAGAACGTGCCGTCGCGGAGGCCGGCTTGGAACGCTTTTTTGACCCTCCGGTCCTCGCCGGAGTGGAACGTGAGGATTGCGGCGCGTCCGCCCGGGTTCAGGCAGGATGGCAGGACGCGGAGCAGGGTCTCCAGCGCGGAGAACTCCTCGTTGACCGCGATGCGGATCGCTTGAAAGACACGCCGCACGGATTTTTCCTGCTCCTCGGGAGGCGAGGCGGGAAGCGCGCTCCGAATCGCGTCGGAGAGGTCGGTCGTGAGAGTAAAATCCCGGCCAGCCAACGCAAGAGCCAGCGGGGCAGCATTCGGCTCATCCGCATTTTCGCACAGCAGCGCCTCCAGAGCGGCAGGTGTGATGCCCTGCAGGAACCGGGCGGCGGAGACCCCGCGGTTCGGGTTCATTCGCATGTCGAGGGGTCCGGGGAGCTTGGTGGAAAACCCGCGTCCCGGGGTGTCGAGCTGCATGGAAGAGACGCCGAGGTCGGCGAGGAGCCCGACGGCCCCGGCGAGGCCCTCCGCGGCCAGGGCTGCTGGCAGC
>JBGTAT010000074.1:0-4169 GCA_041749755.1 Terrimicrobiaceae bacterium | reverse complement strand
TTCGGGCTGCTCGCGTATTCGCGGCTTCCGGTGAGCGACCTGCCGAGCGTGGATTTCCCGACGATCAACGTCTCGGCGCAGCTGCCCGGGGCGAGCCCGGAGACGATGGCCTCGGCTGTCGCGCTCCCGCTGGAGCGCGAGTTTTCTTCGATTGCCGGGATCGAATCGATGACGTCGACAAGCGCGCTCGGCTCGACGTCGATCACGATCCAGTTCGAGCTGTCGCGGAACATCGATGCCGCGGCGCAGGACGTGCAGGCCGCGATCTCCCAGGCCCAGCGGGATCTGCCCGCCGACATGCCTGCCCCGCCGTCGTACAGCAAGGTGAACCCCGCCGAGCAGGCGATCCTCATGCTCGCCGCGTATTCGGATTCCCTCCCGTACAGCAAGGTCGACGAGTATGCCGACACCCTGATTGCGCAGCGGCTCTCGACGATCCTGGGGGTCGCCCAGGTCGACCTCTACGGGTCCCAGAAGTTTGCGGTGCGGGTGAAGGTGGATCCCCGGGAACTCGCGAGCCGGGGGATCGGGCTCGACGAGGTCGAGTCGGCGATCGCCGAGGCGAACTCAAACGAGGCGACCGGATCGCTCGATGCCGGGGTCAAGTCGCGCACGATCCAGGCCACCGGCCAGCTCGCCAGCGCGGCGGATTTTCGCGAATTAATCGTCTCTTACCGGGACGGTTTCCCGGTCCGGCTCCGCCAGATCGCGAAGGTTGTCGACGGGGTTGAAGATGACAAAAACCTCGGCTGGTACAACGGGACCCGGGGGGTCGTCCTGGCGATCCAGCGGCAGCCGGGGGCAAACACGGTGGCCGTGATCGACCGGATTCGCGAGGTCCTCCCGCAGTACCAATCCCAGCTGCCCGGCGGCCTCAAGCTCGACATCCTCTACGACCGGTCGGCCTCGATCCGCGAGTCCCTGCACGATGTCGAATTCACGCTCGTCCTGGCGATCGCGCTCGTCGTGCTCGTCATCTTCCTCTTCCTGCGGAACCTCCGCGCGACGCTGATCCCGAGCGCGGCGATCCCTCTCTCGATCATCGGGACGTTCGGGGTCATGTACCTGCTCGGGTTCAGCGTGAACAACTTTTCGCTGATGGCGATCATCCTGGCTGTCGGGTTTGTCGTCGACGACGCGATCGTCGTCCTGGAAAACATCGTGAGGCACATCGAGAAGGGAGCGACCCCGATGGAGGCGGCGCTGGCGGGCGGTCGGGAGATCGGGTTCACGATCCTGTCGATGACGCTCTCGCTGGCAGCGGTCTTTATCCCGGTCCTCTTCATGGGCGGGATCCTGGGACGCCTGCTCCAGGAATTTGCGGTGAGCATCGCGGTCGCGATTTTGATCTCCGGGTTCATCTCGCTTTCGCTCACCCCGATGCTCTGCAGCCGGTTCCTGAAGAGCGCGCACAGCACAAGCACCAACCCCGTGTTCCGCTGGTCGGAGCGCTTGTTTGCGGCCTGGCTGGGCGCATACGAGCGCACGCTGCGCGTGGCGCTCAGACACCCGGTCCTCGTCAGCGCGGCCGCGCTCCTGATGGCCGCCGCGACGGTGTGGCTGTTCCTTGCGATCCCCAAGGGGTTTCTGCCGAACGAGGATACCAACCGGATCATGATCTCGACCGAGGCCGAGCAGGGGGTCGCGTTTGAAAAGATTGTCGAGCTCCAGCAGCAGGCCGCCGCGATCGTCTCCAAGAACCCCCACATCGAGGGCTTCATGTCCCGCATCGGAGGCGGGATCGGCACCCGCGCCGGAAATACCGGCCGGCTTTTCCTTACCCTCAAACCGCGCGGCCAGCGGCCGCCGATCGACGAGATCATCCGCCAGCTCCGGAAGGACCTCTCCGGAATCCCTGGACTTAAAGTTTTTCCGCAGAACCCGCCTACGATCCGGATCGGTGGGATGATGACGAAGAGCCTCTACCAGTTCACGCTGTTCGGACCCGATCTCGGCGAGCTTTACGGGGCCTCGGAAACGATGGAAAAGCTGATGAGGCAAATTCCGGGCGTGGTCGATGTGACGAGCGACCTGCAGATCACGAGCCCGGAGGTGCTTGTGGATATCAACCGAGACCGGGCGTCGAGCCTCGGGGTCAGCGCCGCTCAGATCGAGCGAACGCTCGGCGCCGCGTACGGCGCGCGCCAGATCTCGACGATCTACACCCCGAACAACCAATTCCGTGTGATCATCGAGGCGGATGACGACTTCAAGCGCGAGGCCGCCGATCTTTCGCGGCTTTACGTGCGCTCCTCGACCGGCCGTCTCGTCGCGCTTGACGCAGTCGCCCAGTTCCAGACGCAGGTCGGCCCGCTCACCGTCCAGCACCTCGGTCAGCTCCCGGCCGTCACGCTGTCCTTCGACCTGCAAAAGGGAACGTCGCTCAGCGATGTCGTGCCGGCGATCGAGCGGGCGGCGCACGAAAATCTCGACGCCCGGATCAGTAGCCAATTTCAGGGGACCGCGCAGGCGTTCCAATCCTCGCTGAGCAATCTCGGGCTCCTTCTCCTCATGGCGGTCATCGTGATCTACATCATCCTCGGGATCCTCTACGAAAGCTTTGTCCACCCGCTCACGATCCTCTCCGGCCTTCCCTCGGCCGGCTTCGGGGCGTTGCTGACTCTTTACCTGCTCGGGCTCGAACTCAATGTCTACGGCTTCGTCGGCCTCCTCATGCTGATTGGAATCGTCAAGAAGAACGCGATCATGATGATCGATTACGCCCTCGATCTGCAGCGCCGCGAAGACGCCCCGCCGGAGAAGGCGATTTTTGAGGCCTGCCTGGTCCGGTTCCGGCCGATCATGATGACGACGATGGCCGCCCTCATGGGGACCCTCCCGATCGCGCTCGGGATCGGCGCTGGCGGGGACGTACGCCAACCGCTCGGCCTCACTGTCGTCGGCGGCCTCGTCTTCTCGCAAATCGTCACGCTCTACATCACGCCGATCATCTACCTCGCCATGGAAAAAGTCGTGCGCCGGGCGTGAGACGTCTGAAGCGGACGAACACGGCAAAGCAGAGGGACGACCTCCGTGTCGTCTGACTTTGCCTGCCTTGCAAAGCCGATAAGTGGGCGCTGACGGAGCATCGCCCTCCAACGGAAGCGAACGCGCCGGCGATGGAGGGACGACCTCCGTGTCGTCCGACTTTTTTCTTTTCGCGCCCGCGTTTCGTGCGGTGGACAGAAAAAATTTGGCGCTGTGGGGCGGGTTCACGCATAATCCCGGGATGCAGCTGAGTTTTGATTTGAAAGGCGGGCCGGTGGAGCCGGGGAAAAAGTTGGCTCCTGCGGTGCGTGGTCCGGCACCTGCTGCGTCGGCCCCGGCGGAGGTGGCCGTCCGCGAGCCGGAGGTTTTCAGCGTGGCCGCGCTGACGCGCAAAATCCGTGACATGCTTGAGCGCGGGGTCGGGGAGGTCTGGGTGGAGGGCGAGGTCTCCAACCTCCGGCGGCAGGCGTCCGGGCACGTCTATTTCACGCTCAAGGACGCGACGTCCCAATTGGCCTGCGTGATGTTCGCGAGCCAGGCGACCCAACTGCGCGGGATCGCCTTTGCCGATGGCGCGCAGGTTCAGGTTTTCGGGCAGGTGACGGTTTACGAGGCGAGGGGAAATTATCAGATTATCGTGCGGAGGGTTCAGGCGCGCGGGGTCGGCGCGCTCCAGGCAAAGTTCGAGGAGCTCAAGCGGCGGCTATCCGCCGAGGGGCTCTTCGACCGCAAGCGGTCGCTCCCGAAATTTCCCCGGCGCGTCGGCGTCGTGACCTCCCCGACCGGGGCCGCGATCCGCGATTTCCTGCAGATTCTCCGTCGCCGGCAAAAGGGGATCGAGGTCGTGATCTATCCGGTGCGGGTCCAGGGAAAAGGTGCCGCCGCCGAAATCGCGGAGGCCGTCCGATTCTTTGGAGAACCGGTCGGGATCGAGGCGGTCGATGTCATCGTCGTCACGCGCGGAGGCGGCAGCCTCGAGGACCTCTGGGAGTTTAACGAGGAGGCGGTCGCCCGAGCGATCGCGGCCAGCCCGGTCCCGGTCGTCAGCGCGGTCGGCCACGAGATCGATTTTACGATCGCAGATTTTGCGGCTGACCTGCGGGCCCCGACCCCGAGCGCGGCGGCGGAGATCCTAAGCGCAGATGCCGAAGAGCTTCTGGACCGCCTCGGGCAGGTGGCGA
>JBGTAT010000073.1:0-4634 GCA_041749755.1 Terrimicrobiaceae bacterium | reverse complement strand
CCCTCGCATAATTTGGACAGCATGCAGATTTTACAAAGAAAAGACGGGGGGCAGATCCTCCCAAATACCCTTTTGCGGCCTCCTGAGCCCGATGAAATCAAACCCTCTTGTCCAGGTTCCATTTATTTTGGACAGCAATGACGAATTTTAGAAACTTCCACCATGAAAAAATTGATCTCCACCGTAGTCGTTGCCGTGCTGCTGCCAGTGGCCGCTTTTGCCGTAGGCCACGATGATGCCTCTGCGGATGCCGCGAAAAAGCGGAGCATTGATCCCCGGCTTCAAAAAATCGTCGAGGAGGAGCTGGCTGAGGCCTTTGCGGACCTCCGCCCGCAGAAGATCATCGCGATATTGGCAGATCCGCAGACGGGCAAAATTCTGGCGATGGCCAGTCGCTCCAGACAATCCATCGCGGAGGGGGGCATTTCCGAACCGGGATCCAGCGAGGCGGTTTCATTCGCCTACGAGCCGGGCAGCACCTTGAAGACTGTCGCCTGCGCCGGGTTTCTCAGGCGGGGGCTTGAAAAAGAAAAAATCTTCTGTGAAAACGGGGCGTTCGCCTGCGGGGGCAAGACGTTGAAGGATCACGAACCTCATGGGGACCTGACCCCGATTGAGGTTTTTGTGAAATCCTCCAGCATTGGCGCGGCCAAGATGGCATTGAAGCTCGGCGGCAAGCAATTCCTGACCGATATCGGCAGCTTCGGATTTGGACGCAAGACAGGGATCGAGCTTGACGGTGAATCGGCAGGGATCGTCCTCCAGGGGAGGCAGCTCGATGATCTGACGCTCGCCTGCATGGCTTTCGGTAAGTCGATTTGCGTCACCCCGATCCAGATGCTCATGTCGTATGCCGCGATTGCCAATGGCGGACTGCTTCTCCAACCAACGGTCTTCGAGGATCCCAAGGCCACTCCCCCTCGCCGGGTACTTTCCGAGGAGGTTTCCGCAACCATCCGTAAAGCCCTCGTTGTCGATGATCTGTCACTGGCACGTGTCGAGGGCTTGTCCGTTGCTGGAAAAGCAGGAACTTCCCAGGCCATTGCCCCCGCAGGCGGGTATGTCCAGGGGCAGTATGTGACGTCTTTCGTGGGACTTTTTCCGGCGGTGGACCCGAAGATTGTCGGCCTCGTGGTCGTTGATCAGGCAGAAGTTCCGGATCGGGTCAACTACGGCGGGCTGGTAGCCGCACCCGTCTTTTCCAAGATTGCCAGCAAAACCGCTGCCGCCCTGAACATCAATAACGAATGAGCGCCACATTCTTTGTCGTGATGGTCGGCCTCGAATGGATGGCCGCCATCACCGGGGTCACCTACGCCGAGATCAACATCATCGCGTACTTCATGATCCTGCCGCTGCTCTACGCGGCCATGCTCGACGGCATCATGCGATCGCACTGGCTGAAGCTCGCGGTGGTTGCCGGGTGGGCAGTGGCCTTGTTCGTGATTCCGGATTTCGGCAACTTTTCCGAGCGGCTGTTCGGGGCATCGGTCTCGTTCCTTTTGCTGTTCGGGCGGATCGGCCTAGACTACACGGCGGCCTCTGTTGTCGTGTGCGTCATCCTGCCGGGACTGACATTCGTCGCCCTTGGTGCCTGGTGGGCCTTTGTGTTCATGCACCAGATGCGCAAGTGACCCGGCAGGGCGCAGCCACGATCTGCTGCGGGATCGGCCTCAAAACTCCACGAAGGTGACCCATGGTTGTCCGCGGCTGTGCGATCAGAGAAGATATCGGCTGGTTCAGCAACCGCTGCTCGGCCATGAAATCCAAGCTTGCAGGATATTGGAGAATTGCCGAGATGGCCTCGCGGGGGCAGCGTTGAAGGCTGGCGAGACCTCCCGCTTGCGCAGCCCCGAATATTTTTTGGCACAACAACTCACCCATGAAGATACTGCTCCTCGTCACCGCATGCTTGATTGGCGGTGGATTCACGGCAACGGGGGAGGAACCCGCATTCCGGGCGAGATTTAACGCCCTGGACCTCCTTATGTGGAACAGGGCAAGCGTCGTTCGCGTGCATGAGTCGTGCCAAAGGGAGCTCGATGAAATTATTTTACGCATCCAGCGTGATACCGAAATAGCGTATGGGGCAAACAAGGCGGCAGCCAAGGCCGCCCGCGAGCGCATCGCCCAAGAAAAGCGGCGCGCGAAGACCTTAAACGAAATCCTCGAGCGTGCCATGCGGGCTTTCCCCGGGCTGCCCCCGCCCCGCTACTACCAGAAGTGGAAGGCCGTCCCGCGGAAATTGAGCCCGGAGGAACTAAGCAAGGTGTTGGCCGGATGGTTTAGGCCGTCCGGTTTTGAAGCAGCGCCCCAAGCTTGGCCACTGCGGGCGTTGGCATAGGGAAGGGGGCGGGCACGACGTTCCGTGTTTCGACTTCTACAGGAATATCCTGACACCGCTGCCGGAACCCGGGAAGATGGCTGGCTTGAAATCCGCTGAAGAGGTCGCGGCAGGGAAGAGGGGGGCAAAATCTGCCGACGGAGAAGTGGTTCCAAGGGTGGTGGTGCAATACAGAAATGCTCTCAGGCCGGAGGAAATTCGCGAACGGGGCAGAAGCGCGGTTCGGTGAAAGCCGGTTCTACCGCGGATATTCCCGTTTTGCGTCCTCAGATGAGAGGGCCAGAATGGTGACAACCCCAAGGAGGGTGCCATAAGGAATCCAGAGGCAGTTGAATCCCGCCATGAGGAGAACGAACGTCCGCCGCTGCCGCTTCGCGATACACCTCCCCGCGTAAATTGTCAGGCCGCCGAGGGTCCATCCGCATAGAATAACAATCCCGATAACCCCGGCAAAGACCCGGAACATGATCCTCGGGGAAAATGGTTCCGCGTTCTGACCAGCTTGGAGAGAGCCGGCCGAATTCTGGATGCTCGACGCCTGAAAGGCAGTTTCAGGCATAAATGACATAGCGGCCAAAACGCAGAAGTGGATCAGGAGGATCGAGACGAAGGCCGCGCCCAGGGCGCCCGAGATATAGAAGGCAATAGAAAGCAGGCGCAGGCGCTCACAAGTGACCGCCCGCTTCACGTCATCAATGAGGCCGGGAGGCAGCGGTGGTGGAACGACCTGCGGGACGGAAGCGGAATTGCTCATGGTTGTTTCCACATGAAATCTGGAAATGATGTGTCCCGGCAATTATAAATAGGCTGGGGCCATGAAGAGCGTCCACAATTGACCGATGTGCCGGGCAGGGAGAAGGAGCCGGTCTCGTCGATCTGTTTGAGCACCTCTTTGCGGACCCACGCTTGGAACTTTGCAGCGGAGGTTTCCTGCTTTTCCCGATCAGTAACCAGAGCCTGGTGTCGAAAACGCATGCTGCCAAGACGAGTTGGCGCGTACCAGTCCTTCTTTCACTCCGGCGAGCGCCTCATCGAAGATCTCGCGCAGGAACCCCACGCGGTTGGAGCACGCCGCCGTGTTGCCGGGACGCGGCTTGGCATTGGCCACCATGCGTGTCTGGCTCACGAAGGCGATGATGGGGTGCTTTATGCCGAGAATGTTAGCTAGCGATTTATGGGCGGCGGTGAGTTGGGCGACCGAGCGGGCAATGGACTCCTGTGCGCAAAGTTCGGCCAGCGGGTTGTATGCCAGTTTCCGGAGTCGGTTTTGAATGCCTTCCCGGACGGGGGGAGAGGCTGAGATATTGCGGCCGACTTCGAGCATGAGATGATCATATTCCTCCTTCCGCTGCCGGACACTTGTCTCCAACCCCCGGGCAACATCTACGCAAAACGAATGATCCTGCAGAAAATTCTGATAAGGTTCGACGTCCAGATAATCTGCAGTGCCCTTGAGGGCTGAGGCCTTTTCGCTGGCAGCACGCACGGCCTCGGAGAATGACGGAAAGGGGATGTCGGTTCGGGTTGCTTGGAAGTGGTCCATGATCGGGACGGGTGTCTTTGAAATTGAGAAAAGGCCGTGGTTACTGGGTCGAAGGGGGCGACGACGCGGTTATCGCGGCGATGGCTTCATCTGCACGCATCGCTCTTCGTTCTTCCCGCTTTCGCCACAAATGTCGGATCGGGGCAACAAAGAGGTCATCTTCTCTCTCGGGACCTTTGAGGAAAAGTCGGATTCGCTCGGGCTCCTTGGCATGAATTTCGAGCCCATTTCCATCCGGTTGGTGTAAGGACCAGAAAACAATAGCGTCAATCTCCGGATGCGAGTCCAAGAAACGCGATGTGCATCTGCGCAGGCTCGTATCCGGCGGGGTGAATGTGGTGACCGCGACTACGTTAAGCTCTCCATTTTGTTGCGGGCCAAACTTTCCCTTCAAGTCCTCAAAGTAGGAATCGAAGTCGCGAGAAAAATATGGGCCGTCTGTAACGCCTATCCAATCCCGCCTGCGGGTCTTGACTTCGAGATTGATGACCTGACCACAGGAATTAAAACGCCAGTCCACATCATGATTTGTTTTCGGGTTATGCCGGTATGTCATCTTCACGTGGCGAGGTGAGTGCCAGCGGCCCAGCCACACCATTTCCTCAATTAGGGCCTGTCCGAAAACAGGGTGGATTTTCAGGAAATTCCAAAAAGTCGATTTTCACCCCCACATATAGATGCGACCCAGGCGTGTTTTTCTCTCGACTCCCCATTTTTCAACGACTTACCAATAAAATACGCACGTAA
>JBGTAT010000072.1:0-3015 GCA_041749755.1 Terrimicrobiaceae bacterium | reverse complement strand
AGAGCGGGCCGACGAGCGCGTCGAGCGGTGGCACCGCCAGCGCCCCCGCCTCGGCTTTGATCCGCGTGTGCAGGTTCCAGCCGTCCGCATGGTTGATCAGGTCGAGCAGGTCGGAGAGCTCGGCATCGCTCCCCTCCCCATTTTCATACCGGCTCATCCAGCTCACCAGGTCGGCGGCGCCCGCCTCGATGTTTTCCAAAACCGTCTTCGTGCCATCGAGCTCGAACTCCTGCGGGAGATACCCGACACGCAGCCCGCGGCGGCGTGAAACTTCGCCGGCATCCGCCTCCCCATCGCCGGCCAGGATCTTAAAAAGACTCGTCTTGCCGCAGCCGTTGCGCCCGACCAGGCCGACTTTTTCGCCGGGAGCGACCGCCAGGGAAACCCCGTCGAGAAGTTTCTGAAGCCCGTAGGCCAGGCAAAGTTCCTGCGCGGAGATTAAGGATGGAATTGAAGACATATGGGAATCAGTGACGGACGGACGGCCCGGATCGGGATGCCGGCCCGGCTGGCTGGATCAGTAGCGGAATTTCGGCGCCCCGGCCGGCTTGGAGGCCGGCACGGAAATCGTGTCCGGCATGATCTCCGGCTCGACGTTCAGATCAGGCGGCGGCACGTTTGGGTCCGGCAGCGGGGTGTCGTTGATCTGCGGGCCCGAATAGATCGGACTGTTCTCGGCCTGCGAGCGGCCCCCGCGCTTGCGCCCGGTCCCGGCGGCCTCAGGAGAGGATTCCCGAAGCTTCTCCTCGGGTGGGCGAGGCGGGGCAACGGTCATATTTTCGTTTGCCATGTAGCCGGTTCGCAGGTCCTCGAGCTGCACGAGGCTATACCCCATCTCGCGCCGGAGCAGCTTCACCCGGATTCCCGTGCGCAGCGAGGCGTCCGGCCCGCGGCCCTGCTGCGGACCCAGCCGGTAAAATGCCGAAAAGTCCCGGATGATCACGTATTCGGGCGCCGTGTCCGGAGCGAAGGTTTCCATCGCGCATCCCGCCAGCACGAGGCTGGCAAACAGCAGCCAGGCCGACGCCAGACTGAGCTTCCCCAGTGATTTTGTGAACATTCGCTCCTCCATTGAGCTGCCACCATGCCCGGTTCGCAGCGAGTTTGCAACTGGTACGCGTCGCGGCGAATCGATTCGAATGTTATTGATCACGCCCTGTCGATTCAGGACACTCCCCCGCAATTTATGGGGTTTCTCACGCAATTTACCGGCACCAACGAAGTTGCCCAGGCGGTCCTGGTGCTCTCCATCATTTCGGTCGCCGGCCTGTCACTGTCCGCGATCAAGTTTCGCGGTGTCGGCCTCGGGATCACCGGGGTTCTTTTTGCCGGCCTCTTTTTCGGGCATATCGGCTGGCACATCAACCAGGAGGTCCTGGAGTTTGTGCGGGAGTTCGGGCTCATCCTTTTTGTCTTCACGATCGGGCTCCAGATCGGCCCGGGATTTTTTGCCTCCCTGAAAAAGCAGGGCCTTCCGGCGAATATCTGTGCGGCGACCATCGTCGTCGGCGGAGCGGCGCTCACGGTCGGGGTCGCCTGGGTTTTGGGCATCAACCCGTTTGCTGCGGCGGGCCTCTTTTCGGGGGCCACCACCAACACCCCCTCGCTGGGGGCCGCCCAGCAGGCCCTGGCCATCGTGCCGGGGGTCGATGCGGAGATCAAGGCGCTGCCCTCCCTCGCCTACGCAGTCGCCTATCCGGGCGGCGTCCTGGGCATTATCATCTGCATCATGATCCTCCGCGCCCTCTTCCGGATCGATCCGGCCGAAGAGCTCAAGGCGTTTGAAAGCGAGCGGCGCGGCGCGACGCCGCCGCTGAAGCGCCGCAACCTGACCATCAACAATGCCAACCTCGATGGCCTCGCAGTCTCTGCGATTCCCGGGCAGCGCGAAACCGGGATCACGATATCCCGCTTCCAGCGCGCCGGGAGCGCAGACGTGCAGGTTGCCGCCCCGGACGAAATCCTCCACCTGGGGGATACGATCCTGGCCGTCGGAACGGTCGAGGCGCTCGACAGCTTTCAGCGGATCGTCGGAACCCGCTCGGGGCTCAACCTCCTGGACTCGTCGTCCCATGTTTTTTTCCAAAAGATCATCGTCACGCACAAGTCGCCGCTCGGAAAATCCCTCCGCCAGCTCGCCCTCCACACGACATACAATGTCGTCGTCACCCGCATCCAGCGCGGCGAGCTCGAGATGGCGGCCGACCCGGATATCCGGCTCCAATTTGGCGACGCCCTCCAAGTCGTCGGCGACCGGCAGGGACTCGACCAGGCCGCGAAGCTGCTGGGAAATTCGCCGAAGGACCTCGGCCACACGAACTTTCTGCCGGTTTTTGTCGGCATCGCTCTGGGTGTCGCGGCCGGTCTCGTCCCGTTTGCGATCCCGGGGCTTCCGGTGCCGGTGCGCCTCGGGCTGGCGGGCGGGCCGCTTGTGCTCGCCATCCTCCTGAGCCGGATCGGACAGATCGGCTCTGTCGTCTGGTACATGCCGGCCGGCGCCAACCTCGCCCTGCGTGAGTTGGGGATCGTCCTCTTCCTGGCCTGCGTCGGACTCAAGGCCGGATCAAAATTTATTCCGACCCTGCTGAGCCCGGAGGGCCTTGCTTGGCTGGTCGGAGGATTCTGCATCACACTCATCCCGATCCTCGTGGTTGGGATTCTGGCCCGCCTGATCCTGAGGATGAACTATGTCGCCCTCAGCGGGATCATCGCGGGAAGCATGACCGACCCCCCGGCGCTGGCTTTTGCGAATGCGATGATCAAGAGCGACGCCCCCTCGCTCTCCTACGCGTCCGTGTACCCGCTCACGATGCTCCTGCGCATCCTCTGCGCCCAGCTTCTGATCCTGCTCTTTAGCTGACCCGCAGGATTTCGCGGCGGAGCATGTCGAGTCCGGCCTGCGTGGCGAGCTGCTTGAACGTCTCCCGGTCGCGCGCGAAGCGGTGGCGCGCGCACATCGTTTCGATCCCGCGGCCTGCCAGCGCAACAAAAACCGTGCCGACCGGCTTCTCTGCG
>JBGTAT010000071.1:0-13344 GCA_041749755.1 Terrimicrobiaceae bacterium | reverse complement strand
GCTCCAAGTGACCGCAACCGGCCCGGGCCTTACCTATCAATGGTATGCGGGCACCAGTGGAACGACCACCTCGCCGGTAGCCGGGGAAACTTCGGCCAGCTTCACCACGCCTGCGCTGGGCAGCACCACCAAATACTGGGTGCGGGTGACGGGCACTTCAGGATATGTGAACAGTGCGACGGCCACCGTCACTGTGACGACCACCGCATCCAGCTGGACCGCCTACCACGCCCAGTTCTTCACGGGTTCGCCTCATGCCAACCTCACCACCGGCGAAAGTGCCACGTTGAAAAAATTCGCCGATGGCGCGAGCACCGGCGTCACCGCGACCTACAGTTATTCGGGGGCATGGGTGTCGAGCACGGCGGCTGCCACAAAAAATAACCCGCCTGCTATTTCCGATGCCGGTGTCCTCTTTAACGGAAAGGTGGATCTTGGGCAGGCCACCAAAACCATCAATGCTACCTCGACATTAACGGCGACGATCACCTTCACCGGACTTGATCCCGCCAAAAAATACAAGGTGGCATTGTATGCCGGCTATGACTCGACATCCAGCTCCACGGCGGAAACCAAGTTCACGCTGCAAAGCGCGAGCGGGTTTGCGAATGCCTCGTCCACCGGGGTCGGCGATGCCGGGGATGCCGATGCCGCGACGGTGAGCTACGTGAGTGGCGATGTGAATGTCACCACCAACGGCTACGTGGCCGGATGGAGTGACATCACGCCGACCGGAAGCAGCGGCACGAGTTTCTCTGTGCGCATGGAGCGCAACGCTGCCGTCGGCGCGATCTGCGCCCAGGCATTTGTGTTGGAAGAAATTGTGACCAGCGTGCCGGCTCCGACGATCACTGCTCAGCCGGAAGGCCTCACCATCGACAACGGTGCCACCACCACCTTGAGCGTCTCCGCCACCGGTTCGGGAATGACCTACCAGTGGTATGCAGGAGCCAGCGGCACGACGACTTCGCCGGTTGTGGGGGCGACCTCGGCGACTTTCACAACCCCCGCGCTTACCAGCACGGCAAGCTATTGGGTGCGGGTGAGCAACATCGGCGGCGATGCGGACAGCCCCGCCGCCTTTGTGAGCGTGCGCACCCCCTACGAAACATGGGCGAGAGTCGCCGGCTTCCTCCCCGATGAACAAACTCTCGACCCGGATGGGGATGGCCTCTCCAACCTCCTGGAATTCGCTCTCGGTGGAAATCCCAACTCCGCTTCTGTGACTCCTCTGCCCACCATTGATGTCCCGGCACCCGACACCCTCGGCTTCACCTTCCGCCGTGCGACCGGCAACGTCAGCTATAGCGTCGAGTCCTCGACCACCCTCGCAGCCGGCTCCTGGACGGCCGAATACACGTTGGGGAAAAACACCGACCCCGTGTCGGTCGGGCAGGATGTCACCGTCGAGGTCCCGCTCGCGGGCGTGACAAAGAAATTCCTGCGGCTGCGGGTCGTCGAGTGATGGCTCCCTCCGTCTGTCGTTCCGCATTCATGCTGTGCTTTTCCTGTGAACACCTCGCCCAGCAGCCGCCTAAAGGCGGAACTCCAAACACCAGAGCCGACGTCCCAGTTCGGAGCTCCGCATTCATGCGGTTCCCTTGTCCGCCCGATAAAGCGGATTTGCGCACCCTTTCAGCGTGCCGCGGCCATGCGCAGGCGGTGACTGGCGATGACCAGATTGGTTAGGGCGAAGAGCGTGTGGAGTTGCGCGGTGTATTGTGCGGGCAGGGGCGGAGGTTCATTTGACCGTTAATCCGGTCGCGCCCGCGAGATCGAAAAAGGTGCGGTATTTGGCTTTCTGTTCTTCACTGGTCTTTCGCTTTGGCATGGCGGGTGTGACTCGTCCGAGACGGGTGTATTTCACATGGCCCATGGTGTGCCAGGTGAGGATGTCGATGGCCTTGATGGACTCGGGATATTTGCGCTGGAGGTCGGCGATGCCCTGCAGGTGTTCGGGCGTGTCGTTCACTCCGGGAATCATCGGGCACCGCAACAGGATGTTGGTGCCGTTGGTTGCGAGCACGTCGAGGGTGTCGAGAATCGGTTGCAGCGCCACTCCGGTGAGTTCGAAGTGCTTGGCTTCGCCGGTGGCTTTGTAGTCGAAGAGATAGAGATCGGTGGCCTCGATGCTCGACGCGATGTATTTGAAGGGGAAGAGGCCGGTGGTATCGAGCACGGTATGGATGCCAGCTTCGTGGCAGCGCCGCAGCACTTCGAGGGTGAATGCCGGTTGCGACATCGGTTCACCGCCGGAGAGGGTGACACCGCCTCCGCTGTTGGCGTAATAGTCGCGATCCTTGAGAACCTCAACGACGACTTCATCCACGGAGACTTCGCGACCGTAGGCGCTAATCGCGCCGGTGGTGCATTGCCGCACGCATTCGTTGATCCCGACTTTCGTGATCCTTTCCAGCACGGCGGTTGTCTGTTTGTGAGGCGATTCATAACCGAGTTGCTCGAAGTCGTGCGGGCTCGCCTTGTTCCAATCGAATGCCGGCTCGATCGAAAAACGCTGGGTCTCCGGGTTGTGGCACCACAGGCAGCGCAGGGGACAGCCTTTGAGGAACACGGTGGTCCGCAGGCCGGGTCCATCGACGACGGACGTGCGATGGATGTCTGTGATGATGCCTTTCATTAACCGTGTTCGGTGCGGGACAGAATTTCCTTTTGCGTGTCGGGATCGAGATCGATAAAGCGGGCGGAGAAGCCGCCAACCCGGACAAGCAGATTGGCGTATTTTTCCGGATGCTTGAGTGCGGCCACGAGATCGTCGCGGTTAGTGACGGTGATCATGGCCTGCGCGCCGCCGCGCTGGAAGTAGGTATTGAAGAGGGTGTGATACAGCTCACGGTTCTTCGTCGGGAACGAGGCCGAAAGCTTCACGTTCTGCACCGCCCCGGCGTGGATTTTCGGGTTGAGCTTGGCCTGAGAATTGAGCACAGCGGTGAGGCCGGTGCGGTCGCAACCTGCCCCGGGCGCATTGCCGGGAGCAAGTGGCGCGCGATGGACGCGGCCGTCGGGAGAGGCGGAGGTTCCAAGGCCCCAAGTGGTGTTGGTGTTGTTGTTGATCACCACGACAAGGAAATTATTGAGCCCTTCGGCGCGTTGTCCGGCGGCGCTGTTGCTCAGGCAAATGTGCTTGTGCGTGCGATCAACCATGGCGTCAGCTTCGTCGTGGTCGTTGCCGTATTTGGGCAGGTTTTTGGCTTGTTTGAGCAGGTGCTCGTGGCCGTTCCAGTCGTCGCGCAATGCCGTGAGCAATTCATCGGCAGTGCAGGTCCTATCCTGATAGATGAGGTGCAAGATTACGGTCAGACTGTCGGCGGTGTTGATGTTGCCGTAGGTTTCGTTGCTGCCGTCGAGGTAGCGGATACCGCCCGCGAAGAGCGGCCGTCCGCGCGCGATGCAGTCGTCGTAAAGAATGCTGCAGAGCGAGAACGGACAGCGTTTGCCGGTGCTGGCGTAGATCGAGGCCTGGCCTTGGGCGAGCGGTTCCGTGAAATATTCGATGGTGCGGGTGTAGGCGCTCCAGACCGCTTCGAAGTCGGCGCAGTCTTCCAGCCCGCCGAAATCCGGGCCGATCTCCAAGCCGGTGCGCAGGCATTTGCCGTGGTTGATCGCGGATTCCAGGCAACGCTGCATGTTGAGGATGCCGTTGGGGGTGGTGCAACCCTGATGGTTAATCATGTATTCGCCGCAGCCGAACGGGAGGTATTCCATCGCGGTGGCGCGATCGACGCGAAAGGCGGCCTCGACGGCGGGCACGTTGACGCTGTCGTTGTAGAGCATCGGGAATGTCTTGCCCTTTCCGATGACATTGTAGGCCTTGTTCAGCAGTTCCGGATTCTGCCCGACGTGGAACCGGAGCGTCAGTTGCGGCATTGGCAGGCTGAGGCTTTCCGTGGTTTCCATCGCGAGCATGGCGAAGCGGTCGGCCTCGCTTTCATTCTCACGGCCCATGCCGCCGACGGTGATGCGCGCGTCGGTGTGAAATATCTCCTCCTCGAGAATGGTGTAAAAGTTTTGCATCAACTTGAGGGCGTGCTCCCAAGTGAGCGTGCCAGCATCAAGATCACGACAGAGATAAGGTCCGAGCACCACGTCGAGCCGGCCGAAGTTGTTCGTGGCGGTGATGGTGGCGACGAGCAGGATCAACTCTAGGGCTTCGTGGAAGGTCTGTGGCGGGTGATCCAGAATGCCGCGCAGCGCTGTGGCCAGCTCGCGCGGGGGATCATTGTCTCCAAGCCCATCCGCTTTGGAGAGGTAGTGTCTCGCACATCGGCGCACGGTCTCCATCGAGCGAATACCAGCCCGGCAGAACGCGATCGTTTCGGCATCGTGCGTTCCAGCGATCCGCGCCTCCAGCAGGTTCTGCATGCCGTCGAGACCATTGCGGAGCAGTTTGCCGAAATCGAGTTGGAAGCCCGCCATGCGGTAGAGTGTGTAGGCGGCTTGCTCCATGATCGGAAAGGTCTTTTCGAAAGTGTGGGGGACGCGGTCGGTGACGGACACAGGCAGTTCCCGATACGCTTGCTCTGCGGTCGCTTCCCGCTCCCAGAAAGCGCGCAGCCCATCCAACTCAGGGTTGCTCTCCCATAACTCCGGGCGCACATAGTAGCCGAGCCCTCCGTATTGGATCGAGTATCCGATTTCCGCATAGATGCGCTTTCCGGCCAGATAGTCGCCTGCGCGCGGATCGACCAGCACGGCGGGAAACTGCACCGCCTCGCAGTGGGCTTCGCGTGCATAGATGTCGTCGTCGGCTCGATAGGCGTCCGTGAATTTCCGGATGTAGTCGGTGCTGAGCGGTGTAATGCGGATTTCCGTGGCCATGACGAGGAATTGTTAGTGGGCTTTGATTCCCTTGGAGCGGCGCGCTTCGTTGACCTCGGGATAATCCCGGGTCGGGTCGGCGAGCTTTTGATTGAGAAGATTGCGTCCGCGCGCTTGATACATGAGCTGCAGGTCAGCGAACTCGGGGTTCAACCGGCAGTCCGCCGGGATGAATCGCATCGTCCAGCCGCAGCGGCGAATGTTGGAAGTGTTCGGCGCGCTGCCGTGCTGGGTGCGGGCGTCGTGCATCGAGCATTCGTTTGGCTCGAGTTCGCACGGCACCGCCAGTGCGTCCTTGCGATGGGCCGGGATGATCTCGGTCGGGAAGACGCATTTCTTGGTGTCCACGTCCTCGTAATCCGAGAAACCTTTTTGGCCTGTGTTATGCGATTTTGGGATCACAAACATGCAGCCGTTTTCCTTCCACGACGGATCGATCGCGAGCCACACGGTCACGACCTCCATCGGATCAAGCAGCCGCCGCCAGTAAGCGCTGTCCTCATGCCAAGGCACGCGGCGACCGTCGCCTTTCGGTTTGCAGATGAAATGGGTCGAGAAAAGAATCACGTCCGGACCGATGATCGGCTCGACCAGATCGACGACCTCGGGAGCCAGCGCCCATTCGAGCAGCTTGCAATCCGCGAAATGCGGCGTGTCCATCGCTTCCGGCCGCTCGTCCTTTGGCCTGTTGGCCAGGGTGGTTTCAAAGTGATCGACGAGACGCTGGAACTTTGCGTCCTCGAAGACTTTGACCTTGGGCAGGACGTAGCCTTCGCGGCGGTAGTGTTCGACTTGCTCGGGAGTGATGCGGGAATTGGATGCGGCAATCATTTCGCGACCAGAATAGGTGGCTTCTCCTGATCTTTCGTTCTCGATTCTGACACAAAGATGCGCCAGCTTGATATTTCGGTGAAAAAACTACGATGGCCCTCCATTTGCCCCTCCGGCGAAGCGATTCATCTCGCCAGCGTGAAGGCTGCGCCCGGTGCCGGTGCGGGATTACATGTCCACGATTTTTTCGAGTGTTTCCTTGTCGAGAGCGGACGCGGCAAACATCTCATTTCCGGCTCTGAGTCCATGCTCGTTCCCGGCGAACTCCACTTCATCCGGCCCGAGCATGCGCACGGCCTCAAGGGCAGCCCGTCCGAACCGCTGCTTTTCATCAACGCGGCTTTCGAGAGCGCCAGTGCGGAGAGCGCAATCCTGCTGTGTCCGGCTTTGAGTGAGGCGTGGAAGCCGGATTCGCGCCCTTTCACCGTTCCGTTGAACGATGGGCAGCGCCAGCGCTTTCTCCTGCTTGTTGAGGAAGGGGCGACAAGCCTGCGAGAGCGGATGGACGCAATGCTTTTTCTCCTCGGCATCGGCCGGCTTCTGCGCCCGGTTACCGGGGGCGCGGCCAACGCCGACCTGCCCGAGTGGCTGCGGGATGCGCTCCCCCGCGCCTGCGAGGCTGCGAACCTTCGGCAAGGACCATCTCGATTGATCCAGCTTTGCGGGCGTTCGCACGAGCATGTGACCCGGAGTTTCCAGAAACATCTTGGAATGACTCCGACGCAATGGCTCACGCAGGAGCGTATTCGCCATGCGTGCCGGCTGCTGGAAACCACGCAGATGAGCGTTCTGGAAGTGGCGATAGAGTGCGGCTACGAGAGCCTGAGTCACTTCCATGGCCGCTTCAAATCCGCGCGAGGAACAACCCCGCTCCTGTTCCGCAAGCGCGCCGTCGGCGTGCAGGCCACCGATGCGCGGCCTGATAACGGAAGCTAAACTCCCACTATGCTTACACCTCAATCCAACCAACACCGCACGACAATCTCTTTGGACGGGCTCTGGGACTTCCGCATCCAGCGGACCGACGATGATGCCTCCGCGTGGGCTTCGGGGTTTGACTCCCCGCGCGTCGTCGCGGTGCCCGCGAGCTTCAACGAGCAGTTCACCGATTACGAGACGTTCAACCACATGGGCGTCGTGTGGTATGCGCGGGAGTTTGAGGTGCCCGCCGACTGGCTCACGCGTCCGGTCAGCCTCCGCTTCGCGGCCGTAAACTATGCGGCCGAGGTCTTCCTCAATGGCCAGAAGATCGGATCCCATGTCACCGGCTACACCCCGTTTGAGTGCGATACCGCCCAGGCGCTGAAGGCAGGAGTCAACCGTGTTGTGGTTCGGGTGGATTGCGCCCTGAGCCCCGACACCGTTCCCCAAGGCGGCTTCGATAAGGCCGCCATCCCGGGCTTGAGCAGTCCGTTCCATCCTTCGGTCAATTTCGATTTTTTCCCCTACAGCGGGATTATTCGTCCGGTCACGCTCTGTGTGAAGTCGGCGACGAGGATCGAGGACCTGCGGCTGGATACCGAGATCGGGAGCACCTCGGCGCGCCTGCGGATTCGCGTGCGCACGGCCGGGCCGGCCAAGCGTCTGCGGCTGACGGTCGAAGAGACCGGCGAAGGGGTGGAATCGGCATTTGAAACGGAGGAACTGGAAGCCTTCATCGAGATGCAGTCCCCCCGCCTCTGGGGGATCTGGCAGCCGAACCTTTATCATCTGCGGGCGGAGTTGCTCGACGAACAGAACCTCGTGATCGACTCCTACCGTCAGCGCTTCGGCGTTCGCTCGGTTAAGGTCGAGGGGGACCGGATTTTGCTCAACGATGCGCCGGTCTATCTCAAGGGATTCGGACGGCACGAAGACGCGCCGGTCATCGGCCGCGGCCTGGCGGAGGCGTTTAATGTCCGCGATGTCGAGTTGCTGCGCTGGATTGGCGGCAATTCCTTTCGCACGGCACATTACCCTCATGCCGAGGAAATGCTGGACCTGGCCGACCGGCTTGGTGTCCTGGTGATTTCGGAATCACCGGCGGTCAGCATGATCCCCTCGGCGGCATCGCCCGGGACACTCGACCTCCATATCCGCTCGATCCGTGAGTTCATGCAGCGCGACTACAACCACCCCAGCGTGATTGCCTGGTGCCTCGCCAACGAGCCGCACAGCCACGAACCCGACGCCGTGCCGTATTTCGAGAAGGTCTTTTCCGCCGCCCGCGAGGAGGATAGCACCCGCCCGATGATGATCGTCATGTGCCGGTTCCCGAACGAAAAATGTCATCACCTCTGCGATATCGTCGGGCTCAATGCCTATCCCGGATGGTATGGCGGCGGCGCCCCGCTGCACGAGACGCAGGCGTATTTTCGAAAGTTTCTGGACGAAGTCCGGGCCCTGACCGGCAAGCCGATCTTGATGACCGAGTTCGGTGCCGATGCCATGGCTGGGCTTCACTCGTTGCCTGCCGCGCTCTGGACCGAGGACTACCAGTCCGACCTCATCCAGGCGCTCATTGAGGTGATCCGAGAAAAGGACTACATCGTTGGCGAGCACCTCTGGGCCTTTGCCGATTTTCACACCGCACAAAACCACTTTCGCGCCCACGGGAACCGCAAGGGAATCTTTACGCGCGACCGGCAGCCGAAGCTCGCCGCCAAATTCCTGCGGCACCGCTGGCAGGAAGGCTGAACGGCTCGCCGGGCAACCGCGCCGAACCCGCCGCCTAATCACCGGAGCAAGGGAGTGCTCGGGGGAGACTGCTCGAAGTGCAGCCCGGAGGGCGAGATGAGCGGGGAGCGAACGAGTCAACGCGGAACTCCGAACGGGAGAGTGGCGTCTTCGTTTGGAGTTCCGCATTCATGCGGGGCCTTTTTCTCAAGCGAAAGGCAACCTTTCCGAGACGTCTCCAGCGGGTGGGCTTAGGCGCGTCCGGTCCCTACTCAACCTTTTCCAAAATCTCTTCCACCACGAGAACCTTGTCGCCCGAGCCTGTTGTCGATTCCCGAGCCTTCACTTTGAAGGTGGCCTCCGTCTTCTTCATCTCCCGCACGCCGGCGAATTCATTGACGGATGGCTTGAAGAGGATTGCCTTGAATTCGCCGAGGTCCATTTTTCCGGTCGGCACCAGCATCTCCTTATCAGCCCAAAACGTCCAACTTCCGGTGAGGAGGTACGTGCCGTCCTCCTGCTTTTCCGCGCCGGCAAAAGCCGAGAGGGCGGCGGCGAGATAAAGCAGTCCGAATAAAGGAATTCTGGAGAGGGGGGGCATAATGATTTTATACTAAGGGTCCCTGGGGCATGTAAAGAGGGCTCTTCCGCAAATCATGTGCATAGGGCGAAGATAGACAATAAAGCGAGCCGCCTTCGGCGGGATTTTAAACGGAAGTTTCAACCACTAATTGGGGAAATGGATGCCTAGGCAACGGCCCCGGCAGATGCCCGCTGTGCGGGTTTGGGGTTTGAGAAGAGGAGGCGAAGATCATCTTGTGATCTTGGTCCTGCGGGCAGAATCGATCTCCCTACACCAGCGCGATAGCGCACCCTGAAAATGGGGAAACACTTTGTGTAGCCGGGAGGCAACCCGCTAGGAGAGTCGATACTGCCCGCTGGACCGCCGAACCGGCCCAGCCGGTTCCCGCCTCCTCTCCCCCACCGCCATTGCGGTGGGAACATTTCCTTCATGAGTGGTTCAAAGAATTCGTCTTCGACCCCGCCGCAGGCGGCATGACCATTGCCTATCCATCCTTCAGGTCAAAAGCGGATTAAGCACACTTTTTGCGGATGAACCCGGTTGCGCCGCTGGCAGCCGCCGACTCGACTTTTAATTGGCGGAGGTTCGGGAAATTGTTGCTGTCCGCCCGTTCGGCCGCCGCGTTGAGCACGCCGGTGGCTGCTGAGGCATCCACCATGTCGCTCGTGAAGACGGGATGCACGAACGGCAATGCCTGCGCCGCCAGGGGAAGGGCAGTTGCCAGAACGGCGAGGAGACGGGCGGGGCGGAACATGATCATATCATCGCTCGACCTCTCGAACGCCTCCACGCCGGGTTGCGTCAAAGAGGGATCACTTCGCGTCAGGGACCATACATGGGCACTCCCACGATTATGACACGGAGCGGCAAATTTGTATCCGCCGGAGGCTCTGGGACTGCTGCAATTCTTTGCAGCTCTGGGCTAGGACGTCACCTTCACGCTTGAGGCCGGATTTTGTAGAACACGCCCGGCCCCAGAGCTGTGAACCATCACAGCAGTCCAAGGGCGCTTCGCGCGGGCGATGGACGCGCGGGGGCTGAAAACAAAAGCGCCCGGCGGATTTCTCCGTCGGACGCTTAACCCCCAAATGGTCTGAAGCGAAGATCAGATCCGCCGCCGGCGGGTGACCATGAACAATGTTCCAGCGACTGCAAGAAGCGCCCATGTCCCGGGCTCGGGGACGGCAGTGGCTTGGAAGTAGGAAATCTGCGAACCGGTGTTAGTGGCTGCAATATTACTATTTTCAGCCGTTGTGTAAAAGCCCACGCCTTCGATGTCAGCCAGCGAGAAGGTGGCTACCGATCCGATTGTTTCCACGCCGCTGGCAAATGGCGTGAAATTATACCATGTCTCGGTGGCCAATGAGAACGTCTTGGTCGCGAACGTGTTGTTAAACGACTGGGCGGCGGAGATGTAGAAGTTGGCTCCCTGCTGGACGACCACTCGAACTCCGGCGTTGATAATATTTGCGCCGCCGCGGGTGACGATATTCATAGAGACTGCTTCCAGAGTCAAACCGGTCGGGATGGTCAAGAAATTGGCAGCAGTCCAAACTGTCATGCTGCGGAAAGTCAGTCCAGTGCCGACACTTTGATATTGCACAAGACGGTCACCGCTGGCCGCACTTTCCACCAACCCTGTCGGTGTACCCGAAGACCCAGTGGAAAAAAACGGGCTCCGTCCCGTTGCGACAGTATAATAGTTGGCACCCACGATCGGGTTGTTCGCCACGGTGCCATTATAGGTAGTGCTGGCGCTGACATAGTTCTGATTCGCAGTCACGATATCGGTCGCACCTTGGGTGCTTGGCGGAGTGCCTGTCGCACCCCATTGGACGAGAACTGCAGCGTTGAGGGAAGCAAGAGGAAGCGCGGCAATCAACGCGAGAAGTTTGAGGGAGGTTTTCATGGGGTTTTTGGGTAGCTGAGGAGAGTTTTATTCTTCCTTGGGCTCAATATGCCAGAAGGCGTCAAGATCTCCAATCCCGTATTGCGCCAAGGAAATATCAAATTGCGTCGCTGGCGAATGGTGGCAGCGGGTCCGAAAGAGAGGGGGTTCCCGCCGCAACGGGTTGACCCGGCGGGGGGAAAGGCACCGCATAAATGCGGAACTACAAACGAAGACGCCGGTTGCCTGCCAAGCCATAACCATCCCTGTATCGACATAAGAACGCCCGGCAGATTTCTCCGCCGGGCGTTTAACCCCCAAATGGTCTGAAGCGAAGATCAGCTCCGCCGGCGGCGGAAAACCATGATAGTTGTCAGGCTGCCCGCGAGGAGCGCCCAAGTGGTGGGCTCGGGGACGGCGACATCAGACCATGAAGCACCGATACGGATTTCGTCCAAGGCAAAACTGTCACCTATGTCGGCGTTTTGGAACTTGAAGCCCAAGTAATTCATCGCAAGGCTTCCGCTCAATGCTCTTACTGCAGAGCCTTCGGCTCCCCCCCCTTCAACAGTTGTGCTAGTGGGATTCAGCCACATTGTTGCCTGAGTCCAGTTGATTCCAGAAGACTCGAGCTTGACCACCGAAAAGTAGGTTGTGTTCGCCGTTACCAGTGGCGTGGCAATAACAGTGGATGAGCTGTCATTTGCGACAAATGCCTGATCCCCTGTGCTCTCACGCACCCCGGACCGCAGAGTCGAGGTCGTGCTGTTGGTGTTTGCCATGTGAAAAGTAAACTGGTCGCTCGCATCAAGAGTGCCACTAAAGCGCATAAGGAAACTGATGTATTTTGCCCCGGTGCCAACTGTGAGCCCGCTTCCGAGCGCGAGATTGGCAGCAGACAGTAATGGGCCAGCAGCAGGACCAGCCGTCACCAATCCGTATTGGGTTCCACCACTGACAGTGATGTTTCCCGCTCCAGCATTATACGACATCGCGCTTGCATTGGACACGGTGTAGGCCACGTTTGCATTCGGAGCTGGATCAAGCCACGCGCCAGTGAGGCCGGTTGCGGTTGTAGTCTGCCCGATGAGATTTCCGGTGGTGTATCCTTGGAAGGAGTCATAGACAATAATCGCCGCCTGGCCAGAGCCAGCCGCCGCCAGCGTAGCTACCAGAGCGAGAAGTTTGAGGGATGTTTTCATATTGTGATTTTGTGGGGTTAATCCGAAGGGGTTCATTTAGGAACGGAATCAATATGCCAGCAAGCCGCAGAATCTCCAATACCGGAATGCGCCAGCTTCGTTTCGTATTGCGTCATATCACGATGCGGCAATCGTCCGTCAAGAAGGCGGCTTTCCGGTGCAACCGGTTGGCGGGGGAGGAAAAAGGCACCGCATGAATGCGGGACTCCGAACGGGGATGCGGGCTTTGTGTTTTGGAGTACCGCATTTATGCGGGGGGGGGCGGACGGCGGGGTGTTCACTGAAAAAAGCACCGCAGAACTTTGCGCGCGGGCAGCTAATTCTTTCTGACGATGCGGAATCCGATTTCCGGGGAGGCGATGCCCGAGTTGATCCAGTCCCATGAACCTATCGAGGGCTCGGTGGTGAGGGCCTTTGCGGTTTTGAGGTCGGAGCGGAACGATCCGCCGTGGGCGCGGACCGAGTAGAGGTGGCCGGTTTTCGGGTTCGGTTCCTTGACCGGTTCGATCGCCCACTCGAAGACATTGCCGGTGAGGCCGTGGAAGCCCGCTCCCGTTGGTGAGGCGGAGCCGGCGGGATGGGTGCGTTCGCCGCTGGTGTCTGCGAACCAGGCGGTCGCCGGGTCGAGGGTTTCTCCTCCGGATGCATATTTTGCGGTTCCGGCGAGCTGCGGCCACTCGGAGGAAAATGGCAGGCGGAATCCGTCGGCGGTCGGGTCAATGTAAAAGAGGAACTTCGGAAATGCCAGAGGCGGGTTGACGCCGTAGCGGGCGGTTTTGAGCGCCCATTGGTAGGAATTCGTCCGGAACGGATTTGAGATCTTGAGGGGCTGGGAGAGCGCCTCGTCGGCGTAGTAGCAGGGTTTGAGGCCCTTCATTTCCGAGAGGGCATTGCTCCAGATCGCGGCGTCGAGGAGGCCGACGGCGGCGACCGGCTCGTCCTGCGAGTGGGTGCCGGGCAACCAGCCCATGCTGCCGATGTCGCCGTCATTTGCAAACCGGTAGCCGTGCGCTTCGGCCCATTGGAAAACCGGCTTCCATTGCGCGTAGGTGACCTCGGTCTTTCCCGCCTGGATTCCATCGGCGGCGATCATCGGGATCTCGGGCGCGGTGGCTGTGGCGGATGCGGCGGTGAGTTCCTCCCATCCGAACGTCCATGCAGGGATTTTTCCAAATTCCCAATGACCCGGTTTCGCCGCGAGGGCGGGGAGTTCAGGAGCTTTTGCCGGACCAACGGCGCGGACCGGGCGGAGTCCGATCGCGTAGTGGCCGCGTGAGGGCGTTTCGCCTGAGGCGAGTGGTTTCGGCTTGGGGCCACGATAATCGCCGCCGAGGACCGTGCGGGGTCCG
>JBGTAT010000070.1:0-12879 GCA_041749755.1 Terrimicrobiaceae bacterium | reverse complement strand
ACGTGCGTATTTTATTGGTAAGTCGTTGAAAAATGGGGAGTCGAGAGAAAAACACGCCTGGGTCGCATCTATATGTGGGGGTGAAAATCGACTTTTTGGAATTTCCTGAAAATCCACCCTGTTTTCGGACAGGCCCTAGATGATCGCGTTGAAGGTCCGGTCGATGAATTTCGACTGGCTCTTGTAGATCTCGTGGAACCCGCGACCGTGCCAGCGCCCAGGGACCGGGCAGGGAACGATGGCTGCAAAGGGCTGGAGCCCGCGGGGGGTCACGTTCTGCAGGTAGTCGCATACGATCACCGCTTCGCTCTTCTTCTCGACCAGGGCATAGACGCGGGCCATCCGGTCGCCGATCTGCACTTTGGCGTAGCATTCAATGCATTCGTACTCGGGATCGTCTTCCTCTGGATCGAAGCCGGGCTCTCCCTCGCCGGCCTGCGCCTGCTTGGCTTCGTTCTTGGGCCGCTGGTCGTCGGTGCCGATCTTGGCCTCTATGGCCGCATCCATGCCCCACTCGTCGCGCAGTACACTGCGGCGCAGTGAGAGCTTGTGGAAGTTCCCATCGCTCTCGCTCAGGTGCCGGATGTTCAACGGGGCCACGAAGTCGCCGGCGTCCACCAAGGCGTCGTCGAGACCCTCATAGGTCACCTCTTCATCTTCGATCAGGCGCTCCTCGAAGGTTTCGTCGCTCTGCTGGGAAATGATGGGGGACTTGCACAGGAACGCGCCGGCGGGTTCTTCGTCGGCAAAGAGCACTTCTTGCGCGTCTTGGGAGAACCAGTTTTCGCCGTTCCCGGTCGGGATGGGCACGCCCTTGGCATCGACGAGGATTTCAAGTTGGCTCACTTCGGGCACCACCACGAATTGAGCGCCCTCGGGCATGCGCACGATCTCGCTTTTTGCCCACAGCGAGAGCCCCATTTCCTTCAGGTTGCTGTCCTCGGCGAAGATGAAGTCTCCGTTTTCGTCGAGCACGGCTTTTTTCTTGGCGTCGATCAGTATCACCGCGATGCGCTCGTACTTGTCGACGGTGCGCCGCCACGTCGCCTTCACGATCCCCTCGCCGATGTGGAACCCTCTCCAGATCGCCTGCCGGCCGACTGTTTTGAACTTCGCCTCACCGAGCTTCCAGGAGAAGTGCTTGGGGAGTTGCTGCCCGAGGGCCTCGTCGGCGGGGAGTTGCGGTACGGCAGCAAAGTAGGGCTCGCTGCCAAAGATGTCTTCGCAGGCCCGCGCGACCATGAAGTCGGCTGCCCCGGTGATGAACTCGAGCGGGATGTTGTTCTTCGAGAAGATGTCGCTCTCGTCGCGCGTGTTCCGATCGCTGTAGTCGCCTTCGGCGTACTTCTTGTACTTCACCCGGGCGGGCAGCCATTTGCTGTCCATCCCCTGCTTGGTCGCTGTGTACTTGGCGATGAGCCTGCGGCCCAAAAGGTCCAGTTCGTCGTCGGTCAGGCTTTTCCCAAGGGCAGTTTCCACAGATTCCCGCCACTGATGCCGCTCGGCCCAAGCGCAAGCTTATTTTTCGGGACGGTCTTCAATCCAGCCAGTTCCGGGCAGAGTAGATTTGCCGGGTGAGTCGGCGCTTGCTCCAGAACCCCTGCCCGTCGCGGTCCGCTGCCGAGCCAGGCACCGCCTCGGGCGACGTGTTGCCCTCGAATGTCGTCAGTGATTGAGCTCCCCATGCTCGCACCAGTCCGGTATGCGCGACGCGTCCCTTGCTTGGGAACCAAATAGCCCAGGCGTCACCGGGCAGCGGAGTTCTTCCCCCGCGCTTGAGCGTCCATGTCGGAGCCTGCACCCAATCGGGAGACCATGCGGACCGTGGGGCGATCCCTCGCAGGCCGGCGAGGTCGTACACGTATCGGTTGGCGGCAGCACACCAGGGGGCACCGGAGCCTTTGAGCCCGACAGAGGCGAGGATCCGGTCAACGGCGGCGCCGTCGTTTTTTCCTGTTGCCTCGGTGGTTCCGATGAGGGACAGGGCGGCAGCGCAAATTCGATCTCTCGCTCCCTCGCCCGCCGCCGGATCTCCCGTGCCAGTTTGACCGTGGCAAAGAAACGAAGCAAGCAGGAGGGCAAGAATTGCACGGATCACAGTGGAACGAGTTTGAGACATGCAAGGAACAGGATCACGCATAGCACGTAGGCACCCTGCACGGCGCACCATCGCTGGCCATCCGAGAGGTCGTTGAACCACGTCTTGAGGTTCCCCCATTCGTCCTTCGTGCTGGCGCTGGCAGCGTCGAGCGAGGCGAAGAGGATTTGAAAAAGCACCCAGCCCACAAATCCCGCCCAGAACGCCAAGAACGTCGCCAGCCCCACCCATTGCAGGTAGCCGGCATCGAACACGCCAGCGGTCGGATCGTAGAGCCGGATCACGGGCGGAAGAAGGAGGTAAATGCAAAGGGCGACGAGGCCGGCCGCGAGGCCTTTCCAGCTTGAGAATATTCGACGCAGGGTTTTCATCGGGTGATAATCAGGGTGAAGACTGCGGCTCCGGCAGCTGCCGGGAGGCCAAAGGCAAGCATGAGTCCTGCCGGAGTGTTGAGGGCTGGAGACATGAACCGAAAAATCAGGAGGGCGGCAATGGCCGCGATGAGGGCAGCGACGATGGATGCCGTCCAGAACTTGAACGCATGGAACGATGCGAGCAGGTTAGCCTTGTCCGCTTTTTGAATGGCGATGGTCTTCTCTTGCACGGCCACAGTGTCCTTGAGCGAGTCCCGCTCCGCCGTCATGGCAGCCGCCTGGTCCTGCGCCTGCTTGGCGGCCGTGGTGAGGTCGGCAGTTTGGATCACCGCCAGCGAAAGGGATGTCAGGGCCGAGTCATTGGCTACGACCTGGGCCTCATACTTTGCCCGCAGGTCGGTGATTGTGTCCCGCATCTGCGTCACGATTTCCCGCTCGGCAGTGGTCAGCGCCGAGCATTTCGCGGCGAGAAGGAATAGCACCGCTGCGACGATAAAGAAAGCGATGGATTTTGGAGAGGTCATTTGAGAAGGATGGTTGATTTGTAGTCCAGCCGGTCGAGCAGGCCGAGGCTCTGGCGTTGGAGCGTTTTCACTTCCTTGCTGTCCGACTGCACGAGATTGAGCGTCTTTGTGATGTCCTCCACCTTGCGCGTCACCCCCGCGTATTGGGGGGAGGGGGCAACAGGGCGCTTGCCCGTGGAGCAGGCAGGCAAACTCAGGGCAATGAGGGCAAGGATGAGGGAGCATTTCATGGGCTCAAGGTGTCAATACGTTCAGAGAGTCGGTTCATGCGCCCCTCGAAAGCCTCCAACCGTCCAAATATGTAGGACGAGCCACTATTGCTCTTCTTAAGGTTTGCATGAGCCTCATGGACTGCTGCGGCCAGTTCCTCAAACCGCTTGGTGCGCTCCTCGAAACGACCATCTTGGACTCCCCTCCAATGGGCAATCTGCAAGTCGGACTCATTTAACTTCGAGAGTGCCAATGAATTGGCTACCTGCTGGTCGCGGATGGGCACCATCATTAAGGTGGAGAACCCGCCAGCGATCATCAGGATAAGTGTGGCAAAAGAAATCGCCACGCTCCACTGGAACGGCTTGCGATCAAACCGCTGGTCTTGTGAAATCTGTTTTACCGCATTTGCTACGTCCACGATGCTCTGCTGCATCATGCCGACTGCTACGCGGATTTCCCCGACAACTTTGTCTGTCGCGGTCTGCCTGTCGGAGATTTCCCGCCTCCAGTTTACGGCATCGTGCGGGTCTGCGGGGGGCTGTTGTAGTTCGGACATTTGGATGGATCTTTCTACTCGGAAAGGACTTCTTCGAAGGTGTGCGGGGCGGGTGGGAATGAAACGCTGCCAGCAAGGGCGGTCTGCTTCACTGCCTCCACCCATGTTGCCACTGCAATCGTTTTCGGGATGACGGCGAGCGTCCCCGCTTCCTTATGCTCGCCGATCCTTTTTAGACCGTCCATGAGGAGGAATGAGGTGAACGCCGCTCCGATGTGAGCCTCTGCGGCTTTAATTCGTTCCGCTGGAGTCATGCTGGCGGCACGTCCTGCGAGACGAGCGGCTTGCGCAATCGCCATCTTCTCTGCCATCGTTTTCAACGCGCCGTCGATCAGGAAGTAAAAGACGCGAGGGTCGGAGGTGCGTCCGGATTCAACCTGTGCAGCCTGCTCGTCGGTGATCTGTGCGACAGTCGCCAGTTCGCCAACGGACTGTGGTTCGGTTTCGGAGATTCGGTTAATGCCCTTTTGTGGGCCAAGGATGGCGTATTTCATAGTGTTGATATTTTAGTGTCTCTCCAAAGTTTCGCAGATTCGTAGGACTCGAACTTTCCTTTATAGTAAGTTTTGTGATCGACGTTAAACATTACCTTAAACTTTCCGGGAGTTGATGGCTGTATCCCCCATTTGGGGTTTCTTTCTCTGCGTAGTTCCGCCATAGCCTTCTTGGTTTCTAAAGGCATGTTTTTAGAAGCAACTCGCATGTTGTCTCTCGTAGTAGCTGAAAGCCTTTTACCCGTTCTTGCTAAAGACATTTTCTTCCTTTGAACCTCGGTCAATTTTCTTCCTTTAGTCGCTTTCGACATTCTAGCCTTAGACTCTTCGGAGTATATCCCGTTATGTCCACCTTCTTTCAAGTTGTAGCCAGTCGCAACCGTGTCGAGAAAATTGATCCAAAAAACCTCACGAGAGCTTAAATCTGTTCTGTCACACTCCTCCAATACCTTAACGTCGAACGAGTCAAAGCCGTGTTTAAGTAGGGCGTTATACAGTTTTCTCTGCCCCTTGCAAAATAGTAGCCTGTAAACACTGAGTCTCTTTTCTATATTCACAGACTGTCCAATATAGGACTTACCTGACGGAGAAGTTAGGCAGTATATTCCGGTTTTCATACCAAGGAGTTGATCCAGTTGAATTTCTGGTTGATCTGTTCAGCAAGACCACGGCCAAGGGTGTCGTGCCAGTCGGGTTTGAGCGGCTTCACTTCGGAGCGGATAATGTGTTCGCCGTATGGCCAGCCGAGTTCATGCTCCTTAGTGTATTGCTCCACGTTGGAGGGATCGTGAGCGAAGGACTCCATGCCCAAGTATTTCCAAACCTTGTCCATCGTTCCCCGCGGGTTTGCGGTCAGGTCTTCGGCGTGGACGAAATGCACGTTGTCCTTGTGGAGTCGGGCGAGTTCGTGGATGCGCTGGATAGCGAGGCCAACCGGAGCGGTGTCGAGCCAGAACCCGCAACGGCCTTCGATGGTCTGGATTCGTCCGGTGTCCTGCTGGCTCATTTCCAACTGAAACTCAGGGTGTTGCTGGAACTTCTTCTCCATAGAGGACAGCACCCCGCGAATGTCACGGACAGGGATAAGGAGCTTTGCTTCGGGAAAGAGCTTGAACAACAGTCCTGCGCTGCCGATCCAACTGCGGCACTTATCAATGACGATAGGGCGGTCAGTCAGGGAATCAAAAGAGTTGGAGATTCCGGCTCGCATGAAGTCCACGAACAACTTCTCGCCGTTTGCCGGATCAGGGATGGAACGAAACTCCTCTGTCTTGAAGAATGCCTTGGAGAGATACATGATCTCATGCACCCCGCTGGTTGCCGTGGCATGGACAAGGGGATTTTGTGCGAGCAAGCACTGAATCAATGTTGAACATGCCCTCGGTAATCCTGAAGTGAAGTGGACGGTTTTCATTAAGTAAGATCGAGCACGACATCGACACTGGAGTTGCCGCCTATGGATAGGCCAGTTCCTGCGGTCCATCCGGTCGCGGGAAGGGCGTGCAGGACGAGGGACGCGGAGGTTCCTGTGAACATATTTGCCGCACCGTCTGTGGCATCAAACGCTGCCTTGGTCATTCGACAGTTTACATTGGTGAGGCCAGAGCAGTTGTAGAACGCATTGTTGCCAATCGTGGTTACGGAGTTTGGAATGGTCAGAGAACCTGTGAGGCTAGAGCAGTTGGAGAACGCAGTGCTGCCAATCGTGGTTACGGAGTTGCCTATGGTCAAAGAACCTGTGAGGCTAGAGCAGTTGGAGAACGCAGTGTTGCCAATCGTGGTGACGGAGTTGGGGATGGTCAGGGAGCCTGTGAGGCCAGAGCAGTTGTAGAACGCATTGCTGCCAATCGAGGTGACGGAGTTTGGAATGGTCAGGGCTCCGGTGAGGCCAGAGCAGTTGTAGAACGCACCGTTGCCAATCGTGGTTACTGAGTCTCCAATGGTCAGGCTGGTGAGGCCAGAGCAGTTGTTGAACGCATAGCTGCCAATCGTGGTTACGGAGTTGCCTATGGTCAAAGAACCTGTGAGGCCAGAGCAGTAGTTGAACGCATAGCTGCCAATCGAGGTTACGGAGTTGCCTATGGTCAGGGCTCCGGTGAGGCCAGAGCAGTAGTTGAACGCATTGTTGCCAATCGAGGTGACGGAGTTTCCAAGGACTAGCGCAGTGTCAATGGAGGAATTTGCCCAGTCATTAGGAATATTTCCAAGGATGTTCTTCCCAGAAGGAAGCAGGATCGTCGGATACTCTGCGCCGATGAGGGTCCGCTGCTCCCCCGCAGTCTCCGCCTGCGCGAACGCCGGGAACGCCGCGCCTGCGTCGGTGATTTCAGAAGCAGTCATGCCGCCCGCGGGCCGCGCCCCGAGAATTGCCAGCACCTCGGCCGGCGTTTCGGCATTCGCCAGGTCGAGCACCACCTCGTTGTTTTTGTTCAGCAGACCCCGCGCGAGCACCGATATGGGCGGCTCGACGTCGTCGATTTCATGTTTGATTCTCAGATTGTCGGCCGCAGCGGAGGTGCTCATGTTCACCGCCACTGACTCACCCTCCCATCAGCGCAAGCATTTTTTTTACGTCGCCCTCCAACGGTCCCAGTCTTCGGGGAGGCGATCTTCGACAGTAGCTTCCGCGTATTCCGTAGCGGATTCGAGGTTGAACACGCCGATGGCCGCACTCAGCACATCGTCATCGTGCTTAGATGACATGGCCTCGGCCCGGCCTTTGTTGGTGATGATAAATGTCTGCAGCTGGGAGGCGAGGTGCGGGCAGGAAATGTCGACGGACTGCTCGCGGATCCGGGTTGCAAGCTCCGAGATGATCATTTCCCGGGTGTCCTGGTTGGTCTCCCAGCCGAGGGTGGTTATCGACTTCTGCTCTTTCTTGTCCCATGAGGTCATGCGATACAGTGGCACCTGGAGATCGCGCAGTTCTTTGAGCATCCCGATCCCGTTGTTGATCTCGATCGCCACGATGCACCGCCCATACCACTTTGAGAGCAGATCCACTTGCAAAGCGGCGGGTTTGTTGTCGAGCCGGCAGGGCGCGGCGATGCGGGCCACCAGCCGGGGGGCATGGATCACGCCTTCATTGGTCCGGTAGGCGGCGCGCCAGAGGAGGATGGAATGGCAATCGCTGTCTGCGGTCCGGGCCGTCTCACTCTCCCCGCGCATGGTGTCGATGGAGATCAGGTACCGGCACCCGACGCGCGGGCGCTCCCATACCCAGAGCCAGGCTTCGTTCTTCCCAGTGGCCTGCCAGGCTACCCGGCTGCCCTGTACGGCGAGGAGTCCGGTTTCATAGCGATCGCTCTTACTGCGGGTCACGATCTCGGTCACCGCTGTCGTGTCAAATCTCGGCCGGCCGGAGCTCAAGAAGCATGTCTCGGGATCGGTCGGGTATTCTTCGTCCCGGCGGTCTTCGTCGTTGAGGCACTTGTTTTTGAGGATCCAGCGCCACCAGAGGATCTGGTCGGCATCCCAGCCGAAGCGCGCCACCCCGGAGGCTTCCTTTTCTGTCAGCGAGCCCATCACGAATTCCACCTCGGCTTGTGTCAGGGGGCGCCCGCGGCGCACGCTCTCCCGGTGCTCTGGGAACTCAAACCACCCGGCAAAGACGCGGATCCAGCCGGATCCCTCTCCATCGGGTTGTGTGGAATACTGCGCCCAGTAGTCGTCAAAATCTGGCCAGCGGGCGGTGCCCCACGAATCGTAGTAGAACCCCATGGCCCCGTTGGGCGTGCTCTCCATCCCGCCGAAGGTGGCCGGATGGTCGGCGAGCGCGTTCAGGATCGACGTAGCGACCTCTTCGGCGCTTTTGACTGTGGTAGACTTCCAGTAGCTGACCTCGCTCATGTCGGCGACCTGGATCGTGTCGCCTCGCGTGCCCATGGGTACGTCGGCGCTTCGCTTTTCAAAGACGCTTCCATTCCCGAGCCGGAATTCCGTTTGTGTCGGCTTCTTGGGCACGTATCCCCATGGGTAATCATCCAGCCGGCCAAAGTCGCAGACCATCCGGTACAGGTTGTTGCTCTTCTTGAACGTGTCGGCAATCGTCACCCCCAGGCAGTTGAAGTTGCGCGCATGGTGGTAGCTCACGGCGGCAAAGATCGTTGTGCCCCCGACCTGCCGGGGCTTGAGCCCGATGATCCGGGGGGCGATCCCGTTGGCGATGCACCACAGGTAGGCCGCGACCACGCGGGCCTGGAAGATGTTCAGTACCGGCCGTCTCTCCTGCCGGAATTTATCGATGATCTTCCCGTAGTTCTCGATCCAGACGCCAGGGTGCCACTGCGCCAGCTCGAGCAGGTCATTCATCGACCTTCTCGCCGACCACCCCGCGCGGAGCGAACGAGACCCCCCATCGCTTCAATACATCTCTCCCCTTCTCCAGGGTTTGCTCTGGCGGGGCTGTGGGCACGCCATCCCCCTCGATCTTGATCGGGGCCTCCATGCCGAGCAGGCGGGCCTTTCGCTCAATCAGCCGCGCCAGTGCTCCGCAGCCTTTCATGCGGGCTTCGTATGTCTCGACGGTGATCGTGATCGGCCCTCGCTTGCCTTCCTTCACGGTCTCGATCCCGACGTCCCCGCGAATGTGCGGGATCACCGAGGCAATCGCCAAGTCGAGCTGCTGCAGGGAAATTTCCCGCTCTTGGGCGGCCAGATCCATGTTCTCGCGCCGCAGCTTGGCGCGGAACTCCTCGATGTCGTCATGCACGGTGGATGGCGCACACCGCAGGGCGGCGGCGATCTGCCGGATCGTCGCCCCATCGCACCGCATGTCAAAGGCCGTGCGAGCTCGCAGGAGGTGTTTCTCCACAGCGCCCTTGTGTGCTTCCAGCCGGCGTACATCCCCCCGCTTCCTTCCTCGCGGCTTGGCCGGCGGGCGCGGCTTGGCCGGGGCCGGTTTTCCGGCATCGGGCGGGGCGGGTTTCTTAGCAGCCTTCCCGGGCTTCGCAGGTTTCTTCCCGGTCGGCTTGACCAGCTTCTTGTTTCCCGGCTTGTTCGCAACTCTTGTGTTCGACACAAGCCCCGCCACTGATGCACCTTACGCCAAGCGCAAGCAAAAAAGCCGCGGATGCCCGGGGCGAGCCGGCGGGCTGGATCTACGCCGAGAACTTCTCCATCTTCTTCATCGCCTCCAGCAGGGTAGATTCCGGCAGATGGGTGTACGAGCGGTTTACCGCCTTGCTCTCGTGACCGACAAACGCCATCGCGACCGATTCAGATTCGCCCGAGGCCTTCAGCCAGGTCGTGCACGTGTGGCGGAATGAGTGGAACGAGAGCTCCGACGACGCCCGTCGGCCACTCCGCCCGACACCCTTCACAGCGTGGTTGTCCCGAGGGGGAACGATCCCCGCCGTCACCATGAGCCGGTAGAACTGATTGGAGAGCCCGCCCTTGTACTCATGCATCTTCACCTGGAGCTCAGGGAACACATATTCCGAGGCGATCTTGCGTTCTGGCAGCCAGCGCCGGTACCAATTCAGGAACGGCGCCGCCAGCGGGATTGCGAGATTGAGCCCCGTCTTCCGGCTCTGGAAACGCCACCAATCGAATTCAATATCCGCCACCTTCATCGAAACGATGTCCGAGAGCCGCTGGCCGGTGAATGCCCCGGCATGGATCACTCCCTCCCATTCCGAATCCGCCACCTTTATCAGCGCCAGATACTGCTCAGCCGTGAACACCTTCTTCGCCGAGCCCCCCTTCGGGATCTTCATCATCTTCAGCTTCTCAGCCGGCGAGCTGGAAATCTTTCCATCGTTCCAGGCATCATTCAGCGCCTGGCGGATCATCTTCAGATAGACATTCACCGTCTGCGGTGCCAGCCGGCCGGCGAGCGTATCCCGCCAGTCCGAGAGTTGCGAAGGAGTGAGATCCGAAAGCGGCAAGTCCCATGTCGTGCCGACAGATTCCTTCAGCGACTTTTCCACATCCAGAAACCGCGCCATCGTCCCCGGCGACACTTCACGCTGTCGGCGCAGCTTCCACTTTGCAAAATAATCTCCGCAGGATTCCTGCGAAATCACATCCCCCTGGATCTCCTCGACCACCTTCGCGATGATCTTCCGCGCCTGGTCAACCGTCCCCTTCATCCGCGCCGCCTCCTCCGAAGCCCAAGCAATCTTCTGCGCCTTTTTTTTATCCGTGGTCCGAGTCGTCACCTGCCGCCGGCGACCATCCGGCAGCGAGAAACACGCATACCAGAACTTCGACTTCCGCTTCCGAACTACGCTCGCCATGGGGTCACAGGTATCAACACAGGTATCAACAATCAAGCTTATTTCATGCTTTTAATGCATTTATTGCTCTCACTCTCCTAGGGAAATCAAAATACGGTGAGGGGGGGATTCGAACCCCCGGTACCCTTTTGGAGTACGGCGCTTTAGCAAAGCGCTGCTTTCGACCACTCAGCCACCTCACCAACGATTTTGTAGGAAACAACCTGCCCATTTACATTGCGTGGTTTTCCACGCGGGGCAAGCAAATTTAGCGCCACCCGGATGCCTGCGACAGGGCCCCGCGACTGAAGGGGCCAAAGATTCCGCGTACGCCCGCCGCCGAGCCCAGCGGACCGCCCGGCGAAAGAAATTCGTGGGACAGCGATCGTCCCCCCACGCCGGTGCGTTCGTTCCCCTTGGAGGGCGATGCTCCGTCAGCGCCGACTTATCGGCTTGCAGGCAGACAAAGTCGGACGACACGGAGGTCATCCCTCCACACCGGCGCGTTCATCGCTGTGGAATGGACCCATCCTCCGAACGCCAGGACCAGCAAAAACCTCGAAACCCGGCGATGGCTCGCCGGTCAAATTTAGCGCCGGGGCGTATTTGCATCGGCAGCAAAATCACTGGACGCGATAATTTATCGCGCCTAATTTTGGGAATGCAATTCCCCCCCGCTCTGCCGTTATTCCGCGTCTGGAAAACCGTCTCCGCCCCAACCGGCCTCGCGCATTTGCGGCTTTTGTCAGCGGGATGCGAGCGCTTGCCCTCGATAAAAAGGATGCTCTCCGCCGTGGCTGCGGTCTCCCTCCTGCTGGGGTCAACCCGGACGGCTTTGGCGCAGGACAGCGAGCAATCCCCGCCGCTGCAGCAGGCGATTGTTGTCATCCGGCATGGCGAGGACCTCGACAAGTGGATCAAGGCCGATGCCAAGGATGGCCTCAGCAAGACCTGGAAGGAAGCCGTTCCGGATTGGCCGAATTACTCGACCGCCGCTGGCAGCTTCAAGGTCAGCCAGCACGGATTAAGCAAGGAGGGGGAGGAGCAGGCGCTCTTTCTGCGCGATCATCTGCAGGCGTTGATGAAATGGGGAAACTACGACCCGATCACCCGGGTCGTGACGAAAAAACCCTCCGGAAAAAACGAGCTTCAGCAGGACGTGACGCCCAACCCCTTCGATACCATCTACCCATTTCTCTAGGTCCGCTCCGCGCAGGATTCAAAAAACCCGAAGCCAAACGAGCTGATCCTGATCGCCCCGGGCGAGAAGGCTGGAAATGGCCTGGTGGACAAGGATCTGGTGGCCATGCTGCCCGACGAGTCGAAGAAGATGGCAAATAACATGTTGCCGGCAGCCGGCTCCACCCTGCTCTGCTGGGATGCCGAGGGGTTGTGGGGGAAGAAAATTGCGGATGGCTCGCGCCCGTTCGACGAGCGCTCCATCATGCGCCTGCTCGGGGGACATACCATCGGAGATTATTTCCGGGACAAGCCGGAGACCGCAGGGGGAGGCTGCCCGAAAAAGGCCGCCAGACTCTATGTCTTTAGCAGAAGGCCGGGAACGGGAGCCGACACCCAGATCCCCCAAAAATACGACTGCGACGTGATCGACGTGAGGAAGGACAAGGACGGCAGACGCTTCTTCGCCCTCGTCGCGGAAATTCATCCCAACGAGGCCACCGGGAGAAATACGATCACCGAGCCAAAGTCCGGGAACCTCCAGGAAATCGTCCTTCCCAGCCTGTAATCTCCCACATCGTTCCCCCGCGCGGGGCCGGTTCGTGGCGGCCGATTCATTGTCGGAGATCCGCACCTCGAGCCTCGTGATTCGGCGGATTCCCGGGTTTGACGTCACCTGCGCTTCGGACATGATGAGCTGGTGCTTGCCGATCTCCGATTGCACCAGTTCCGGTGTTTCGACGTCCTGGAGTTTTCTCCCGGGAGTGGCCGCACGTTTATTTCCGGGGCGAACGCGCAGGGGAAGACGTCGATTTTGGAGGCGGTCTGCGTGCTGCTCCGGCTGCAGTCGCCGCGGACGAGTTCGCTCGGCGAGGCGGTTCAATTTTCGCGGCCGGGCTTTGCCTTGGACGGGCATTGTGGAGGGGCGCACCTGACGTGCCGGTGGGCAGCCGAGGGGCGCGCGATCACGCTCGATTCGAAGCCGCAGTCCCGGACCGACGACTACCTCGATGTGGCGCGGGTGGCTTGGTTTGCAAATACCGATCTCGAGCTGGTTCGGGGCGGCGGTTCGGTCCGGAGGAGGTTCCTGGATTTTCTTGGGATGCAATGTGTGCCTGGGTACCGGAAGTCGCTCCGCGCGTACGAGCGGGCGCTGCGCTCGCGAAACGCGCTGCTTAAGGAGGGCCGTCCCCGCCGCGAAATCGCCGCCTTTGATGCGCCGC
>JBGTAT010000069.1:0-17379 GCA_041749755.1 Terrimicrobiaceae bacterium | reverse complement strand
GTCCTCGGGGGCGACTTCCGCGGACCCAACCCGCCCGCATCCGGCGGGATTCCCTCGCGCGGCCACTACGCGATCGGATTTCGCCCGGTGCGCGCCGTCGGCCCCGCAAAGGCTCCCGAGTTCCCCGCCCTCGCCGCCAAGCCGGGCCATTGGCAGTTCGGCAGCATCCCGGCCTGGACGTTCGGATGGGAGGAAGCCGAAAATCCGTCCGGCGAGGTCGTTGCGCCAGAGATCCCGATGATCGCCGACGACGGCATCGAGGCGGGAAAGACCGAGGTCACCTATGCCCAGTGGAAGCCGGTTTTTCAGTGGGCCGAGGTGCACGGATACCGGTTCGCGAATGACGGCGACATGGGCAGCATGGGCTGGATGAGCGGCACCCATTCCCAGGACGAACCGGTCACCGCTGTCAGCCTCCTCGACGCCGCCGTCTGGTGCAATGCCCTCTCAGAAATGAAAGGCCTCAAACCTTGCTATTATGAGGATGCCGCGTTCACCAAGGCTCTAAAAATCGCGAACCCCTTCCGCACGAATTCCTATCAGTGGACGCTCAAGAGTTCCCGGTTCGGCACCCGCGACAACCCGTTCAGCAGGTTCCTCTTCTACATTGACCCTGACGCAAACGGCTTTCGCCTGCCGTTTACATCGGAGTGGCAGCAACTCGTCGGCAGCGGACCGTATCCCTCCGGCCCCACGCTGGATCCGGATTCCGCATGGTTCGACGAAAACAGCGGCGATCGCACCCACCCGGTCGGGAAAACTGCCGCCACGGGCAACGGATTTCACGACCTCTCCGGCAACGTCTTCGAGTGGGCGATCGAAAACGCCAAGACCCCGAAACCCGAAGTCGGCAACCTATATTCCGTCCGGGTCCACGGAGGATCGTTCCGCACCGACCTCAAATCCACCAAAGCCCTCACCACCGCCCCCTCAATGGGAGCCTGGGACTGGATCGCCTCCGGCACCGCCAACCCGGAAATCGGATTCCGCATTGTTCGGAAAAAGTAGCCTGCTCCCCCGTTTGTAGTTCCGCATTCATGCGGTGCCTTTTTCTTCTGCCAGGTCAACCGGTTGCGGCGGGAAATCCTCTCTTTCGGACCTGCTGGCACATTTCACCGCTGGCGCGATTCGATATTTCCTTGGCGCAATACGGTATTGGAGATCTTGTCGCCCTCTGGCATATTGATCCCAAGGAAGAACAAAACTCTCCTCAGCTACCCAATAAATTATATGAAAACCTCCCTCAAACTTCTCGCGGTGATTGCCGCGCTTCCTCTTGCTTCCCTCAACGCAGCAGTTCTCGTCCAATGGGGCGAAACCGGTGTGGGCAATCAGGGAGCAACCGATATCGTGACAGGCAACGTCAACTATGCCGTGCGAACTAATACTTTCACAGCCGGTGCTGCGGATAACCCGACGGTGGATGCCAACTACTATCCCAATGCCACTGGCCGCAGCCCGATTTTCGCGGCAGCCGCTTCTTTAAATATTGCGAATGGTTTAATTGGACAGGCGGCCTCTGGAGATCGTCTTACCTACTACCAAACCATTGCCACTGGATTGACGTTCCGAAGCATGACAATGTGGTCATCGACCAACTTCCTATCCAGCCCGACCGGAATGACCTTTGATTCGGTCACGATGAATATCGGCGCACGTGACGTGACCAACATCAACGCAGGGGCTCGTGTCATTGTTCAGCAGGGAGCCAGCTACTACGTCACCGATGCACAATCGTTCGTCGGAGGAACACCCCAGACGTTAGCCTTCAATCTCACTACCGCCACCTGGTTCAACTTCACTCCGTTTGTTAGCGGCGTGGAAGTCATCGGTTCATCTGCCACCGTTTCGTTGACGGACATCGAAGGAATCGGATTTTATGCCACAGTTGAGAACGGTGCTTTAGTGAACACAGCAACAGGCTCGCAGGCTTCCTACTTCCAAGCCACCGCCGTTCCCGAGCCCGCCACATGGGCGCTTCTGGCCGGAAGCCTGACCTGCTTGGTTGTCCTCCGCCGCCGCAGGCTCTGATCACAAGAAAATTTGGGGGTAAACGCCCGGTGGAGCAATCCGCCGGGCGTTTTTGTTTCCCAAGGAGGGTTCTGCGTCGTCAGAACCCATTATTTCCCACAGACCGCGCCGTTCGCGCAATTCGCGCCCCGGGGAAAAATGGGCGACGGGAGAGATAAGTGGGCAACGACGACGCGTTGCCCTCCTTGATCGGAACCCACTATTTCCCACCGGCCGCGCCTGTCGCGCAAGTGGCGACCGCCTAAAGGCGGAACTACGAACGGGCAGCCGGCGTCTTCGTTCGTAGTTCCGCATTCATGTGGTGCTTTTCCCTCCGACGCGACGACCAGCTACAGCAGGCAATCCCTTGCCCTGTGCCCCATTGGCACCTCTCACCAGCGACGCAATTCGATATTTCCTTGGCGCAATACGGTATTGGAGATCTTGACGCCTTCTGGCATATTGATCCGCAAGGAAGAACAAAACTCTCCTCAGCTACCCAATAAATCCCATGAAAACCTCCCTCAAACTTCTCGCGGTGATTGCCGCAATTACATCGGCATCACTGACTTGCCAGGCACAGACAGTCATTTCCGAATATTTCGACTATACTGGAACTGGAAATGTGACCACTCTCAATGGCGGCAGCGGATGGAACGGCGCATGGACAACCGCCACCACCACACAAGTCCTGAATGGCTCAAGTAATCTGACATTCACAAATGCCAATTACGGCACCCCGGTTGTGACCAACGCAAACATGGCGACGGGGGCTACCACTGCCGGAATGAGCAATGCTCGAAGCTACGCGTCAACACTCGTTACAAGCGAAGTCTGGGTCAGTTTTTTGGCATCTACAGCCACAGGATCGAACAATAACAGCGTTTTGCGCCCGACTTCCGTCACTACGACCGGCCTTGGGCTGCAAAGTAGCGCATTCTACGCAAAACTAGGCAACACCGATATTACACTTAGCGGGCAGCCCGCATACCTATCCGGAGACACCTATTTGTTCGTCATGAAATTGGAAACTGATGTTAGCGGCACCAACGACAGGATGTCAGTTTGGATCTACAATACTGCCTCAACTATCAACCCCGCAACATTGAATGCCAGCCCGATGGGAACACTGACGTCAGTGAGCACACAATGGACCGGGCTTGATGCCATTACCATGAATGTCCGCACAAACACAGGCTCTACCCTCTCAAACCTAGACAACATCCGTATCGCATACGGCGGCACGACACAGCAAAATATCAATGCAGTCCTCGCCGTCCCCGAGCCCGCCACATGGGCCCTCTTGGCAGGAAGCCTGACCGCGCTGGTGGTTTTCCGCCGCCGTCGCCGGATCTGATCATTTCATAAAAGATTTGGGGGTTAAGCGCCCGGCGAAGAAATTCGCCGGGCGTTTTTGTTTCCCACGGAGGGTTCTGCGTCGTCAGAACCCATTATTTCCCACAGGCCGCGCCGTTCGCGCAATTCGCGCCCCGGGGAAAAATGGGCGACGGAAGAGATAAGTGGGCAACGACGACGCGTTGCCCTCCTTGATTGGAACCCATCCCGCTGAGCGCGCAAGTCGCGCCCGGGGACAAATCGGCCACGACGACGCGTTGCCCTCGGGGGGCCGGTCGGGGTATGAAATGGGGTATGAGCGACCATCCTGATCATGTGGGGCGGCGGCACCCGGCCCGCCGGCCGGTTTACGAAAGCGGGAATTTGTCACCGATCATTTTTCTGACGGTCTGCTCGCACGGGCGGAAACCCCTCTTTGCGGCGCACGATATTCACCGGTTGCTTTGTGACTGCTGGCGGGATGCGGCCCGCTGGGTGGTTGGCCGCTACATGATCCTGCCGGATCATATCCATTTGTTTTGCTCGCCCGTCAGCGGCCCCTACGGGGAACCGGTCCACATGTGGGTGAAATATTGGAAGGCGCTTGCCTCGAAGCGGTGGCCCCGTCCGGATGAGCATCCGATCTGGCAGGTGGACGCCTGGGACACCCAGCTGCGACATGGTGACCATTACGGGGCAAAATGGGAATACGTGGTGGGAAACCCCGTGCGTCACGGGTTGTGCGCCCGCCCGGAAGACTGGCCCTACCAGGGAGAAATCCACCACCTAACCTGGCACGACCGCACATAACCCACGGAGGGTTCTGCGTCGTCAGAACCCATTTTTTCCCACAGATCGCGCCGTTCGCGCAAGTCGCACCCCGGGGGAAAATGGGCGACGGAAGAGATAGATGGGCAACGACGACGCGTTGCCCTCCTTGATCAGAACCCACTATTTCCCACAGAACGCGCCGTTCGCGCAATTCGCGCCCTGGGGAAAGATCGGCGACGGAAGAGATAAGTGGGCAACGACGACGCGTTGCCCTCCTTGATCGGAACCCACTATTTCCCACAGACCGCGCCTGTTTGGAGTCCGGCTTAATCTGCCTGGGCCATGGGATCCGGGACCCACACTTCGAGAAATCCGCAGGCGGCCTCCCAGGTGGTGAAAACCTGGAGGACGTTACGGCCCTGCATCCGGCGAGCGAAAAGAATATTGAGCGCTGTCTCGAGTGGGGTCTTCACAAGGATCGCCGCCCGTCCGTAGGAGGCCTCGGAGGCATGGAGGAAAAACTCAGCGATCTCGCCGATGGCAGCCGACGAGGCATCCAGGACCGCCTCGCGGTAATCAATGATGCCATTGAAGTTCTGGTTGTAGCAGGGATCCGCCCAGATCATGGCCGCAATGTCTTTCATGTCCTGCACGGTCGTCGGCCCGATGTAGCGGACGACAACCATCTCCCGCTCCGGGTCGATGGAAAACGTGTGGAGCATGGTGACATATAGCAGGATTGGTGCCTGTTTGCACAGGATTTGCGGATGACCGACAAAGGCACCGCATGAATGCGGAACTACGAACGAAGACGCCGTGTGCCCGTTCGTCGTTCCGCGTTGACTCGCTCGCTCCCGCTCATCTCGGCGGGAGGCGCATCGCGACCGGGCCTTTACCTCCGGTTTTTGAGGAGGCTGATGGTCTGTTCGAGATGGTGGTCGCCGGAACGCCTTGCAGGATGGCGGCCGACATGCCGGCTATTTGAAACCGGATGCCTTCCTCTCCGAGCGACTGAACAAGCCGTGCGAGTGGAGGAAGTTTTCGTGGCGCTGCCACCTTTCGTCCGGGGTGGCACTCAGACTCATCGCGAAGAGAACCCGCTCGTCGCCGGACAATCCGGGGATCTTCTTGAGCCTTCGCAGTTCCGTCTCGAATTTTTTTTATCCACGCCATCCTCATACTCTTTTGCCTCTCTATGAGGAAGGAGGAATTTCGTCATGGGCGCCGATCGGCACCGCATGAATGCGGAACTACAAACGAAGACGCCGTGTGCCCGCTACTCTCGCCAGCGCTCGCGAAGCATCCTGGCGGCGAGCTTCGGCTGGCGATCGCGGGTAAACAGCCCCTTGCGGTTGCCGTGCGCCCGGAAGTGGTTTTGCGCGGTGTGGAAGTCGGCAAAGGCCCAGAGGTGCTCTCCGGCGATGTAATCCTTTTCGCGGATCACATCGATCAGCGCCTGGATGAGGTCGGACTGGTAGTCCTCGGTCCAGAGCGCGGCGGGCAGCGAGTGCAGGCCGACCATGGCATCGGCCCCAAACTCGGTCATCAAAATCGGCTTGCCGGTGAGCCCACGCACCTCGTCCAAAAATTTCCGGAAATAGGCCTGCGTATTCTCCAGCGGCGCGCCGCCCCCATACCATCCGGGATACGCATTGAGCCCGATGATATCACAGAGGTGATGACATTTTTCGTTCGGGAACCGGCACATCACGATCATCATCGGCCGGGTGCTATCCTCCTCGCGGGCGGCGGCAAAGACCTTTTCGAAATACGGCACGGCTTCGGGTTCATGGCTGTGCGGCTCGTTGGCGAGGCACCAGGCAATCACGCTGGGGTGGTTGTAGTCGCGCTGCATGAACTCACGGATCGAGCGTATATGGAGGTCGAGCGTCCCGGACGAGGCCGCCGAGGGGATCATGCTGACCGCCGGTGATTCCGAAATCACCAGGACGCCAAGCCGGTCGGCCAGGTCCAGCATTTCCTCGGCATGAGGGTAATGTGCCGTGCGAAAGGAATTGCCGCCAATCCAACGCAGCAACTCGACATCGCGAACATTATACGCCTCCGCCAGGCCGCGGCCGATGACCGGCGCGTCTTCGTGTCGTCCGAATCCCTTGAGATAGACCGGCGCACCGTTGAGCAAAATCCGGTTCCCCTCGACCTTCACCGAGCGAACGCCGAAGCGCTGGCGGTAGGAGTCGATCACGAGGTTCTGGTCGTCGAGCAACTCCGCCCGCAGATGATAAAGGTTCGGCTGCCAGAGCCCCCAGAGGCGGGGAGATTGCATCTCGATGGAGGCTTCCAGTTCCTCCGTTGCAAACGCCGCTTCCACCCTTTCGCCGGTCTCTTCGACCGTCAGCCGCAGACGCTTCGCCTGCCCGGCCGTGCGCACACGAATCCGCAGGCGCGCCGAGTTGCTCCCGATCTCGGTATCCAGCCGCAGGTCCTCGATCCTCGTCGCCGGCTTCACACAGAGCGTGACCGGACGAATAATCCCGCTGTAAGGGAAAAAATCGAAATTAACCGAAGGATGGAACGGACTGCTCAAGCCGGGAATGGCAGCCTTATCGAAGCCGCCTTGGGGAACGGTGTCGGGGCTCAGGGCGCAATCCACCCGGACGACAACACGGTTGACTCCTGCCGTCAGCGCCTGGCCGGTATCGCACTCAAACGGAGTGTAGCCGGTGACGTGCGATCCGATCTTCTGGCCATTAAGGAACACCTCGGCCGCATAGTTTACGGCCGCGAAGCGAAGGCTGACCGGACACGGGAGCCAGTCGGCGGGCACCTCAAACTCCCGCGCATACCACACCACTCCCATGTGGTTGAACGTCTCGTAATCGGTGAACTGCTCGTTGAAGCTCGCGGGCACTGCGACGACGCGCGGGGAGTCAAACCCTGAAGCCCACGCGGAGGCATCATCGTCGGTCCGCTGGATGCGGAAGTCCCAGAGCCCGTCGAGCGATGTCGTGGTGCGGTGTTGGTTGGATTGAGGACGAAGCATAGTGGGAGTGTTACAAAAAATGTCGGTCAAAGAAATGCGGAAAGTGAGGGTGGAACAAACAAAGGCACCGCATGAATGCGGAACGACAAGCAAAGACGCCGCGTGCCTGTTCGTCGTTCCGCGTTGACTCGATTCAAACGGTTTTTAAGAAACGGCGCACGTCGTCATGGTTGCCTCCGGCAACGAACAGGAGCCGGCCGGGTTCACAGACAAAGACGAGACGCAGGTGGAGCCCTGCGCGGCACTCCATGACGGAGCCGCGCAGTTTTCTCAACCCCGCCCCCTTGTGGGCATGCGGGGTGCCAATCGTTTTTTGCGACGCTGTCAATGCACACAAAACCCTTTGCTGGTCTGCCGGGGACAGCGATTTCACCCACTTGCGGAAGCGCGTCGTTGTATCAAGCCGCAACAATGGATTCGAGGGTGCCGTCGAAGGGTTTGATCGTCCCCTCCTTGCGGGCTTTGGCGATGTCCTTCTTGAGCCGGCTTTCGAGCGTGAGGATCTCCCCGGCGGTCAGTTCGTAGTCGCCGAGTGTGAGGTCGGCGGACGCGATGAACTTGTGGAGTTTTTCAACGGCACTTGTCAGTCGGCTCACCTGCCGGTTGAGGTCGGCAATCTGTCGTCCCTGCTCCTCGAGTTTTGAGGCAGCAGCGGAGCGAATGGGCTTTTTTACCGTGGCTCTCATGCCCGCAATATCCATGAATCCGGCTTGCTGGTCAAGCGGCAGCGGGCCGCGCAGTCCGCGCCGCCTCCCAACGGGCGTGTAGGCTCTGGGTTCAGGCGGCGCTGCATGAGGGGGAGACGAAGGAAAAGGCACCGCATGAATGCGGAACTACGAACGGAGAGGTTGGCGTGCGCGTTTGTAGTTCCGCCTTCAGGCGGTTCCGATAAGCGCGGTCGGCAGTTGAAGCACCGCATGAATGCGGAACTACGAACGGGGGAGCCTGAGCGCGCATCACTCGACGACCCGCAGCCGCAGGAACTTTTTAGGGGCACCGGAGAGCGGGACTTCGACGGTGACGTCCTGCCCGATCGACACGGGGTCGGTGTTTTTTCCCAACGTGTATTCGGCCGTCCAGGAGTTTGCTGCGAGGGTGGTCGAGGACTCGACGATGTAGCTCACGTTGCCCGTCGCACGGTGGAACGTGAACCCGAGGGTGTCGGCTGCCGGGACATCAAGGGTAGGCAGAGGAGACGCTGAAGCGGAGTTGGGATTTCCACCAAGGGCGAACTCCATTAGGTTGGAGAGGCCGTCGCCATCCGGGTCGAGGGTTTGTTCATCGGGGAGGAAGCCGGCAGCTCCCGCCCATGTTTCGTAGGGGGTGCGCACGCTCACAAAGGCGGCGGTGCTGTCCGCATCGCCACCGGTGTTGCTCACCCGCACCCAGTAGCTCGCCGTGCTGGTCAGCGCGGGGGTCGTGAAAGTCGCTGAGGTCGCCCCTGCAACCGGCGAAGTCGTCGTGCCGCTGGCTCCTGCATACCACTGGTAGGTCAGTCCCGAACCGGTGGCGGCGACGCTCAAGCTGGCGGTGGCACCGTTGTCGATGGTGAGGCCTTCCGGCTGAGCAGTGATCGTCGGGGCCTGCACGCTGGTCGCGATTTCTTCCAACACAAATGCCTGGGCGCAGATCGCGCCCACGGATGCGTTGCGCTCCATGCGCACAGAGAAACTCGTGCCGCCGCTTCCGGTCGGCGTGATGTCACTCCAGCGGGCCACGTAGCCGTTGGTCAGGACGTTGATATCGCCGCTCACGTAGCTCACTGTCGCGGCATCGGCATCCCCGGCATCGCCGACCCCAGCGGTCGAGGCATTCGCAAACCCGCTCGCACTTTGCAGCGTGAACTTGGTTTGTGCCGTGGACGAGGATGACGCGTCATAGCCGGCATACAACGCCACCGCATATTTTTTGGCGGGATCAAGTCCGGCGAAGGTGATCGTCGCCGTTAATGTCGAGGTGCTATTGATGGTTTTGGTGGCCTGCCCGAGATCCACCTTTCCGTTGAAGAGGATGCCGGCATCGGAACTCGCAGGCGGATTATTTTTTGTGGTGGCCGCCGTGCTCGAAACCCACCCCCCCGAATAACTGTAGGTCGCGGTGACGCCGGTGCTCGCGCCATCAGCGAATTTTTTCAGCGTGGCACTTTCGCCGGTGGTGAGGTTGGCATGAGGCGAACCCGTGAAAAACTGGGCGTGATAGGCCGTCCAGCTGGATGCGCTGGTCGTCACGGTGACAGTGGCCGTCGCACTGTTCACATATCCCGAATTGCCCGTCACACGCACCCAGTATTTGGTGGTGCTGCCCAGCGCGGGCGTGGTGAAGCTTGCCGAAGTTTCCCCGGCTACCGGCGAGGTGGTCGTGCCACTGGTGCCCGCATACCATTGATAGGTCAGGCCCGAGCCGGTTGCGGTCACTTGGAGCGTTGTCGTTTGTCCGGAGGCAACCTCGGTCGAGGCGGGTTGGCTGGTGATCACGGGCAACTCGATGGCGGGGGTCGCGATGACGACGTCGGCAAAGGCGTTGCCCAGAACCTGCTGGCCTGCCGCATCGAAGTGGATGTTGTCGCCGCCAACCGAGAATCCGGCTGGATCGGTGTCGATCAAGATCGCGCCGGCCACGGATGAAGCGACGGCGGTCTGGGCGGCACGCACTGCGATGAAGCCGGCGGGGCCTTCGCCGGTGCCCGTCGGATAGGCGGTCTGGTTATCTGAGAGCTTGGAGAAAAAGAACGGCACATTCGCCCCGTAGGTGAGCCGCACGTCGGCGATAAAGGCGGTGAGATTTGCCTCATAGGCCTGCGACTCCACCGCAGTGAGGGAATCTTTTTCGCCCTGCACCCAGATGATACCTGCGATGCGCTTGGTGTAGCCGCTCAGCGAAGAGTCCGCGTCAAGTGCAGCGAGGCCGGCGGTGACGACGGTCTGGAACGTTTTATACTGCACACCATCGCCCGTGTTCGCACCCGTGCCGCCCCCTTTCCAATCTGCTGACAGCGAGGTGCCGCCGACGGCATACTTGATGAGGGCGACCTTGTTGGCCGGCTGATTGGCGGCGACCCAGTCGGCCAACGAGCGTCCGAGCGTGATCTCGGGTCCAAAGGCGCCGACCGTTCCGGAGGCACCCGGGCGGAGGGTCTGATAAACAGGCGTCGTGCTCTGCGTGGTGCGATAGAAGAATGGCACATCCGCCTGTGGAGATTGCAGATTGATCGGGGTGGTCGGCAGCCCCGAGCCGGGTGCGCGACCGTCGGCGTTGGATTGTCCGGCGATCAGATAGATGAGCAGCTCTCCCGGAGCAGGCGGTTCCGCCGAGACGGTAACCGTGGTCGTTGCGGAATCCACCGTGCCGTTCGCGCCCGACACCCGCACCCAATAACTCGTCGTCGAGGTCAGGACCGGCGTGGTGAAACTCGCCGAAGTCGCCCCGCTAATGGGAGTCGTTATGTTCCCACTCGTTCCTTGATACCATTGGTATGTCAGGCCGGAACCGGTTGCCGCGACGCTTAGGGTGGCGGTTCCGTTGTAAGCGATCGAGGCAGCGGACGGCTCCGCCGAAATCGAAGTGACCGGGGCGGTGCCGTCGTATTCCTGCACTACGAGACCGATGGGAACCATTGCGGCTCCGCCATCGCCTAGGACCTGCACGGAAAACGAAGTGCCGTTCGGCTGGATGTCCTGCCACCGCACCAGGGCACCCGCAGTCGCCGAGCCTGTGCCCGTGTTCACGTTGGCAGTGGCCCCATCCGCATCCCCGGCATTCCCCACCCCGAAGCTGTGCGACTCCTGGTAGCCCAGCGTGTTTTGAAGAGTGAATTTACTCGCCGTGGTGAAGGCGTTGCGCGCCGTATAAAACGCCACCGAGTAGCGCTTGGAACTACTGACGTTGTTAAAGGTGAACGTGACCGTGGTGGTCGTCCCGCTGACTTGATAAATGTTCTGACTGAACGCGACGATGTCTTTGAAGAGGACATCGGCGTCGGTGCCGGATGCGGGCGTGACCACCCCATTTGTTTTGATTGCGAGCGATCCGGTGCTGAGCAGGCCGTTCATGGTCACGCCCGTGGAGCCACCGTCGGAAATCTTCAGGAGCGCGGTGGCAGCCCCGGGCGTGGTGGCGATGCCCCCGGTCGTCACGTTGGCGGCATTGCCGTCGCTGACGGCGTAGGTGTCGTGGTAGGCCGTCCAATTCGGGGTTTTGACGGAGACGGACGCGGTGGCGCTGTTGACGGTTCCGTTCAGGTTGCCCACCCGCACCCAGTAGGAGGCGGCGGCGGTGATGTTGGTCGCGGTGTAGCTTGCGGTCGTGGCTACGCTGATCGGCGAGCTGGTATCTCCGCTCGCACCGCTGAACCATTGGTAGGTCAGCGCATCGCCGGTCGCCATGACGTTGAAGGTGTGGCTGGTTTTCGAATACACCGAGGCCTACTGCGGCTGAACAGAAATCGCAGCGGGCTGGAGCACCGTGATGGTTGCCGTGGCGCTGTCCGTGGAGCCAGCGCTATTGGTCACGCGGACCCAGTAGGAGGTCGTGGCGATCAATGCCGGGGGCGTATAGCTGGAAGCCGTCGAGCCCGCGATCGGGTTGGTAGTGTCGCCGCTGGCACCGCGATACCATTGATACGAGTAGGGCGCGCCGCCCGAGGCGGAAACGCTCAATGTGCTGCCACCACCGGAGGCTACGGACTCACCCTGGGGCTGCACATCGAGCATGGGCAGCACCGCGGGATTGACCGTGACAGTGAACGTATCGGTTGCGGTGTTGGCATTTTCGTCGGTCACCGTGACGGTGATATTCGCGGTGCCGGTTTGGCCTGAGACGGAGTTGCCCGAGATACGGCGTTCACTTCCGGCGGTGATGATGGCGAGGTTGCCGTTTGGCAGCAGGGACTGGTTGTCGGACGTGGCGGCGACGCTGAGCGAGGTGTGCCCGGCGATCGTCTCGCTGGGGGTGAACGCGTCGGCAATCCGAGCCATCGTGGAAAAAGTGTCGCCGCTGTAGATCGAAAGACCGGAGATGTTGTTAATGACCGGAGCCGAGTCGACGACCGGAGGGATGTCCGATACCGTGCCGATGGTCGGGTTGTAGTTTAGCGTCACCGGGGGATTCTCTCCATCAGAGAGCGCGAAAGTGAGGATCGATCCGTTCGTGGCAGCACCCTTGATTTTCACGGTGCGGAATTCTCCGTAGCCGCCGAAGACGATGTTGCCGACCGGTATTTTCCCCGGCGTCGCGGACGATCCCGTGAGAACCAGATTTTCGGCGGGTGTGTCGGCATCGAAAACGCGGATCGCGATCTCCTTCGACCAGCCGCCGTTATAGACGACTACCCCGGTTGCTGTTCCGGCGGTGTTGACCGTCTGCCCAACGACAAACTGCGGCGCGGCACTGGCCGCCGGCACGATGTTGACGCGCACGTAGGCGTTGGCTTGCAGGTCGCCGTCGTTCACTTGCACATAGCCCCAGAGAACGCCGCTCTTGGCGGGGTCGGTCAGCGTGATCGTGAGCAGGCGATCGGTGCCGGTGCCCGTGATGCTTGCGGTGTATGCCAAAGCAACGCTGTCGAGATTCGAGTCGTCGCGGGACGATGCCTTGTAGAATTTGACGGTGAGGGCGGCGGCGGCCGTCTCGGCATCGGAGACGGTGAAGGGAATCGAGAGCGATGCCGTGCCGGTCGGCACCGTCTGGTCGGAGATGTTAGAGATCGTCGGGGCGGTGTTGGCTCCCACGGTTTTCGGAGAAAGGCGCACGGCGCGCGAACCACTCACGCGCTGCTCGCCGGTGGCGGAGTCGATGGCGATCGCATAGAGCACGTGCCAGCCCGCATCCGACGGGGTCCACGAATAGGTGTAGTTAAAGGGGGCGGCCTTGTCGGTGGCGACCAGCGTGCCGTTGTCGTAAAATTGGACCTCATCGGCGGCGGTGAAGGCACCTGTTTCCAGCGAGGCAGGCGTGGTCTGGTCGGTGTTCAAGTTGGCGGGCAGCAGGCCGGCGTTGACGTAGTTGTTCGTGACCGAGTTCTGCACGGTGAACCGCATCTGCCGTGCCCCAAGGCCAGCGCGGGAACGCCAAGCGTAGGCGAGAGCCGCATTGGGGAACCAGGACTGCAGGTGCGGGTTGGTGCGGTCGAATTGCGCAGCCGGAGCGACCTTCAGATCTGCGCTGTCCCAGTCCTTCAGCAGGAGGCTGTAGGGCAGCGTGCCATCGGCGACTTTGGCAGGTTGCGAGGGCGAGAGCAGGTGTTCGCCGCGCCAGCCGTTGGCGAGGTTGAGCGTGGTGAGTGTCACGGGCCCGATGGCGGGGTCCTTACCCATCACCCCCTGCGTGTAGGTATAGCGGTAGGGAATGATCGTCTCCATGTAGTGCATCATATCCTCGCGGGTATCGAGGCACTCGGTGTGAACCACGCCGCGGTCGGCAATCATCGCCCAGGGCGCACCGCCGGAAGCGGAATTGGTCTGCAAAACCTGAAGGTGCAGCGGATATTGGACTACCGTGCGACCGGAATCAAATTCCCCGAAAGAAACCTGCGTCGGCACAGTAACAGGCGGAGTGAACCCCCCGGTGGTTCCTTTGTGCTGGCCATAGACGGCAAGCACTCGGGCAGGAAAGTCTTTTGCGACTTCAAAAGCCGTATAGGCGCCAGAGGATCCCCCCGTCGTGAGGAGCGGAGCATTGGACAGCTCGGGGCGGCTGATGCGTGTGCCCGTAGATGCCAAATAGGTGATCGTGTCGGCCGACGGATCATAGACCGGGCCGACATTCCAAAAGGCGATCCCATTTTCGTAGGCCCAGCGGGCGTAAAGGGAATTGGCGACCGATGCGTTCCCAGAACTGCCCGTGCCTGGATAAACGCAGATGATGGCTTTGATGACTGGGATCTCGGTCTCCACACCGCTGACTTTTTTAGTCGGGATGGACAGCTTATACATCGTGGGGTCTAACTCGTAGCCATCGTAGGATTTGAACGAATACAAATCATCCACCGTGCCGGCCCGGACCAACGAGGGGAGGAGCGAGTAAATAGCCACAAGAAAAATGCGGATATGTATTCGAGAGTGTTTCATGGGGTGATTCACGGGGGTTTTTTGGTAGCTGGGCATCACTCAACAACGCGCAGGCGCAGGAACTTCCGGGTGGCCCCGGAGAGCGGGAGCTCGACGGTCACATCCTGTCCGACGCTGGCCGGGTCGGCGGATTTTTCGATGGTGTCCTCCACTGTCCAGGATCCTGGAGCCAGGGTTGTCGAGGATTCCACAATGTATTTCACATCAGAACGGGCGCGGTGGAATGTGAAGCCCAGCGTCACGGCATCCGGCATATCCACAGTCGGCATCGGCGATTGGCCCGGGACGCTGGGGTTGCCGCCCAACGCGAACTCGATCAGATTCGAGATGCCGTCACCATCCGGATCAGCGTTGGCGGCGGCATTCCCTCCACTGAGCGCATAGCCGGCGGCCCATGTTTCGATCGGCGTCTGAGCGATGGCATTGATCGCGACCGTGGCGGTGCCACTCTGACGGGAGCCGCTGGTGTTGCTCACCCGCGCCCAGTAGCTCGTGGTCGCGGTGAGTGCGGGCGTAGTGAAGCTAGCCGATGTCGCACCTGAGACCGGCAGGCTGACATCGCCGGTCAGTCCCTCGAACCATTGGTAGGAGAGGCCGGAACCCGTGGCGCTGACAGAAAACGTGTGGCTTCCGCCGCTGTTCACATTGGCACCGAGCGGTTGGGCGATGATCTCTGGCGCCGCGACTTCGGACGGGACATCGTATTCGATGAGCGCGACGCACTGGGGCACAATAAAGCTGCTCCCACTAGAACCCATCTCGGTTTTCACGCTGAAGCTCGTGCCGGAGATGCTGATGTCGTTCCAGCGAATGACGCGACCGGCGGCGGCGGAACCGGCGCAGACGTCCACCTCGACCGCGGCATCATTCGTTCCGGCGATCGCCAAACTTCCAGCGCTGGAGGCGTTTGTCCAGCCCGAGGCCCCCTGCAGGGTGAGCTTGGATTTCACCGTGTAGCGCGAGTCATCGCGGGAGGCAAAAAACGCGACGGCGTAGCGCTTCGCGGGGTTCAGCCCGCTGAAGGTGAATGTGTAGGTGCTGCCGCCCGCAATCTGGTAGGTTTTTTGGCCTACCACGATTTTGCCGTTGAAGAGCTTGTAGGCATCAGTGCCCACGGCGGGGGCAACGGCACCGTTGTTGTTGTTGGCAACGGCCGGTGGGGCAGTCGTGCGGGATTGCGATAGCTGGATGCCTGACATATCGGTTCCTGCGACAAAATTCTTCAGCGTGGTGACCACGGGGACCGACGTCGTGGGCGCACTGGTCAGGACGGCGGTATTCTGCGTGGCATTCGTCCCTCCGTTGTCCGCCAGTTCGACCGTATCGTGATACGCCTCCCAACTAGGCAGGCGGACCGTGGCGGTATTGCTGTCGGCAACCCCATGGGCGTTGCTTACCCGGCACCAGTAGGTGGTCGTAGCGACGAGGGCCGGCGTGGTGTAGCTCGCGGAGGTCGCGGCGGCGATGGGGTTCGCGGTGCTGCCGCTCGTGCCGAGATACCATTGATAGGTCAGGCCGGACCCACTGGCGACCACGGTGAGAGTGGATGTCTGGTTCTGTGTGATCACCGTGTTCGCCGGGTGGGAGGTGATGAGCGGCGCTCCGGAGACGACGACTGTGGCCGGGAGCGATCCCGCCGAGCCGTAGAGGTTCGTCACCGTGCAGGAATAGCTCCCGGAATCGGTGAGCGTGGCATTGCCCAGCGCGAACGTCGCGGAGGTCGCGCCGCTGACGGCAGTGCCGTTCTTTTTCCACTGATACGAGAAGGGCGAGGTGCCGGAGGCGGCGACCGACAGGCTGGCACTGCCGCCGACCGGAATCACCGTGCCTGAAGGCTGAGTGGTGATGGTGGGTGGCGTGGGAGGGACAACCCCTACGCTGATCGGCGATGAGGACACCATCCCGCCCGAGTTGCTGATGTGGACCCAGTAAAGCGTGGTTTGTGAGAGCGCGCCCGTGTTCAAGCTGACCCCCGTGGCTCCAGCGACCGGCGCACTCATGTCGCCATAGGCACCGAGATACCACTGGTAGATCAACGAGTCGCCGGTTGCGGCAACCGTGATGGTCGTCCCTTCGCCCTGGTTGACGGTTACCCCATCGGATTGTGAGCTGACGGCAGGCGGTGGTGGCAGAACGGTGACCGTCGCGGCGGCCGAGGTGACCGAGCCGGCCCCGGCTGTGCTCGTAATCACGCAATCGTAGCTCCCCGCGTCGGCTTCCGTTACGGAGGCCATGGTGAAGGTGCGTGCCGTCGCTCCGCTGATTTCCACCCCGCCCTTGCGCCATTGGTAGGCGAAATCCATCTCTCCACCGCCCACGGCCTCGGGTTGCGTGATGTCCATGCTGCCAACGACCGAGACCGTCAACTGTGCGGTCTGACCACTTGACACCGTCTGGCTTTGCGGTTGCCCGGTGATCACTGGCGGCACCACCACAACGAGATCTGCCGGGCGCGATACGGCGCTATCCGAAAAATCCACCCATTCCCCAAAACCAGCATCCCATTCCTGCCAGGAGCGACTGGCCGAACAGGTGTAGCTGCCCTCATCGTTGGGCGATACGGCAGAGATCGAATACGTGGCTGCGGTGGCTCCCGCGATGGCGATGCCATTTTTATACCACTGGTAGGCATCTGGCGTGCCACCGGTCGTGCCGACCGAAAATGTCACCGCCTGCCCGTTCACCACCGATTGGCTTTGCGGGTGGGAATTCATGAAAATGTCGTCCGCAGAAACCGTCCAGGTGATGTCTTGACCGGTGTAGGAGCCCACGCTGTTGGTTACAACGACATGGTAGTCGCCTGAGTCGCTTACCTGCGCGTCATTGATGATAAGCGCCGCTTGGGTGGCTCCCGGGATCGCCGCGCCGTTTTTATACCACTGGTAGGTGAAGGGGGCCGTGCCGAAGATCGGAAGAGCGAGGGCATAGACGCCCGCGCCGACCGCGATGGTCTTGCTTTGATAGAGCGACATGTAAATGCCCGTCGAATTATAGACGGTGTCTTGAATGCCACTGGGGGCGGCCGGTGCTTTGAACGACAGCGCGACGGTCGAGTAATTTGGCGTATCGGATGAGCTGAGTATCTCGTAGGATTTGGTCAGCGTGCTGTATTCGGAGTAGTTTTGCGGATTGGTTCCGACATCATTCACCGTGTAGGAGAATAGGTAATACTTGTTCGGATCAGTCGCCCCCGTC
>JBGTAT010000068.1:0-19404 GCA_041749755.1 Terrimicrobiaceae bacterium | reverse complement strand
CGCGCGCCTTGCGGGCCGCCTCGCGCGCCCGCGCCGCCATCAGGCACTTCTCGATGATCTTTTTCCCGACGTTCGGGTTTTGGTCGAAGTGGAGCATGAGCCCCTCGTAGCTGATCGACCCGACGATGCCGTCCACCTCCGGCGAGATGAGCTTGACCTTGGTCTGGGACTCAAACCGCGGGTCCGGGTGCTTGACGCTGACCACGGCCGCGAGCCCTTCGAGCACATCGTTGCCGGTGATCGGGACATCCTTTTCCTTGAGCAGGGAATTATTTTTGGCGTACTGGTTGATCGCGCGCGTGAGCGATCCGCGGAACCCGCTGCTGTGCGTGCCGCCATCTGGATTCGGAACCGCGTTCGTGTAGCAGAGGAGCTGCTCGTTGTAGGTGTCGGTATAGTGCAGGCCGATCTCGACGATGATCTTGTCGCGGGTCCCCTTGATCATGATCGGCTTCGGGTGCACGATCGTCTTGTTCTCGACGAGGCGGCCGACAAACTCCTCGACCCCCCTGGGGTGAACGATCTGGACCGGATGCGCGCCGTCCTGGCGCTCGTCGAGGAACGTGAACGAGAGCGGGGCGTTTATGTAGGCGATGTCGTTGAGGCGGGTAATGATCCGCTCGGCCTTAAACTCGATCGTCTCGAGGAAGATCTCGGTATCCGGCATGAACGTGATCAGCGTGCCGGTCTGCTTCTTCGACTTGACCTCAGCGATGACGTGGAGGTTTTGCTTGGTGACGCCGCGTTCGAACGACATCGCATGGATCTTGCCATCGCGCGTGACCTCGACCTTGAACCACTCGGAGACCGCGTTGACGCACTTGGCCCCGACCCCGTGGGTGCCGCCCGAGTACTCGTAGTTGCCCTGGCCGTATTTTCCGCCCGAGTGCAGGCGGGTAAGGACGAGCTCGACGCCCGGAATCCCTTCCTCCTTGTTGATATCAACCGGAATGCCGCGGCCGTTATCCCGGATCGAGATCGAGCCGTCCGCATGGATCGTCACGTCGATGTGCGTGCAGTGGCCAGCGAGGAACTCGTCCACCGAGTTATCCAGAACTTCGCTGACGCAATGGTGGAGGGCGCGCTCGTCGGTGCCTCCGATGTACATGCCCGGCTTTTTGCGCACCGCCTCGAGTCCCTTCAGGGAGCTCAGGTCATCGGCGGTGTATTCGCTGGCCTTAAATTCAGGGGCCGGCTTGGCGGCTTTCGGGGCGGCGGGTTTGTCGAAGGGAATTTCGGGAAGTGGTTCGTCGGGCATCTGGTTCAAATGGTGAACGGCGAGAGATCCCCGCCATCCTCGATGAGGTTAGCCAAACCGATGGGGGAGGCAAACAATTTTAGCATTTTTCTGGCCTTTTACACAGGATGTTGCGATTTAGAAAATTCGTCTCCACAATATGTTGGGTGTCACCTCGCATTTCCTCCGCCGCCTGTGGACACCCTTGACATGGGTGACCCTGCTCCTTCTCCTCGGATTAGGATGGGCGACCTACGGGTGGAACCACGATTCCGTCTTCTTTGGTGGAAGCACGTATTTTGCCGATGGCGACGGGTATGCCCGGATGACCCGGGTCCGAATGCTGGAAGAGTCGCCGTTGGTTCCGGTGCGGGCGCATGCGTTTGAAAATTTTCCGATCGGGACGGTCCCGCACACGACGTCTCCGGTCGACTACCTGATCCTCGGGGTCGCGGCGGTTTTTCGCGGGTTTTCAACCGACCCGCTGTCTTTGGCCGGGGCGTACTTCTCTCCGCTGCTCGGGCTGTCGACGCTCGGGCTGCTCGCGGTTTTTTGGCGGGGACGTCCGTTCGTGCAAGCGGCGTTGCTTCTGCTGGCGGTCTCGCCGATTGCGGTGCAGGGATTCCTGCTCGGGCGCCCCGACCATCAATCGCTTCTCATGTTTTTGTTTGTGGCGGCGCTTCTGGCCGAGGTCCGCCTGTGGTCGGGATCCGGCGGCGGATACCTTTCGGCGGTTGCCTGGGGCCTGGCGCTGTGGGTTTCCCTCTTCGAGCCAACGATCCTGCTGGGGGCGATCCTGGTTGCGCGCTTCGCGGCCGGGCGGCTGCGGCTCCCTTGGAAGCCGGCGGTGAATGGCGTCACGTCGAGGGGGAATGCTGCCCCTCCAGGGCAAAGCCGCATCTTCCCCAAGACCCAGGGCAGCGCAGGCGCTCGCCCTGGGCTAAGGGATTTAGCCCCGCTGGGGCGGAACCTGGTGCCATTCGGGCCGGCTGCGGTCTTCCTCGGCATTCTCGTTTTTGCCGGGCTTTGGGATGGTTTTCGGGTGGCGGCGTTTGACGAGCGGTTTTCGCGGTGGGCGCTGAATATCGGGGAGCTTCGCGGTGGGTCTTTTGCCCTGTTGTGCTCCTGGGCCGGCTGGCTGGTGCTTCCGGCCCCGGTCCTGCTGATCGCCAGATACCTTCGCACCCGCGATCCGGCCTGCCTGCTCTTTGCCGGTCTGGTGGTCCTGCTGATCGCTCTCGCCTTTTGGCATATCCGGTGGGGTTATTTTCTCGCCTGTGCTTTTGCGCTGAGCCTTCCGTACCTGCTTCCGGTTTTCCGCTGGCGCTGGCTCGCGTGGGGGATCTTTTTCTTATCGCTCTGGCCGGTCGCCCGGGATTGGGAGGACCGCCTCTACCCGGATGACGAATCGTTTCGCGCGCGGGGTGAGGCGGTCGCCGATGCGGTGACCCTGCGCGAGGCTTCGCTTCACCTGAAGGATCTTCCAACCGGCGGAGTGATCGCGCCGTGGTGGCTGAGTCCGGCGGTCGTCTGGTGGTCCGGCCAGCCCTGCGTCGCCGGCACCTCGCACCAGAGCCTTCCCGGCATCGCCGATAGCGCCGCCTTTTTTCTCTCGGAGGGGGAGGGGAGGGACATCGTGCAGCGCCGGCAGGTGCGCTACATCATCGCTTATGAACCCGAACGGGTCGTCTCGAACTCCGCCCAAATCCTTGGCGGAGAGGCCCCGAAAAACCCGCTCGTCACCCGGCTCTACCGGAAGCCGTCGTCAGTCGAAGGATTCCAAGCGATTTTTGCCAACCGGTTTTTCCGGGTGTTTTCGGTCGAGGAGTGAGATCTGAACTGAGGAGCCGTCAATCCAGCACGTCCTCCCTAAACCCCAGGATCTCAACTATCAGCAAGCAGCGGCGGGCGGTGATTATCCAGGGAAAACCAGTCCGCATTTCCTGCAGAGCATGTTCAACTTATCCAAGGATTCGAGTTCTTCCTTCAACTGAAGCAAAGGCTCCAGTTCCGATTTCACCAAGGGTAAGTCGATCCGATTCTGTTGCGTGAGAAGGATGCCTTCAATATCCAGCCAATCCCTGTCCCGACCGGCGAATGCCTTGTGGACAATCAAATCCTCGGCGCAACAGGTTTGCAATGCCACGCCATCCGGGAGCTGCCAATGGGAACTCCGCGCGACAGAACTTTCTTCGAACGGCATGGCCCCGAGCGCGATGTCTAGAGGCACGCCATTCGAAGCCCGTAAGAGAAGAACTCGAAATTGCAGCGCAAAGGCTTTTGTGTCTTCCCTCCGTCCTTCGTACTGCGAGAGCAGGGCATCGACATAAACTTCCTCGTTCCCGAATTCTGTGATTAACGTCAGATCCGCATCCTGCGTATGGCGTGGCTCCCCCCAACGCTGCACGGCGAGGCCACCGATGAAGCAAAATTGCCATCCTTCCGCTTCGCAAAACTTTTGGAGGTCCGCCGCGGCTTCAAGGATGGGATTCATCTTGCCCGGAGAAAGATGGCCTGTTGCTCGACCAAACCGGAGGACAGATTGTTTTGCAGCCGCCGGATCCCCACTCCAGGAGCGACGAAAAATGTCGCCGCAATTTTTGCACTTTTCGCCTCATCGAGCTCTGCCAATTCCTGAGCCCGGACGGCACCCAGAGCCGTCGAGGCGGCTCGCCACTGAGCGACCCAAGCCAGTGCATCGGATTGTTTCATATCCGGCCGATCGTAGCATGTCTTGGAGCTCCCCGCAGGAAAAATCTCTCTTTCTTTGTGCTTTCGAAAAACCCGCTCGTCACCCGGCTCTACCAGAAGCCGTCGTCGGTCGAAGGACTCCAACCGGTTTTTCCGGGTGTTTTCGGTCGAGCCATCGGAGTGAGCTGTGTGGATCCGTGGGGATGGCTCACACGAAGACACGAAGGCGCTAAGAAAAGAAAAAAAGGCAAGTTGCCGAATCACGGATACGTCCGTGCCTTCGTGCCTTCGTGCCTTCGCGGCTTCGTGTGAGACCCAGCGTGTTGGCGTAGCCACTGTGTTTACGCAGGAGTTGGGATTGTCCGGTCTCCCATCGGTGGGATCCGCGCAGGAGAAGCCGGCGCGGCATCTGGGCACGACAAAAGAGGGGCTGGAGCCCCTCTTTTCTAAAAGTTCGAAACCTTCGGCGGAGTGCCGGGGCTGAGGCTGACTGTTTGGATCAGGCTTTCGCCTTGACCAGAGCCTTGGTGAGGCGGCTCTTCTTGCGATCGGCCACGTTGCGGTGGATGATCCCGCGCTTGGCGGCCTTGTCGAGGGCGGACGTCAGCTTGACGAGCTCGGCTTTGGCGGAGTCGGCATTCCCGCCGGCCAGGGCCGCGCGGAATTTTTTCTGCTCCGTTTTGAGCCCAGTGATGACACCGGCGTTACGTTCGCGGCGGACGATGCTTTTGCGTGCGCTCTTTGCTGCTGATTTGGTATTGGCCATAAATAGTTTTTGGTGCCAGAGGGGAGAATCGAACTCCCGACCAAGGGCTTATGAGTCCCCTGCTCTACCGCTGAGCTACCCTGGCGTGGGGTAAAGACAATACGGGATTTGCCCGGCCGGACAAGCCGCAAATTTCGGGAATTTCGCATTTGTCAATTGAACCCGTGACGGATCCGGCGTGGGAGGCTACGGTCCGGCATGACGAAGAAAAGTTTCAGCGAATTAGGAATATCGCCCGAGGTTCTCAAGGCGATCGGGGATCTGGGTTTTGAGGAACCTTCCCCGATCCAGGCCGCTGCGATTCCGGTCCTCCTTGAGGGTCACGATGCGGTCGGCCAATCGCAGACCGGCTCGGGAAAAACGGCGGCATTTGCGATTCCGGCGATCGAGCTTTGCCAGGCTTCGGACCGCTCGGTGCAGGCGCTCATCCTCTGCCCGACGCGCGAGTTGGCGACCCAGGTAGCGGATGAGGTCCACAAGCTCTCCGCTCATAAGAAGGGGATCCATGCCGTGCCGATTTACGGTGGAGCCTCGTACGAGCGCCAGTTTTATGAGCTGAAGAAGGGGGTTCAAATTGTGATCGGCACGCCCGGGCGGATCATGGACCACATGGACCGCGGGACCCTGATTTTGGACCAGGTCAAGATCGTCGTTCTCGACGAGGCCGACCGGATGCTCGACATGGGGTTCCGCGACGACATTGAAAAGATCCTGCTGGCGACGCCCTCCGAGCGCCAGACGGTGTTCTTTTCCGCGACCGTCTCGCGGCAGATCCGCGACCTCATCGAGCGACACTCGCGCGAGCCGAAGTCGGTAAAGATCGAGCAGCGCGAGCTGACGGTCCCGACTGTCGAGCAATGGTACTACGAGGCCCCGCAGCGGATGAAGTTCGAAGCCCTTCTCCGGCTCATCGATTTTCACGCGTTCAAGCTCGGCATCATCTTTTGCAACACCCAGCGGATGGTCGACGAGCTGGCGGACGATCTGATCGCGCAGGGTTTCTCGGCCGACCGGCTGCATGGCGGGATCGCCCAGGCCCAGCGGACGCGGGTGATGAACAAGTTTAAGAAGGCGGAGTTTGAATTTCTGGTGGCGACCGACGTGGCTGCGCGGGGGATCGACGTCGACGAGCTCGAGCTCGTTGTGAACTACGACCTGCCCTACGATGCGGAGGATTACGTGCACCGGATCGGCCGCACCGGCCGGGCCGGCAGGAAGGGGATGGCGGTGACGTTTGTCTCGGGCCGGGATATCTACAAGCTGCAGTTTATCGAGCGCTTCACGCGCACGAAGATCCGGCGCGGAACGATCCCCACGCACGGCGAGGTCGAGGAGCGCCGGGTCGAGGGGTTCCTTGGAAAAATCCGGGACGTCCTCGCGCGCAGTCCATTGCCTTCGAGCGCTGTGGACCGGCTGCTCGAGGAGGGATACAACTCGACGGACATCGCCGCCGCACTGTTCGAGATTCTGGCCGGTCCGGCCAACGCCAGCCCAGCTAACGCCAGTCCCTCTGCGCCGGCGGCGCCGGCCAGCATGCCTGCCCAGGCACCTGCCAATAAGCCGATCCCCGCACCTAAGCGGGGACCCGCTCCGATGGGATCCTCTTCCACCCCGAGCCTGCGCCCTGCGGCGCGTGGGATGCAATGGGTTCGCCTCAATGCCGGCCGCGAAACCCGGATCTCGCCCCGCGATATCGTCAGCCTCTTGGAGGATGCTCTTGGTCTCCCGGGCCGTTCGGTCGGAATGATTGAAATCTCGGATGGCCAGTCGTTCGGACAGGTGCCCCAGCAATTTCTCGATGTGCTTCGCGACGCCCCGAGGATTATCGAGACAAACAGCGGCGACATCGAGGTCTCGCTGCTCCCCCCGTCGGAAAAAGTTCCTTACGAGCGGAAGGCCGCGCGCACGGGCGGCAATAAGGAAAAATTTCAGAAGGGACGCAAGTCGTACTGATCGGATTCGCCGGGGATCCCGGTCGGCACCGGCCGTCTCCCCGTTGGCCGGGGCGCTTTACGCGCCTGGGCCGATCGATGCGAAAATCGCCTCGAGGCCGGATTTTTCCAGCGCGGAGATCTCGATCGTCGCGACCTTCGGGAATTTCGTCCGGAAGGCGGCGAGGTTCTCCGCGTAGTCCGGGAGGTCCGACTTGTTCGCGATGACCGCAAAATCTTTTTTGAGGAGCGTCGGGTCGTAGAGGCCGAGCTCCTTCCGGAGCGACTGGTAATCGGCGATCGGGTTCCGGCCCTCGCTTCCGGCCATATCGAGGACGAAGAGGAGCACGCGGCAGCGGACGATATGGCGCAGGAACTCGTGGCCGAGCCCCTTATTTTCGTGGGCGCCCTCGATGATGCCGGGAATATCGGCGACCGTGAGGCGGCGGTATTCCGGGAGCGTCACGACCCCGATGACCGGGTGCAGGGTGGTGAACGGGTAGGGGGCAGTTTTCGGATGGGCAGCCGAGATGGCACCCAGGAGCGTGGACTTGCCGGCGTTCGGATAGCCGACGAGTCCGATGTCTGCGATCGTTCGCAGCTCAAGATAAAACCAGCCCTCTTCGCCCGGGTAGCCCTTGGTATGCTGGCGCGGGACGCGGTTGGTTGAGCTCTTGAAGTGGGTGTTTCCCTTCCCTCCATCGCCGCCTTTGCAGAGGAGGAACTGCTGGCCGTGTTCTGTCAGGTCTGCGATCGGTTCCTCCTCGGTCGGATCCCCCGGTTGCTGGCCGGCCCGGTGGATGATCGTGCCCACCGGAACCCGGACGATCGTCGGCACGCAGCTTCGGCCGTGCTTGTTTTTCCCCTTCCCATGTGCCCCGCGCCCCGAGCGGACGAGCGGCTCAAAAAAGAGGGCGACCAGGTTGTCGGTATCGTGGTCGGCCTGGAGGATGATGTCGCCGCCCGTGCCGCCGTCGCCGCCGTCCGGCCCCCCGTGCGGGATAAATTTTTCCCGCCGGAAGCTGCAGCATCCATTCCCCCCGTCGCCGGCTTTGGCATGGATGCGAATCTGATCAACAAATCTCATGCGGCAGAGGGTGCGGGAGAATCGGCAGCGAGTCGATTCCTTTTCCGGGCAGGAGGATGCAGAGGGGAGAGGCGTTCAGAGATATTCTTCCTAGCGGCACGCGTTGCCTTGATAAAGTTCGACTGCCCGGGGCCATTGTGTAAAGTCCGTCAAACCATGCTGGACATCATTGTCTTTTCATCCGAGCGCCGGCCATGACCGGCGCTGCCAGCGTGACGGGGCAGCCGAAAGGCTCATCTGCGGACGTGAGGGACCTGTCGCTCGCGGGTCGGCAGCCGGCGAGGACGTTCTTTGCCCTCCTCGATGCCACGGTGTGGAACCAACTCGGCATGGGGGTGCTCTATTTCCTGAAGGCTTTGCCGAGCCTCCTGCTTCCCGTCCTGCTTGCAGAGTCCATCCGCCTGGTCGGCAGCTCTGCTCCCGGAGCCGGCGTGCGCCTTGCGTGGATGTACGGCGTCTTCGGGGTCCTGCTCGCAACCAACATCCCCCTCCACATGCTTTACATCCGGCGGGCCAGCAGGCGTCTGCGCGCGATGGAACTCCGCCTGCGCGCCGCCCTTGTGCGGCGATTGCAGCAGCTTTCGATGGCCTACCATGCCGGGCGGGAGTCCGGCCGCCTCCAGAGCAAGGTGCTGCGCGATGTCGATGAGGTCGTGAGGCTCGGGGACACCTATTTTCAGCAGATTATCGGGGCGGTCGTCTCGCTCGTCTTTGCCTTCGCCTTTACCATCGCGCAGGAGCCCCTCATGGCCCTCGGGTATCTGGTGGCCGCCCCGCTGGCCGTCGGCATCATGCATGCCTTCCGCAGCTCGATGCGGCGCCGCAACGAGGCGTTCCGCCGGGAGGTCGAGTCGATGTCTCAGCGCGTCAGCGAGATGATCGGAATGGTTCCGGTGACACGCGCCCACGGCCTGGAGGAGGTGGAGATGGAAGCGATGAACGTCCGGCTGGAAACCGTCCGCACGACCGGCCGGGAGGTGGACAACGTCAACGCCTTCTTCGCCTCGTCGTCGTGGGTTGTCTTCATGACGGCGGTCACGCTGGTCATGGGCGCCGCCGCCTGGCTCGCGTTGAGCGGGCAGGTGACGGTGGACAAGATCGCGCTTTACAGCGCGCTGTTCCAGACCGTGGTATTTTCGCTCAGCAACCTGATCAACATGATGCCTCAGGTCTCGAAGAGCCTCGTGTCGATCCGCTCGATCGGCGAGGTCCTTGCGTGCCCGGACATCGAGGCAAACGAGGGCCGCCAGGTGGTCCGGCATGTTGAGGGCCGCATCGAATTTGAGAACGTCACATTTACTTACCCGGGCAAGGGAGTGCCGGCGGTGGACCGGTTCGCCCTCGACATCCGGCCCGGGGAATGCGTGGCATTTGTCGGCGAGTCAGGCAGCGGTAAGAGCACGCTCGTCCAGCTCGCTATCGGCTTCCTGCGCCCGCAATCCGGCCGCATCCTCCTCGACAACGCTCCCATGGAGGAGCTCGACATGCGCACGTGGCGGCGACACATCGCCGTCGTGCCGCAGCAGACGATCCTGTTCTCGGGCACCCTGCGGGACAATATCACCTATGGCATGGCGGGCTATAGCGCCGGGCAGATCGAAGCGGTCCTCGACGCCGCCCGCCTGAGGGAATTTGTCGGGCAGCTCCCGGAGGGGTTGGATACCCCCGTGGGCGAGAACGGGGTCCGGCTCTCGGGAGGCCAGCGCCAGCGCATCGCCATCGCCCGCGCGCTGATCCGCAACCCGCGCATCATCATCCTGGACGAGGCCACCAGCGCCTTGGATTCCGTGTCGGAATCGGCGGTTCAGCAGGCTATCAACGAGCTCGTGCGCGACCGCACCACGCTCATCGTGGCCCATCGCCTGTCCACGATCCGCGATGCCGAGCGGGTTGTCGTGATGGCGGGCGGTCGGGCGGTCGAGTCCGGAAGCCCGAAGGAGCTCGCCTCGCGCAACGGTCCCTTCGTCGCTCTGGCCAAGGCCCAGTTCGGCGCAGCGCCGGATCAGTTTTTTAACTGAGCGATGCCTCGTGGACCGCTTTCAAGCCGGAGGTCCAGCGATCATCGATGCCGTTGGCTGCGGCGAGAAGCGAGCCGACAACGGCACCCCGGTGGCAGTTGTCCCCGCCGAGCATGGCATTCGAAATGATGCCGCCATCGAACCGGTCATGGTATTTCCATGCCAGGTAGAGGGCAGCCGGGAAGGCCTCGTCAATGTAACACGCGGGGCTCAGGACGCTGCCAATAATCTCATCATCCGGTCGCATCGCCCAGCGCCCGGCTTTGCGAGTGGAAAACCAATCGCCCGCTTCGTGTTTCACCGCCTCGCGCAGCGGGCTGCCTGCTGTGATGGATTTCAGCAATCTGGCGAAACAATCGGCGGCCCTTCGAACATTGCTGTTGCGGTGCGTAAGGGCGAGATGTTCCTGCGTGACCGAGCGCCAGTCCGCATCCTCCGGCAGAGCCGCAAGCAGGGCGGGGATTTGGGCGAGCCCGCCGATGTGCAGATCTGGGATTCCGCATTTCGTGACCGCCATGCCCTGCGCATAGCGGGTGAAAAATCCGCGATGGTATTCCTCAAGGTAGGTGTCGCGATGCCAGCCTGCAGTGAGCATGCATTCGATGTAGCGGTGCGCCCAGCGGCCGGGATCGTAGCTGCCGTGGGAGCGGACCTGATCATGCAGCTCGGTGGCCAGCCGGAAGTTCACCGTATTTTCACCCGCCTCAAGGAACTGATGATAATGGACACCGCGCTGGCCCCAAAAAACCGCCTGCTCACGGAGGATGTCCCCCCGTTCATTGAGCGGGTGGTATTCCGAGCGCCAGAGGATGCTGCCGGGGTGGGGGTTGTGCGGAGCCTTGAAATGATCCAGCATCCCGTAGTCCCGCCGGAGAGCTTCCCGGTCGTAGTACCAGTGGCCGGGCATCGCCAGGGCGTCCGCGACAAGGGAGCCCAGATAGGCATGGTGAAGAGTCATGCTGGGAGTTACGAATGCCGGCGCGCCGGCCGCCAAAGAATTTTCCTCTCCGTAAAAAACCACCTCGCTTGAAAACGGCTTATTCCGGCCGCGTGACAGGGGTCACTTGGGCTTTGGCCAGAAGGTCGGCGAGGCGCTGGGATTCGGCGGGGAACTCTTTGACAAGGTTTTTTGTTTCGCCGGGATCCTTTGAAAGATCGAAGAGGCCCGGGCGGGGCGGGGCACCCGGATCCTTTTTTGCAGACTTCCAGCCATCGGCGAGGTCGAGGTCGGGGATAAATTTCCATGGGCCGCTGCGGACGGAGAGGCGGCCGCTGCCGCATTGGATGATCAGGTTGTCGCGCTTGTGGGCATGTTTTTCGCCGAGCATGGCGGGGAGGATGTTATAGCTGTCTGGCAGGGCATCATTGGGCAAGGCGACCCCGGCGGCCGCGCAGATCGTGGCCGGCACATCGAGGGTGGACACCAGGTCGGTCGAAACGCCTGGCTGGATGCGTGCCGGCCAGCGGGCGATGAACGGCACCCGGTGGCCGCCTTCCCACGATTGTGATTTGATCCCGCGAAAAGGGCCGGTGGGCCGGTGGCCCTGCTCGTCATTCACATAGGCCCCGTTGTCGCTGCTGTAGATGATGAGGGTATCCTTGGCGAGATGGAGGCGGTCCAGTGTTTGCAGGATTTGCCCAATGGCATCATCCAGTCCGAGAAGCATGTCGGCGCGTTCTCCAAGCCCGCTGACCCCGGCAAAGCGCTTCTGGGGGATCTTGGGGGCGTGCACGTCGTGGGGGGCGAAATAGAGGAAGAACCGGTTGTCTTTGTTCCGTTCGATGAACTTGATGGCCTCGCCCGTATGGGTTTCCGCGATGTCTGCGTCATTCCACCAAGCGGACTTGCCGCCTTTGCCCCAGCCGATGCGCTGGCGACCTGCGGAAAGTGAGGTCAGCCCCTGAAGTCCAGCCTCATCTTTGTCGTAGGAAACTTGAATCGGGTCGGCAGGATCAAGGCCGACGACGCGATGGTCGCGGACGAAAACGGTGGGGATGCGATCATTCGTGGCCGGGATGCCAAAAAACTCGTGGAATCCGATTTCCAGCGGGCCGGGGCGAAGGTCCCCGTTGTAGTCGGGCTTGGTCGTTCCGAAGCCGAGATGCCACTTGCCGATGCCGGCGGTGCGGTAGCCGGCCTGCTGCAGGAGACCCGGAGCCGTCTTCATCTCTGTCGGAATGAGAAGCGGGGAGTTTCCATTCGCCACTCCTCTGTTCACGCCGACAGCATCCCGTCGCCAGGAATACTGGCCGGTCAGAAGGGAGTAGCGGGTTGGTGTGCAGACGGCAGCGGAGGCGTGGGCATTTTCAAAGCGCAGCCCTTCCGCAGCCAGGCGGTCGATGTGGGGCGTCTTGATTTTCGTGGCCCCATAGCAGCCTGCGTCTCCCCAGCCGACATCATCGGCGAGGATGACGATGATGTTCGGTTTGGACGGGCTCGCGTCGGATGTCGCCGCGCCGGAGAGAACTGCTGCGGTGGCAAGCGTGGCTGGGAGTGCTATGAGAGTTCTGAATCCAGGGTGCATAGGGGTTTTGTGTCAGTTTGAGGTCGCTTCGCTGCAGATGGGATTCGGCTGCCAATCCTTCGGGTGTCAAGGCAGGAACCCTCGCGCCTTAAGCCAGCGCAAAAGTTCGGCATCCCAAGGCGGAGCGGGTTTTCCGGGTCCGGGGAGGCCCATGCCGTGTCCGCCCTTCTCGTAGACATGCAACTCGAAAGGGACTCCGGCTTTGGCGAGAGCCGACGCGAAGAGGAGAGAGTTTTGGACAGGCACCGCCCGGTCCCCTGTGGTGTGCCAGAGGAAGGTCGGCGGGGTTTCCTTCGTCACGTGGAGTTCCGTGGAAAGCTCCTGCAGCAGCTCGGCTGGGGGATTTTCTCCAAGAAGATTATTGAAGGAGCCCCGGTGCGCGAATTCGCCGCTGGAGATGACGGGGTAGCAAAGCACGCCAAGGTCGGGCCGCGAACTTTCGCGCTCGATGGGATCGGCCGCCTCGGGCTGTCCGCCATCGTGCTGCACAAGGAGCGTCGAGGCGAGGTGGCCTCCGGCGGAAGAGCCGATGATTCCGATGCGGGCGGGATCACGTCCATCACGGCGTGCCCAGGTGCGGAGCGTTCGCAGCGCACGCGCCGCGTCCTGAACCATGACAGGGTGCCGGTAGCCGGACGAGCCGAGGCGATACTTCAGCACGTAGGCGGCGATGCCGTGTGAGGCCAGCCACTTGGCGTAGCCTTCGCCCTCGTGGTTTGCCAGATGGCCATATCCGCCCCCCGGGAGGACGAGGAAACTCGCGCCGTTGGATTTTCCCTCCGGCGGCAAGTAGGCGGTGAGGGTCGGAACATCTTTCTCCTCCGAGCCGAGCGCTCCGGGAGCTCCGTCGGGCCAGAGCGGCAAGGTTTCTGCAAACAGGCCAGGAGTCAGGGCAACGAATGCTATGGCAACGATAGTTTGTATTTTCATTAAAGTGTCTCCACTACCTTTTCGCCTCCAACGCGATCGGCGTGAACTGCGGGCAGAGCAGGCGGTTGATCCCGAACGCCACAAAATAGGCGAGCCCGCACCACGCGAACAGGACGACATAGCCGGCACCGCCGAGCGCATCAAGGACGCGTCCGCAAATGATTGGGAAGAGCATGCCGGAGAGCGATCCGGCAAAGCCGCCGAGACCGACAACCGATCCGACCGCGCTCTTCGGGAATACGTCGGAGACCGTGGTGTAAAGAGTCGCTGACCATGCCTGGTGGGCACCCCCGGCGATGCCAACTAGAACGACTGCGGGCCAGAGAGACACCTGAGTGGCAAACGCCACGGGCAGCACGGCGAAGGAAAATATGAGCATGCTATAGCGCCGCGTTTTGGTGACGCTCCAACCGTAGCCGGCCATCGCCTTGGCCGCCCATCCGCCTGCGATGCTGAAGACCGTGACGATCGCATAGATCGCCACAAGGGGGAGCCCCATGGTCTTGAGATCCATCCCGCGGGTTTGCTTGAAATAATCCGGCAGCCAGATGAGGAAGAACCACCAGACCGGGGAGATGAGTATCTGGGCCCCAACATAGGCCCATGTCTGCCGATACCTGAGCAAGCTGCGCCAGGGCAGGTGGAGGATCTGGCCCGATTCGGATGGATTCGAAGAGAGTTCGGCTGTTTCAAATGGAGCGTGGGAACCAGTCGGCTTGTAGAGAGCCCACCAGAACACAACCCAGACCAGTCCGGCAGCCCCGGCCAAGAGGAAGGGCGCATGCCAGCTGAATGCAAGAGCCAGCGGAGGGATGAGAGCTGGGGCGAGGAGCGCCCCGATGTTGGCACCCGAGTTGAACAAGGTGGTCGCAAACGCGCGCTCTTTGGGCGGAAACCACTGCGCCACGCTCTTGATTGCCGCTGGAAAATTCCCGCCTTCGCCCAAGCCAAGCGCCACCCGGGCGATGCCGAAGCCGGAAATGGAATTGACAAGCGCGTGGGCAGCAGCAGCCAGGCTCCACGTCACGATGGAAACCGTGTAACCGATTTTGGTACCATACTTGTCGATGAACCAGCCGAACCCGAGGTAGCTGATGGCATAGGCACCTTGAAAGAGTGCATTCACCCAGCCGAATTGCGTGTTGGTCCATCCCAACTCCTGGTCGAGAATCGGCTTGATCAGCGAAAGGATCTGCCTGTCGATGTAGTTGATCGTTGTCGCGAAAAATAGCAGGGCGCAGATGATCCACCGATAACTCGAGGAAGCGGGGGCGGAGGGCATAGGATTTGTACGGATGGATCGCCTTCTATCCGCGCCTCAGGATCCCGTCGAACGGCAGGCGTGCGATGTGCCAGTCACCCATCATTGTCTGCGGCCTCAAGCATCGGCTTATTTCGTGTCATAGAACTCCTTCATCACCTTCCACGCCATTTTCCGCTGGCCCTTGTCGCTGACGAGGCCTTTGCGGTTCCAGCCGTTCTGGTAGGTCTGGTGGCAGCGGTAGGGCGAGCGAAAGTCGAACAGTACCCACGGCGCGACGCCGCGCAAGTTCGGAATGTTGCGGAACATTTCGAGATTCCGGCGGTAAACCGCAGCCTGGTAGTCCTCGCTCCACTCGTGGGCGACGTCATCCGGGCCGCGTTTTCCGTAGAGAGCCTCGGCACCGAACTCGGAAAAGATCAACGGTTTGCCGGTGGCCACCTCCCATATGATTTGGTCAGGCTCCACGGGAAACGGCTGATACCAGCCCAGGTATTTGTTCACGCCGACCACGTCGACCGCTTCGGCGAGCTTGTCTTCGAGGCGGAATGTTTTGGTCGGCCCGTCATAGCGCGGGTTGTCGAACGCGGCCGCGACGAGGCGGGTTCCATCAAGTTCGCGGCACAGCCCGACCAGTCCGATCAGCACCCTGTCGCGCGCTTCCGAGGGCTTTGTTTCGTTGGCGACGCTCCACATGATTACGGCGGCACGGTTCTTGTCGCGGTAGATCATGTCGCGGAGCATTTTCTCCGCCTTCTTGAAAATTTCCGGATTGGTGAACTCGATCCCCTGCCAGATCGGGATTTCCTCCCAGATCATCAGGCCCATCCTCTCGGCGGCGCGCACGATGTGCTCGTTCTGCGGGTAGTGCGAGGTGCGGATGAAGTTGCAGCCGAGCGCCTGCACCTCGCTGAGGATCATGGCGGCGTCGGCTTCGGAAGTGGCGCGCCCGAGGCGCTGCGGGATTTCCTCGTGGAAGTTCACGCCCTTGAGAAACACCGGTTTGCCGTTAAGCAGGATCCCGGTTCCTTTCACGCTGATGGTGCGGAAGCCGATCTCGTCGTTGATAAGGTCTTTCCCGGCGGAGATCGTCACGGGATAGAGCTTCGGGTTGCCCGGCGCCCAGAGGTCCGGCGTTGCTTCGATTTCGAAGGAAGCGAACCCCTTCTCATCGGTGGTCAAGGGCTGCCGCACATTCAGACCTTCTATTGCGAGCGTGACCTCCTGCGGCGAGGTGGCGCCCTCAAGCTGGACGTATCCGGCGATGCCCTCGCCGTCGGGCTTGAGCTGCACCTTGTAGTCGCGGATGTGGACAGCGGGCCGGTCGATGAAGAAGACGTCGCGCAAGATGCCGCCGTAGTTCCACCAGTCGAAGCTCATCGCCGGGATGCCGTCCGGCCGCCGCTCGTTGTTCACCAGCACCACCAGGTCGTTCACGCCGTCCTTCAGGTGCCCGGTGATGTCAAACTGGAAGGGCGTGAAGCCGCCCTCGTGCTGGCCCACCTCGATGCCGTTGAGCCAGACCTTCGTCTCATAGCTGACACCCGCGAAGTAGAGAAATTGCCGCCGGCCCTCCTTCTTTTCGGCCTCGAACGTCCGCTGATACCAGACGTTGCCCTCGTAGTATTTCAGCTCGGGCAGCTGCGAGTTGAAGTCTCCCGGAACGTCGAGCCGCAGGCCGCCGTCGAAGCTGTATTCGAGAAACTCGGTGTTCTTCTCCGGTTTGCGGTTCAGGTAGAACTTCATTTTCTCCCCGCGGCTGTAGGGGTCGATGATCGCGTTCCACTTGCCGTTGAGCGAAACGGCGTCCGGGCAGCCAGAGGGATTCATCAGAAAGGATTGGGCCATAAGTTGCGTGCCTAGGCAGACGAGGGTGGCGGCGAGGGCGATGATTTTCATGGGAACTGCGGAAGGTGCTGCTTTGACTTTTCTCAGGGAGCTACCGCGAGCACGATGTTATCCACCCGCGCGTAGCCCGCTCCTCCCTGACTGCCGGTTTCTTGCTCGCTGGCACCCTGGAAAGAGAAATAAAGCCGCAAGCCCTCGGCGTCCGCCGGTGCCGGCCGGAAGGTGTGCGTCTCGTTGGACCACGATTGGCCCGCGGAATCTCCCAAGTCCACGCTTTCTTCCCATACAACAGTGCCGCCGAGCGTGTCGTCAATTGTCGCGAACACGGTCACCCGCAGCACATTCCCCGCATTCCAGTTGAACGAATGCCGGAAGTCCAACGATAGATGGTAAATCTCGCCAGCTTTGATCTGGTGCTTGGTCCTCTGGAGGAAAACGCTATTCGAGGGATTCGTGCTGTTGATCGAGGCGGTGTAGAGGGACTCTTCGCGGTTTTCCTTTTTGGTCCGCGCGGTGAAATCCTGATGTTTGCCTTTGTCCGCGCGGTTGTACCAGCCGGGGGTCTGATTGAAGGGATAGCTCTCAGCCCCAAGAGGCTCCTTCTCGAAGTCGCCGTTGGTGATGATGTTGTCGCTGGCCAGAAGCGGCGCGACCAATGCGGGAAGGGTGAGCAGGAGGGCGAGAAAAGATGACGTCTTCATAAGGGGATGTCCGAAAACTGTCTGAAGTATCATGGTGCCATAAAAACCGAGGTCAGCAAGCACTAACACCACGAGGCAGGCAGGAGAAAAAGGTGCCTGCCGCCGCGGGGTTGACACGTGTCGGGGTTGACACGCTGCAAGCCCGCCTATTAGGTTGGAATCTGTTCCTCCCCGGTCCACCTTGCGCCGTCTGCCCCTGAACCCGGTTCATGCGTGCTCCGGCCGGTATCCTACCAAAACCCACGGGCATGCGCCTGACCCTCCTTACGACAATCGCCCTGTATCTGCCATTGGCCGGGTCGCTCGTGCGGGGATCCCCGCTGCTTCAGACAAGCGGGCAGAGTCTCGACGACGGATGGCGCTTCCATCTCGGCGACGCACCCGGCGCGGAGGACGCGGGGTTTTCGACAGCCGGCTGGGAAGCGGTCACGCTGCCCCATCCCGCCCGGCTCGAAGCCAGGGTCACCAATCCCGCGGACCTTCAGCAGTGGGAGGGTGTTTGCTGGTATCGCAGGCGTTTGGAGTTGCCCGCCTCCGCTGTCGGCCAGACCGTCTGGGTCCGTTTCGAGGGTGCGATGAACCGCGCGCGTCTTTATGCCAACGGCAAGCTCATCGGCGAAAACACCGACGGCTACCTTCCCCTTGTCGGCGACCTGACCGCCTTCGCGCGCAGTCCCGGCCCCATCGAGCTTGCCGTCCGCCTGGAAAACGCCTCCAGCCCGCTCACCGGCCCCAAGCCCCTCGAGCAGCTGGATTTCCACCTCTACCACGGTCTTTATCGCACGGCCCGCCTGTTCATCAAAGGGCCTCTGCATATCACCGATGAGATCATGGAAAACAAGCCCGCCTCCGGGGGCGTTTTCGTGACCTTTCCCGAGGTCAGCGCCGCCTCTGCGACCATCGACGCCCGGGTCCACCTGCGCAACCGTGCCGAGACACCAGCCTCGTTTACATTGCAGGCTTGCCTCACCGACTTGCAGGGACGCGTAATCAAGCGGGAGGTCCGCACCGGCCTGAGCCTTCCCGCCAACACCGACGAGGCCTTTCAAATCCCCCTCGTCGTCGATCAGCCCAGACTCTGGAGCCCGCGCTCGCCCAATCTTCAGATCCTTGAGGTCTCCGTACTCGCGCCCGATGGTGAGGTCCTCGACGCCCGGAGCGAACGCATCGGCATCCGCAAGGTCGCCTTCCGTCCCGGCGCTTTGTTAATCAACGACGAACCTTGGTTCCTGCGCGGCGTCAACCGCCACCAGGAATACCCGTACGTCGGCAATGCCGTCCCCGCCAACGCGCAGTATCGCGACGCCTTCCTGATCAAGAGCGCCGGCTTCGATTACGTCCGCCTCTCCCACTACCCGCAGAGCCCGGATTTCATGGCCGCCTGCGACGAACTCGGCCTCGTGACCCTACCAGCCATCCTCGCCTGGCAATACAACCCCGGCACCGAGGCCTTCTACGCCAACCGCATCCAAGCGGCCCGCGAGCTCATTCGCCGCGACCGAAACCACGCCAGCGCCGTATTTTGGGAGGTTTCTCTAAACGAAACCAAAATGGCCCCCGAGTTCGTCCAACGCCTCGTCAAGGCCGCAAAAGAGGAATACCCCGGCGACCAGCTCTATACCGCCGGCTGGGTGGATGGCTATGACATCAAACTGACCGCCCGCCAGCACAAGAGCACGGAGGAATTCGCCAAGGCCACCTTCCCTGCCCTCGTCAGCGAATACGGCGATTGGGAATACTACGCCCTCAACGCCGGCCTTAACCAAGGGGCGTGGAAAGACCTCAAGGGCCCGGATCGCAACTCCCGGCAGACTCGCGCCGACAGCGAGGTGCGCTTGCTGCAACAAGCCACCAACTTTCAGGAGGCCCACAACGAAAACCTCGGCACCAGTGCGTTCGGCGACGGGCTTTGGGTCATGTTTGATTACAACCGGGGCTATGCCGCCGACCTCGAAACTTCCGGCGTCGCCGACTCCTTCCGTGTTCCCAAATACAGCTATTATTTTTACCAGTCCCAGCGGGACGCCTCCGAGGTGTTCATCGCCTCCGATGGCGAAAAGATCGGCGGCCCGATGGTGCAGATCGCCAGCGCTTGGACGGCCGATTCCCCGCTGGCTGTTCGCGTCTTCAGCAACGCCGGGGAGGTGGAACTCTTCCGCGACGGCAAGAGCCAGGGTCGCCAAAAGCCCGCCCGTGGCCCCATGTCCGACCGTCTCCGCCATCCACCCTTCGTGTTCGCTCTTGCGCCGTTCACCCCGGGCGAATTGCGTGCGGTCGCTTACATCGGAGGCAGGCCTGTCGCCGAGCACCGTGTGCGCACCCCCGGCAGGGCCATTGCTTTGCGCCTGCGCGTGGCCATCGACGGGCGCGCCCCTGCCCGCAACGGCGATCTGCTCTTCGTCCACGCCG
>JBGTAT010000067.1:0-8588 GCA_041749755.1 Terrimicrobiaceae bacterium | reverse complement strand
CAGGCGCTGCGATCCTTTGAAGCCCGAACCCACGAAGAACTCCTGGCCGCCATTGCCAAAGCGCTCTCCCGTGTCAGCGCCTCCGATGCCCGCAATTGGTTTGCCTCTTGCGGCTATAGTATTATTTAATATGCTCTAGCGGCCCACGCATCCCCAGCGAGAGGACGTTGATTTCCTCGGGGGTAAATAGTTCTTTGGGCTTCATCCCCACCTGCCCGCCAACTTCGCGGATTACCTCCCCGATCGGTCGGCCGCCGACTTTCTGGATCTTGCCCCCGTCTTTGATCTCCAGGAGCGTCTCATAGAGTTCTTGCCCTTGGCTGGTGCCAAAGGCAGCGGCTCGGCCGGCGGCGCGCACGGTCACGGCCGTGGGGTCCAGATCGGCGTCGTTGCCAGTACGGGTAATGAGGGTTTCGGGGAACTCGTCGTTGGTGGAGAGCGCCCGCACGGTCCGCTTTTTCAGGTCTGCCCGGCGGCTGTCGGCATCCGCCTTGCGCTGCTCGGTGCCTCGCAGGTCCTTTTCGATCCCCTGCATCTGCGCTTCGTACGCCTCGGGGGTCATCTTCCCACGCGCGAACTGCTCTTCGATCTGCCCGGCGCGGCGGCCCGCAAGAAATTGCTTGGCTCGGAACTCACCTTCGCTCCGGGCAATCTCCCCCGTGAGCGCGGCATCTTCGGCTTGGTACTTCGCCAGGGCAGCCTTCCGGCCGGAGTAGGCTTTTACTTCTGCTCGCCGGCTGGCGTTCACATCGGCAAGCTTGGCGTCCCGGTCGGGGTCGGGGCCCAGCCCGCGGGCGGTCATTTTCTCGGCCTCTGCGTCGAGCGCCTGCATGCGCGACCGGAACTCCCGATCTTCTTTGGCAGGGTCGGGAATGTAGGCATCTCCCCCAATGCCATGCGCTCCACGGTCGGCGGCCACGTCGGCCGGCTCGTCGGGCCCAGCCGGGGTGTTTGCAAAGAACTCCGGGCGGCGCCGGGCCGCTTCCAGAACATTCCGGTCGCGCGTCAGCTCCATGTTCCGCTGCTCGCTTTTGATCTTCGATTCCACCAATGCCCGCTTCTTTTCTTCCAAGGCCACCTTCTGGTTTTTGAGGGGAAGGAATTCTTTCTGTGCGGCCCCAAACTCTTCCGTGGCTTTCATGAACGCCTGAGATCCGAAGGGCGTGTTCAGGAACCCCGGCTTCCCAATCAAATCGGATTTGTCTTTTTCGGTCTTTCCTTCCACCTCCCCAGGCATGGAGGAATCTATGAGGGATCGCGCTGTCTTTTCCCTCTCCCCCACCGTGGCCGTGCCGGCCGCAAACTTCTGGAGGTTCTGCATCCGGGTGTTCGCCTCGTTGTAGCGCCGTTCTTTTGCCGTCAGCTCCTCTTCCAACGGCTTCCATGCCGCCTCCTCCTGCGCCAGTGCCAAATCCTCTCTTTTGCGCTGCTCGGCCAGCGAGTCTTGCTCGGCCTTGATCGCCAGTACCCGCACATGGTCTTCATTCTTCCCAACGACTGTCCGAAGACCCCCATCATTCAGGATCATGTCCCCTGTCTTGTCGTCGAGCTGGATATCCCCATTCTCGTACAGGTCCACCGGGCTTACCTTCCCGGTTTCGTCCCGGCGCTCGCGCAGCCAGCTCTTTTTCTGCGGGTCAAATGTCGGCGCTCCCGTCCACCCGGCATCGTAGATCATCGTCCCATCGGGCCGAGTCGCGGGCACCGCCTGTTTCTGGTCATCGACGGTGAGCTTCACCCCCTGCTCGCGCAGGCGCATGGTCTCCACGGCGCGGTTGGTGGTTTCCTGCCGCTTCTGCTCGGCTTCCGCCTCCTTGGCAGCCCGCTCTTGCTCGCGGGCCATGCTTTCCTGACCGCTCTGGTACTCGGCATCTGTCACCGGCACCGCTGTGGGCACTCCTACCGGTTCGGAAACCGTCGGTAGCTTGGGAAACCCCTCGGCCCCTTGGGAAACCGTAGGGTCGTCGGCAGACATGGAGCTTGAGATCTGGGCGGGCGAGAGCAGCCCTTCTGGTTCGTCGTCGTCGGGATACATTTCAAGATTACGTTCCAAATGAGTTTTTCCGCTTCTTCTGCTCGTCATTCATCGCAGTCGGAGCGGCCGCCGGCGTGGTCCCGAATGATGTTGCCCGCGGGGCTTCTTGGGTCTTCATCCCTAGGCTTCCGGCAAAGGATCTTTGCTTGGCCGGATCGGTCACGCTCTGGACCACATCCGCTGCGGCTCCCCCCACGGCCGAGGCGGCATTGCCGACCGCTTGCGCCACGTTTCCAGAGGCCTCGAGGGCTTTTCGCGGGAAGTACGAGAGATCATCGACCACCTTCCGAGCTCCCTCTTCGCTTGCCTGCCGAGACGCAAGGGCCTCGGGTGTGTTCTGAGCCTGCCGGGTGGCTTCCCGTTTCAAGGCGACTTGGTTGTCCCAGTCGTTGGCCGGCCGGTTGGGGTTGAATCCCTTCACCATCCCGGGCCGATCTGGCGTGGCGACGGGCTGCATGGGAGCAGCCGCTACCGCAGGCATCCGCGTGTCGGGAGCAGTCACCGCAGGCATGCCCGGGGCCTGCGGACGGTACGCAACCGCAGGTGTCGCCGGCGCGCCGGCAAAAGCGGTCTTGGGGGTCATGTCGGCCGCTGTGGGGATCGTTACCCCGGCGGTCTTCGTGGGCGGCCACTGCGGGGCAGCCGTCGGCGACGTCGATCCCCCGCCTTTGGTCACATATTCCCCCATCACCTTCTGGTTTGTCAGTTGCCCGTTCCCGGCATACCGAGGATCCACGGCAATCGTCCCCCTCTCGGCCAGCGTCTTCTTGTCCTCGGCCTGCACAGCCGGATCCGAACTGGTCCCGCGCGCATCAAAGGCGGTTTTGCGCTGCCGGGCGGTTTCTCCTCGGCTCTCCATCTGCACCTTGGCCCGCGCGACTTCGAGCTTGTTGTCCATCGCCGCGGTCTTCCCGGGAACCGGGAGGCTCGGATCTGCCGCATGCGCGGCTTTCTTCTCCGCGAGCGTGAGTTGCTTCCAGTTCTCCCGGGGCTTGGATGTGATCGGGGCACGTACGGATTCCGAGATTTCCTTGCCGGTCTTCTCGGGTCCCGGCGGTGTGGCCTGTCCCGCTGCCATAGGGGCCACTGCGGCTGTTTGCTCCTTGGGCGGGGTGGCCTCTGCCACCGGGGTCACTTCAGCGGGCTTAGCTGGAGCCGCAACTGCGGGAGTCACTGGGGCAGGGGTTTGAACTTGGGCGGTCTTTGGCCCGAATGCCCCGAGATTTGGAGTGGTCAGCCCTCGCTTGTGCATCTCCAGGGGAGAAATCCAGGGGGATGTCAACGTCGTCCCTGCTTTGACCTTCTCCCCTCCCCCCACGTACTTCCCATTCTCAAACTTCCCCCCAATCACCGCGTCGTTGATCGTCCTCCCATTCACCACATTCCCAGACATGTCGAACCGCGCACCTCGCAGGTTCGTGTCCTTGTGCCGCCGCGCATCGATCGACACGGCGCGCATCCTCAGCCGGCCGCCCTTGGTTTCAACGGGGTAGCGTTTCCCTGGAGTCGGAAAGTTATTCTCAGCCATTCCCCCGCACCTGATGCCCCGCCCAGCCAGCGCAAGAAAAAAACCTGACTTTCCTAGAGCGACTTCGTAGCCTCAAACCATGAAGACATTCATCCTCCCAGTGATCTATACCCTGCTGGTTGCTCTCTGCCCGTCCGCCAAGGCCGCCGATAAGGAAGCCATCACCGTGTTTTCAAAGAGCGTAGGAAGGTCGATCGGCCTCGAAAATTCGTTCAAACAACAGTTGGGTTCACTTGAACCTGATGCATTGGAAAAACTTGCCTTGGCAACAGAAGAAGCTCTTCAACGAGAGAAGGGTGTGCGGCGCGAAATCCTAGCCAAGCATCCCTCGCTTGTTGAACTCTTTAAGGGGCACGGCTATGAGTTCTTGGCCGATGCAGTTAAGGGCGCGCAGGGTGATAATTCCTTTGAGCCCGGTACCGTTTCACCTGTAGAAGCATTCACAGCTCACTTGAGATCCGAGAGGGAAAAATCCAAAGCGTTCAACGACGCCGTTGTGTTTTCAACAGCGAAAGCCATTGCCAAATATCCCGACCTTGAGAAGGAGGGAACGCCCCTCTTCACTGCGGTTGATTCCATGGTGCGCACGTTAGCGGCCGCAAAAAACCCGATCTTCGAAAATCCGGATTGGCCGATGATCATTGCCAACGAGATGGTGGAGGAGTTGGAAAAGAAGTCGGCGGCCACTACACCTGCACCCACCAGCCCCCCTATTCTTGACTCAGAAAAAGAGGACCTCTATGCCGTTTTCAAAGTAACTTGCATGGGCAGGACAACCACCAACGGGGGCGGATATAAAGACAGGCTGATTCAGGCGGGGGACATGCTCCCCTTCATCGGATCTGATGATGAGTGGCTTTATGTCGATCGGGATGGGCAGACCCGAGTCCAACATGGGTCAATACAACTCGGCAACTTGGCCGACTCCACAAAGTTTAGAAGCGCCTTCGTCCAATCTATCAAAGAGGATACGATTGCAGCGAGCTTTGACCGCGATCTAGCCAACCTTGAGCGTCAGCAAGCGCAGATCGTCCGAAAAATGCAGGTAGACAAACTTCAGCGGGAGCAACGCATGCAACAGCTGGAATTCGACAGGATGATGCAAAGGCAGCGCGAATTTTTGAATAGGTAAAACCTGCGTCAGTAAGTCTACTCCGAGTCAAAGCAACCGGAGATTTTCACTCTATTCCGGCGGCCCTGGTTTAAACGGCATTAGCTTGTTCATGGCGTCCCGCCGCTTGGCGCACGGACTTTCTGGTCGAAGTTGGTTTGTCTCATCAAGGCATGGGAGGTGGAGTGCCTTGGCGATAGGTTTTGCGAGTCGCTCGACGACGTCGCCCATTCCCTGCATGGGTTGGTCGATTCCGTTTCGCTTGATGGTTAGGATTTTCATGGGGTGACAACTTCAATCAAGCAAGAGTCGAACCACGTATAATGGTTGGCGATGGCTGGAACGTCAAACCCCGGCGAGCCACAGGCTACCGTTCTCGGCGTCTCCTCGGGGTTGGCGGTGTTCCATGCGTCGGCCTCATCTTGAAGGACGCATCGCTGGTATTCGATGTCGCATTGCCCGCAGCGGTCGGAGAGGAGTTCCGCCCAGTCCGTCGCCTCAAAAGTAACTTCATCGGTCAGCGTGGTATTCTCGACACCTTCAACGCACGGCACGCCTGCCGAGCAGGTTGGTGTAAGATAATTGTCGGCCTCGTCCTTGGCGAACTCGCACCGTTTGTACGTGATCGTCACCTTATAGGTCGTGCCAGGCACCAGGTCCTTGAACCAAAGCGAAAGCGTGGACGATTGGCCGCTCATTGTGGCGGAGGTGTCGCAGTCCGTCGCATCCCATGCGGTCCCGCTGCTGCCGGGGGTGATACACCCGTATGGAGTTGACTCCCAGAGTCTCCCTGGCGCTCCCTCTCCAGTGCAGCACGGTTCGCAACCGGGGTCTGTTTCTGGGTCGCAGAATGCGTCTTCGTTGCAGATACCACTCAGTAGAACTTCGCTCAATGGGATCTCTTCGGAGAGTGTCGTTACAACAGAGTAGTTTTCCGCTCTGCTGCCACTGTCAAACCCATACGGAAGCCCTGACGTGCCGGAGTAAGAGAAGGTCTTTGTCTCTGTTGTCTTCGTTCGCACGGTTGTGTACGTGGCCGACATCATAAACGCCGCGCTACAGTCTTCCGTGCTGCTAATATATCGCCCCGGTGCCCCGAAACCCGGCGGGCAGTTCCCCGAGCAAGATGATGACCACCCACTGTTACTCAGTGTAGCACTGCATGTGTAGCTTTCGCCATAAGGATCACCACATCCATTGTTCCACGAACGGGAGGAGGTGCCGGCACCTGTGTATGTCTCCACGCAAACCCCAGAACTGTTTCTTGATTTTGTCCATGTCTCAGTTGTGTTGCGGGCGAGAGACCATGAGTCGGTATCATCGCCTGGAGGGTCGGTGCAACCATCGGTAAAAGTGTAGGAGCCTCCACCGCTTCTGACGGTGACGACTGTCTTCTTCCGGTAAAACTTCGGGGGGCAGCTTCGATCCCCGTCATCCGGGTCAAACTCCATGTAACCACACACGGAGCGATTAGAATCCGAGCAAAGGCTGTACGGAATCACATTGCAGGTCGCTCCGCAGCAACACGGCGTTCCGCCGCTTGCCACCCATGGAAGTTGAAGACTCATTTCACCCAGACCGTAATCGTGGTCCCGCCGCAGATTTCAAAATCCTCCCAGTGGCCTTCTGTATGGTCGCCACCAGGGAGCAAATCAACGTTCGTCTCCCCCATCTTAGGGTTCTCGGCAATGAAGCCAGCGTTTCCAGAATCCATTCCGCCGGCCCCTCGCAGCTTCAACCCACCGGCCGGATCACGAGAGAACCCGTTGAATTGCGGACGGGCTTTGTGCCGTTCCAACGCGCTGCCCGTATCTCCCGGAAGCACGCCCAGCACACGAATATCTGGCTTGTCGCTCATACGTGGCCTGAGTTGATTGTCACGGTCGTCGCGATGACCCGCGCGTAGCCGTGCTTGTACGGAGAAACGGAAATTTCCATGATATACTCTCCCGTCGGGAATACCACTGGGGAAGTTGGGCCGAGAGAGGAAGGAAACGCACCGGCCGTTACCGCTATGGAGCCGATAGGTGCTGTCCCGTGCGTGTCGCTGGTAATGGAGACTTCCCCGTGAATCGTTTCTGGAACTACCACAGAACTTGCCGAGACCCCCGTGTCGTAATCGGTTGACGAGCTGCTCGAGGTGGCGACGCCGCTGCCGATGCTGGCCGAATATTCTTCGCTAACCCGTTGCGATTTTCGCCCGCCGATGACAACAACGGATTCGGTGCGCCGTTTAATAGTAGGCCAGACGTCCAGAGTTGCGTTCCCTGTCTTCGTGCGAAGCGCGGTTTTAACGGCATCAAATCCGGCGGCCGCAATGGGGAGGAAAAAAAGATGCTGGGTGGCTGCTACCGGTCCTGAAAATCCGTGCTCGATGACCCAGGCAATATCACAAGAGGCCGAACCGGAACTCTGGGCGCTGTGCCCTCGGCGGGATGAAATGCTGCCAGAGATATTCGCCGAGGCACTAGACCCGCTTCCAACCCCGTTCCCATAACTGATGACTACTTCCCCGGAAATCAGCTTATCCGGAAGGGTGACGACTCGCAGATCGCCCAACGCCATGTAAAATCCAGCAAGTGCCTCACCAACATCGGCGGGGACGTACGATCGCAACGAATCAACCGCAGCGTTAATGGGTTCTACCTGTGTGGACTCAAGGCCGATGGCTGTACCACTTGCCACCTTTTGCATTTTGTATGGGATCAGGACTCCAATATCCGCCTCATACTCCTGCCCGCTCAGCTCGACCCCCGGGAGCTTGTCATAGACCCGGTACACCTCGACGAGCTGGTTGTCCTCTTTGAGCTTCTGCTGGTCGGTGAGCTTACAATTGGAATCGTCCGGATCCGCCGACAGTAGGGCGAGTTGCCAATCTCCCTTCGGAAATGTGGCGATGCGCTCCATGCGCTTGTTGCCCTCGGGAAATGTGACGCGGGCTTTCCCGCGCAGCGCGCGGATGCTGTCGAGGATTGCGGTCGCGGGGAGTGCCATGTCAGTACGCGGCTACCACGATGTTTCCACCGCCCTGCAGTTGTGGTCCCCAGTCCGCGAGAATGGCTTGGGCGACTTTCCACTGGCGGGCGATTTCCTCCTTGGCTTCGGTGTTGCGAAACCATGGGCTCCCGGTCCAGCGTTGCAGCACGCACGGGATCAAGATCGCATCGTAGAAGTCCCCGGGGATCGGGAGCTCGAGGTCATCGTCTTCCAGATCGGCGGGCTCGAGCTCGCGGGGCAGGTAGGTCAAATCAAAGCTCACCTGGTACTCGCGCTCGGGGAGCGGGGCAAAGCGCAGGTAGAGCTGGCTTCGGGAGCCGACCAGGTAGGCCGCTTCTGTCCACCAGGCTTCGGGCTGGCCGTTGGATGTCCGCCGGCGCGCTGAGCTCGTGCGCATCCCGTAGTCTTCGAGTGAGAGGTCGTCCCGGAAGGCGGTGTAGGCCGCGCGGTCGGCGAGGGGCTTCAGAGGGCCGTACCCTTCGAGGTGGACGTCGCCCATCACGTTGAATGCGGAGGTCCCGATCAGGATCGCGTCTCCATACACGATGATGTTCGTCGCCCCGGTCGATCCAGTCCAAGGCAGGAGCATCTGGGTGCCGGGAGTACTCGCAGCCGGCTTCACCTGGTTGAGCGTGTCGCCGGAGCGAAAGGTCATCCCGCGCAGATCCCGCCCAAAAGCCGAGAGATCGACGGTGGTCGACCCAGCGCTCACGATCACTTCCCCGCTCTCCGGCGCCGCCAGGGTGAACCCGACCCGCTGCCGGAAGGCTTCGGGCCGTTTCACATGCAGTTCCTGCATGGCCCCGGTGATGATCGAGCAGAGGAACTTCTTCTGTCGGGTGGTGGCAGACGCCACGGCCGCCTCGTCCACATCGGTGTAGTCGAGGCAGGTTTCCGCGATGTTGCCGAGCGTGCGC
>JBGTAT010000066.1:0-3235 GCA_041749755.1 Terrimicrobiaceae bacterium | reverse complement strand
CCGAACCCAACGCCCCTGGCGGATCGGCGGGTTGTTGCGTACTACCCGAGCTGGGGAATTTACCAGAAGGGTTATCAGGTTTCAGACATTCCGGCCGACAAGCTCACGCACATCATCCACGCTTTTGCTAGGATCTCGGCTGGCGGGGAGATCGAGATCATCGATTCTTGGGCGGATGTGGAGAAGCCGTTCGGGCCGGACACGTGGGATACGCCGATCCGGGGGAATTTTGGGGCCTACAAGAGGCTGAAAGCGGCGCATCCGAACCTTCGCGTGCTCATTGCGGTGGGCGGGTGGTTCGACTCGGGAAAATTCTCCGATGTGGCTGCGACGGCTGCGGCACGGGCGAAGTTTGCCAAGAGCGTGCGGGCATTTGTGGTGAAGTACGGATTTGACGGCGTTGACCTGGACTGGGAGTACCCGGTCGTGGCGACGGAGGCTAATCCCAACGCGCGGCCGGCCGACCGGGACAACTACGCGCTGCTCGCCGGAGCGATCCGCACGGAGTTCAATGCGCAGCAGGTGGCCGACGGAAAAACCTACGAGATCACCGCGGCCACGCCGGCCGGCTACGACAAATTTGAGAAGATCAACCTCAAGCCGCTGTCCGATCAGCTGAACTTTTTCAACCTGATGACGTACGATTTCCATGGCCGCTGGGTGGCAAACCAGACCGGCCACAACGCTCCCCTCTTCGCGAGCGCGAAGGCGCCCAACGCGCGCTACACGACCGATGAGGCGGTGCGTGGGTATCTGGCCGCCGGGGTGCCGTCGCGGAAGATCGTGCTTGGCGTGCCGGCCTACGGGTACGGATGGGTTGGCGTGACCGATGGCGCGCCGTTTTCCTCCGCCTCCGGAACCGGGCCGGGCACGCTCCCGGTCGAACCCGGATTTTACGACTACCGAACGGTAGCGGATTTGGTGAAGGCAAACCCGGCTGGCGTGAAGTGGGACGACCAGGCGCAGACCGGCTACTACCATGATGGCAACCTCTGGATCGGGTACGAGAGCCCGCGCGGGCTGCGCCGGAAGTTGGCATACGTCGGCGAAAAAAACCTCGGCGGCGTGATGTTCTGGGAGGTCTCCACCGACATCCGCAACAATGCCTCGGCCAACCAACTCATCCATATCGCCGCCGAGGAAATGCCATGATTCTGTGACAAAATCGTCACACGATCGGGATTGTGCCGGAGCCCGCCAGACGCAAGAATGCTAAATGGGTTCTGCTAAATCCGCTCAAAAAACGGTTCAGGAATACATCGACGAGACGCCGGTTTGGTCAGATGGCACGCTGATTTCTCAGGTGCCGATGACCCTCATGCAATGGCAGATCTGGGGGCTCGCAACGGCGGGAAAATTTTTTGAGGGTCTCGTGGTTTTCATGACCGGGGTCGCGCTCCCCCTCATCGCGCTGGAATTCAAGCTCGGGGCGGCCGAGAAGGGAATGGTCGGGGCGGCGACGCTATTCGGGATCCTGATCGGGGCCACGGCCCTGGGAAGCCTTGCGGATCACTGGGGGCGCAAGCAGCTCTTCATTGCCGAGATGATCCTGTTCCTCGTGTTCCTCGTGGCTATGACGATGAGCCCGACGTTTCCGCTCCTGCTGCTCTTCCTCTTCGGCATGGGTCTGGCGCTCGGCTGCGACTACCCGACCGCCCACCTGGTCATCTCGGAGAGCATCCCCAGCAACTGCCGGGGCCGCCTCGTTCTGAGCGCATTTGCCTTCCAGGCCGTCGGGGCGCTCGTCGGAACGATCGTGGGATACCTGATCCTCAAAACCCACGAGGACATCTCGGATTGGCGGATGATGTACGCCACCGCCATCATCCCGACCGTCCTGGTTGTGATCGGCAGGTTTTTTGTGACCCAAAGCCCGCAGTGGTTGATGTCCCGCGGGCGGGTGCAGGAGGCGGAAAAGGAGATCTCCCGGCTCCTGCACAGGGACCCGCAATACCCTGCCAAATTCCACCTGCAGGAGGTTCCCGACGACGAAACCGAACAGGATCGGCACCAGTCGAAATTCCGCAAGCTCTTCAAAAAAAAGAACCGTCGGGCGACGGTCCTCGCCTCGGTGCCGTGGTTCCTCCAGGACCTCTCGACCTACGGGATCGGGATCTTCACTCCAGTGATATTGGCGTCGATCCTCGGGCATACCAACATGCAGGAGCAAAACCTGTCCGCCGTGATCCACAACGATATGATCGCCGCCGAGGGAGCTGCCTTCCTCGACATCCTTCTCCTGGTCGGAATCGTCTGCGCCGTCTTCCTGGCCGATAAGGTCGGCCGAATGAAGCTTCAGGTCTTCGGGTTTTTCGGCTGCGCGGCCGGCCTCCTCCTGGCGGCCTTTTCAACCCACCTGTCCCCCGGGACCGGCCAGACGATCCTGATTTTTGCGGGGTTCATGCTCTTCAACTTCATGACGAACCTCGGCCCGAATGCAATGACGTACCTGATCGCAGGCGAAGTGTTTCCGACAAAGATCCGGGGATCCGGAGCGGGTTTTGCGGCGTCGTTTGCGAAGATCGGGGCGGTGGCAACGGCGTTCCTCTTTCCGATCCTGCTCAGCGAGATCGGCACGGGGGTTCTGCTTTATACCCTCGTCGGCACATGCCTGCTCGGGGCGCTGGTGACCTGGCGATTCGGCATCGAGACGATGGGGGTGAACCTGGAAAACATCGGGCGCCTGAAAGCCCACGGCCACGACGGATCCGGCGGGCCGGACCACCTCGAGGAGCACCCGGCTGCGGGAACCGCTGCCGGACCGTAGTCAGCCCACCCTACGCAAACCACTCGGTGTGGAAAAACTCGCCCGCCGGCTTATCTGTTCTCTCATAGGTATGCGCCCCGAAATAATCGCGCTGTGCCTGGAGGAGGTTGGCCGGAAGTCGGGCCGAGCGGTAGCTGTCAAAGTACGCGAGGGCGGCGCTGAACGCCGGGACGGCCACCCCCTGCCCGATCGCGGTCTGGATCGCGGTGCGCCAGTTCGACTGGGCCTTCGCAATGATGTCGCAGAAGTACGGATCGAGGATCAGGTTTTTGAGGCCGGGATTGCTCCGATAGGCTTCGGTGATGCGGTTGAGGAACCGGGCGCGGATGATGCATCCGCCGCGCCAGATCGACGAGATGTCGCCGAAGTTGAGGCTCCACCCGTAAAGTTCGGAGGCGGCGCCCAGCTGGACGAACCCCTGCGCGTAGCTGATGATCTTGCTGGCGTAGAGCGCATCGCGCACGGCGT
>JBGTAT010000065.1:0-2546 GCA_041749755.1 Terrimicrobiaceae bacterium | reverse complement strand
GTCACGATGTCGGGAACAACATCCTTACGGGGAAGCACGAGCGTGAGAGGGCCGGGCCAGAACCGGGCGGCCAGCTCCCGCGCCACCGGAGACGCATCGGCCAGAACGTCAAGCCAATCGATTCCGGGCAGATGGACGATGAGCGGGTCGCTGAGCGGGCGATCCTTGGCCTCGAAGATCCTAGCGCAGGCGGCCGGGTCGAGCGCGGAGGCGCCGAGCCCGTAAACGGTTTCGGTCGGCAGCGCCACCACTCCGCCGGAGGCCAGCAACGCCACCGCCGCGGAGATGCCCGCCTCGGATGCGACCACCAGAGCGGACGCCTTCATAGCCGCCCCGGCGGGCGGGATCCGGTTCCGGGCAGGGATGGTGTCGATGTCATTTGTGACGAAATTGTTTCCGAAGAGCCTTTGACCACCGCCCCCCAGCCCACTGCAATGGCAAGGCAAGCGACGACGCTTCCTCCGCAGAACTAGCACATGCCAAAAGGAACAGTAAAGTGGTTCAACGATAAAAAGGGGTTCGGGTTTTTGGTCAACCCGGATACCGGCGAAGATATCTTCGTGCACTTCAGCTCGATCGAGGGCGGCGGGTACCGGTCGCTCCGCGAGGGCGACGAGGTGGAATTCGAGATCGAGACAAATCAAAAAGGCTCGCGTGCCACACGCGTCGTGCGAAAATGACCGCGTGCTTCCGAATTTTGTTCTCATCGGGTTTATGGGCTGCGGCAAGTCGTCGGTCGGTCGCCGGATGGCCGCGCTGACCGGCCACCGGTTCGTCGATACCGACGAGCTCGTCGCGCAATCGGCCGGACGAAGCATCACAGAGATTTTTGCGAACGAGGGGGAGGAGGGATTCCGGGCCGTCGAGCAGGACGTCCTGGCGAGTTTGATCGGCATCGCCGGCGTGGTGCTGGCGACCGGCGGGGGAGCGATCCTGTGCGAGGTGAACCGGACGGCGCTGCGCAGGATCGGCCCGGTGATCTGGCTGGATGCTGATCCGGGGACGCTCTTTGAGCGGGCGACGCGGAGCAACCGGCGCCCGCTCCTCCAGACCGGCGACCCGCGCAAGACCTTTGATGACCTGCTCGCCTCGCGCAGGCCGATTTATGAGGAGGCCTCGGATTTCCGGTTCGACTCGACCGGGCTCGGCCACGAGGAGGTGGCCCAGAGCATCCTGCAAAAGGCGATGAGCCTGCGCGGCCGGGACGATTAAGCCCGAAAACGGCGATAGGAGGGGATGAGATGGCGCAAGATGCTGGCCGATAGGGCCTGCGGAGGCGCGAGGCGTATCCACTGTGTTACGGTGAGCGCTGACCAAGGCCCTTCGCGGCCAGCAGATTGTGACAGATCGCCCCGAGCTATCGCCGTTTTCGGGATTAGCCCGCTTCAATCCGGCCGGCAATCCGGGAGACGATCTCCTCCACCGGAAGCGTGATCGGGACCGTCCAGGCATCGGTCGGCTCCTCCAGGGTCTCAAACTGGGAGCGGAGCAGAGCCGGCGGCATGAAATGGCCTTCGCGGGCGGCCAGGCGGGCCAGGATTTCCTCGTAGGTCCCCTGGAGATAAATGCCGGTGACCGGCAGGTCGCCCTCGACGAGCTTTTCGCGATAGATCTGCCTGAGCACCGAGCAGGCGAGCACCGGATGCGATCCGGTGCGTATCGAATCGGACAGCAGTCCGTTGAGCCGGGCCAGCCACGGCCAGCGGTCGCCGTCGTTCAGCGGGATCCCGGCGCGCATCTTATCCACGTTTTCTTGCGGGTGAAAATCATCGGCATCGTGGAACGTCCAGCCGAGCCGCTCGGCGAGCGCCCGGGCGACCGTGCTCTTGCCGCAGCCCGAGACCCCCATCACAAAAAAACCCTGCGGGCGTGTGGGGGAAGATGCGGTGGCCATGCGTCGGGGGAGGATTGTGAAATCCCGGCATAAAAATGCACGCCTTTTGAGATCAAAGCCTGGAGGAAATTAAGGATTGCAGCTGGGGGGACATGGCTTTAGCCGTTCGTACTATGTCCCAAAAAGATCCCCTCTACGCGCTGCCGATGGCGTTCGGGATGCTCCGGGATTACAGCAGGAAGAAGCTGGCGGCCGATGTGATGGCCGGACTGACGCTCGGGGTCATCGCCCTCCCCTTAGCCATGGCATTCGGGATCGCATCGGGAGTGACTCCGCAGCAGGGGATCTACACAGGAATTATCGCGGGATTTCTGATCTCATTTTTCGGGGGCACCAAGCTCTGTGTCGGCGGCCCAACCGGCGCGTTTGTCGTGATCGTCTACGGGATCGTCCATACCTACGGGTTCGAGAAGCTGGCCGTCTGCACGATGCTTGCCGGCGTGCTTCTGGTCGCGATGGGGCTGCTGAAAATCGGGACGCTCATCAAGTTTATCCCGTACCCGGTCACGACCGGGTTCACCAGCGGGATCGCGGTCATCATCCTCATCAGCCAGATCAAAGATTTTTTCGGCCTCGACCTCGACCGGCTGCCGGCAGAATTTTTTGAGAAGGTCCCCGTGTTGTGGGCGGCGCTCCCGGCGGGCAATCCGGC
>JBGTAT010000064.1:0-2513 GCA_041749755.1 Terrimicrobiaceae bacterium | reverse complement strand
CTCGCAGCTGCGATCCAGCAGTCCCTCCACGGGGATCTGCCGTCGCAGGCGTAGCCTTCTAACAAACGTCAGCCGCGAGATCGCGGGCCGGGACCTTCACCACGAGCTTTCGGATGGCGAGCGGGGACCCGATCGCAACCTTCGGGCGGTGCGCCTCGCCGGGAAAAAAGACGACGAAGTCGCCCGGACGAAGGACGACCTGCGTCGCCGGCGCGGAGGTCGCCGAAAACTTTTGCGTATCCGAGTCCGCTTTGAATGACGTCGGCTCCCCGAGGTCTTCAACGGCCGTCACGTCAATGCCCTCGGCTCCCTCGATCAGGTACTGCACATCGATCGTCTCCGGATGGTTCTCCCACGTGCAGAGTTCGCGCGCCTGAGTGGTGTACCCGTGAACGTTCACGTACCAGCCGGGCCTGCCCAACTCGTGGATCCCGGTCACCGCGGAATCCGCATTTTCTGAGATCCAGCGGAGCGATTCCCGCAGGATCGAGGACGAGATCAGTGGCTGCCAGCGGGAAGGAGCGGATAGGGAAGAGAGAAGCATGGGGGACGGATTTTCGCAGACGTTCGGTGCCCGCGCAAGTCCCTATCGCCTCATCACGGCGTGGCCGCTCCCAAGACCCTACCTGTAGCCGCCGCCTTCATAGTGGGCGGGAATCCAAACGCGCCGCCCGCTCGCATCCCGCCCGTAGGCGCCCTCGACCCAGACGGCGTTTTGCTGCCGGCCGTTCTGGTACTGCGGCTGGGCATAGTAGGAATCGTTGCCGTTGTTGTTGTACTGGCGGGGGGCCGGGTCCAGCGCATCAAAAATCATGCGGCCGAGCGGGTCAATCGGGCGGAATCGGCCGTCCGCATTTGTGCAGCCGACCAAGAGAAGGCCGACCAGTGTTGAGGCAGCAAGAAGTGGGATCGTTTTCATGGTACTTAGTGTCTGGGGCACTTTCGCCGGGAATCTGCCCGGCATCTATGGGGTCTTATCATACCATCGCCCTTCGACCTAGGAGGAATGGGAGGAATGGGAGGAATGTCCCCGCAAGATCCTTCTGACCAGAAATTATAAAGTTTTCGTATTTTGCGGATGTGCTGCAGGATTTAAAACTGGATCGCGCCCATGATGGGTTTCTCTTTTTGGCGGAATCCACGCGCAACCCGCCCTCCCTGAGAAGCCACCACCATGTAGAGCTGGAGCTCAACCTTGTCGCCCGCGGCACCGTCACCTACGTCACCGGGGACGGTCGGTTTACATTCGGTCCACGCTCCCTCCTCTGGATGTTTCCCTCGCAGGAGCACCAGCTGGTGGATCGCTCGAACGATGCCCAGTATTATGTCGCTGTCTTCAAGCCGGATCTCATCCGCAAGTCCTGCCGCAGTTCGCCCTACCAGGGGCTGAGGAGGAAGCGCCCGGAGAACGGATTGCTTGCCTTTGTAAACACCTCAGAACCAACTGGTTCTAAGGAATGGCTGGGGAGGGAATCGAACCCCCGACACGAGGATTTTCAGTCCTCTGCTCTGCCAACTGAGCTACCCAGCCGCTGGGTTTGCCACCATATCAGCCGATCTTCACGGGGCAAGCATTTCTGAGAAGAAAAATAAAACGCATGGGCAGGGATGCCCATGCCACGCATTCAAGGAGCGTGGAGGTTGGGCGAATCAGCGGACGACCGGGACACCGTCGCGGAGCATCTGCTCGACGAATCCGGTGTGGTATTTGCCCTTGCGGAAGTCGGAGTTGCGCATGATCGCCTGCTGGAACGGGATCGTCGTCTTGATGCCGGTGATCATGTATTCGCCGAGCGCTCGGGACATCCGGCGGATGCAGGCCTCGCGGCTGGACGCGCTGGCGATGACCTTGGCGATCATCGAGTCGTAGTGGGGCGGGATCGGGTAGCCGGCGTAGGCGTGCGAGTCGATCCGGATCCCGCGCCCGCCGGGCGCGTAGTAGAGCTCGATATTGCCCGGGCAGGGCTGGAAATGTTTTTCCGGGTCCTCGGCATTGATCCGGCATTCGATCGCGTGGTGGCGGGGCTGTGCGTTGACGACGTAGTCGCTGAGGTGCTCGCCGGCGGCGACCTGGATCTGCTGCTTGACGAGGTCGCATCCGTACACCTCTTCGGTGATCGGGTGCTCGACCTGGATCCGGGTGTTCATCTCCATGAAGTAGAAGTTCCCGGCGTCGTCGACGAGGTACTCGATCGTGCCGGCGTTCGTGTAGCCGACGTTTTCGCAGAGTTTGATCGACGCCTCGCCCATCTTTTTCCGCAGGTCGGCGGTCATGAGCGGGGATGGGCATTCCTCGACGATCTTCTGGTTGCGGCGCTGGAGCGAGCAGTCGCGCTCGCCGAGGTGGACGATCCGGCCGTGCTCGTCACCGAATACCTGGAACTCGATGTGGTGCGGGTTGACGATGAATTTTTCGATGTAGACCGCGCCGTTGCCGAACGCCTTCTCGGCCTCCATGCGGGCGGCATGGTAGCCTTGGACGAGGCTGCCCTCGTTGCTGGCGATCCGCATCC
>JBGTAT010000063.1:0-1717 GCA_041749755.1 Terrimicrobiaceae bacterium | reverse complement strand
GACGGCGGCTGCGGCATGGCAGCCGCCCTCGGATTCCGGTTTTTAGCGGCCGATGGCGTGCCCATCGATCCGATCCCGCAGAACCTGCCCGCGCTGGATCGCATTCTGGTGCCCGACGCCCTTGACCTGCCGGAGCTCATCGCGCTCTGCGACGTGCAAAATCCGCTGCTGGGAACCAGAGGAGCGACGCACACGTATGGCCCTCAAAAAGGCGCGGTCGACCTGCAGCCGCTGGAGGACGCCCTCCGCCATCTGGCCGAAATTGTGGCGCGCGACCTCGGCCGCGACTGCCGGGATGTTCCGGGAGCCGGGGCAGCGGGAGGAACCGGCTTCGGGCTCATGTGCTTTCTGGGGGCATCCTTCCGCCCGGGGTTTGAGATGATCGCCGAGGTTCTGGGCCTGGAAAAAGAAATTGCGGAAAGCGATCTTGTCATCACCGGCGAGGGCCGCCTTGATGCGCAGACGCTCGAAGGAAAAGGTCCGCTCGGTGTGGCAGTCCTCGCTCGCAGGTGTGGAAAGCGTGTGATCGCGCTCGCGGGGTGCATCGACGCAGACCCCCACCTGCGCGAGATCTTTGATGACGTCGTTGCCATCACCCCTCCCGGGCTCCCGCTTGAGGAGGCGCTGAGAAATGCGGACCATCTTCTCGAGTCCGCCGCCTCCCGCCTCATGTTGGCACCCTCCTGAAGGGTTGAGGGCAAATTTCTGATGAGTGAGCAGAGATGATTGCTAAGAGAATTGTTTGGAGGAACACAATTAATTGAGCCACAACGTGGCTGGGTCTTTGAGCCCAGGGTTGCGAAGCTACCCTGGGTATATGGCATCGCATATATCAACCTTGAATGGGTTGCCTCACGATTGGGAAATGGACACAACCCCGATGGGGTTGATCGCATTTGATACAACCCCAGGGTAGCTTCGCAACCCTGGGCTAAGTGATTTCATCCCCTTCGGGGATTCCCCGAAGAAATTTGTTCTGCACCCTTCCCGGACTCCCCGAAAATCCGCTCTCGCCCTCCGGGTTCGGGGATGATATGAGGCTCCCCATGAAATACGCGTTTATTGGAGCGGGGAAAATGGCGTTTGCGATCATCCAGGGGATGCTGCGGGCGAAGGTCTGCGAGGCGACGGACATTGTTGCGTCGTGCCCGGAGCCTGAGCTGCTGGAAAACCTGAGCGACGCGACCTCTGTCAACGTGGTGACATCGAACGCGGAGGCCGTCGCGCTCGCGTCGACGATCATCCTCTGCGTCAAGCCGGCCGATGTGGACGGGGCGCTCGGGCAGGCTGGGGGCGGGCTCGAAGGGAAGCTGGTCATCTCGATCGTTGCCGGGCTCTCGATCGACTCGCTCGCCGGGATGGCTCCAAAAAGCCGGATCGTACGGGCCATGCCGAACACGGCCGCCATGGTCGGCCGGGCCGCCACCGCGTTTGCGTGCGGCACGTCGACGACGCCGGACGACGAAGCGACTGCCGAAGCGGTTTTTTCCAGCATCGGGGCGGTTTTTCCTGTCGAAGAAAAGATGTTGAATGCGGTTACCGGGCTGAGCGGGAGCGGTCCTGCGTACATCTACCTTGTGATCGAGGCACTGTCCGATGGCGGCGTCGCCTGCGGGCTTTCCCGCAAGCTGGCCCTCGACCTGGCGGTCCAGACCGTGATCGGGGCGGCCGAGATGGTCGCCGAGACGTCGGAACATCCTGCCGTGCTCCGCGAGAT
>JBGTAT010000062.1:0-4854 GCA_041749755.1 Terrimicrobiaceae bacterium | reverse complement strand
CGCCCGCCGAATCACCCCCATGCACGGGATCCACGATATAGTCCGGGGTGAGGCTGGCTTTATCCCCAGCAGCAGTCCCCTTCAAATATTCCCAGTAGTTCGGGATCCCGTCTCCATCGTCATCATACATCTTATCGTCCGCTTTGCAGTTCAGCGCATTGGGAACCTCATAACCGTCCGGCATGCCATCCGCATCCGAGTCCACAACCAAAGGGTCCGCTCCACCGCTGACTTCTGCTCCATCCAGAGCCCCGTCTCCATCCGTATCGCCCACCGTCGGATTGCTCCCCGCGAGGTCCTCTCCCAGATTGCTGAGCCCATCGTTGTCAAAATCTCCATCGCCAGCCTGGCCCAAGTCTCCGAACCATGCCATTTCAAACCTATCGGCCAGCCAGTCACCATCTGTATCTTTCCACTCATCGGCCCCAATGTCCTTCGATGCGCCAGCCGGCCTTGCTTCTCCGTCCATGTCACGCACCACCAGCGACGCAACAATCGACGCATCCCTCGCTCCAGAGTCGGCCCGGATTTGGCCGCGCCCCGTCAGCTTCGGATCGAGGTTCAGCCCGCTATACTCTCCAGCATAAACGATATTTCCGCTCAAATTCGCCGAGTACCCGCCGGAAAATTGATTGCCGGCTGCTGCCTGGGGATTCCAGATAATGCAACTTTTCACTGTGCCGATCCGGTCGCGAACTCCCGCTGACAGCCCAGCCGTCTTGTTTCCGAATATCGTGCAATGTTCGATCATTGCCGCACTTCCACTCCAGCTATCGCAGAACTCGATCCCTGTGGCTTGCCCATAAATCACGCAGTTGGTGATCTTTCCCATGCCCTGCCCCGTCAATCCCCATACTCCGATCCCGCTGCTCGTCACCGTTCCCGTCAGAATCGCTTCGACCGGCCTCGTGATGACAACGCCCTCCACAACGCAGATATCTGATACTTCCAAAACGCGGTCGTTCAGCGCACCACCCACCAGCCGCGCCACCCCTCCGCGCTCGCCCACCAGCGCGATCCGCTTGTTACCCGGAATCGACACCTTCCCTGTGTGGTTACCCTTCACGAGGTAGATGCTCTTGTAGCTCGCCGCCGCATCCCCGCTGGCCACGGGCACCGCGTTCACCGCCTCCATCACCGTGGCCACGATGTTGTCGCCCGCCGAATCACCCCCATGCACGGGATCCACGATATAGTCCGGGGTGAGGCTGGCTTTATCCCCAGCAGCAGTCCCCTTCAAATATTCCCAGTAGTTCGGGATCCCGTCTCCATCGCTGTCGTAGAGAGCGTCGTTGGACAAAGGCATCAAGCCATTGGCACTTTCGTAACTGTTTACCATGCCGTCCACATCGGCGTCTTCATCTCCGTCGAGGATCCCATCCTGGTCGGAATCTTGGTTGGCTGGGTTTGAGTTCATCTCAAATTCCAGAAGATTTGTTACGCCATCCTGGTCAAAATCATCGCTGCCGGTTTGCGAAAGTCCACCAAACCAAGTGCGCTCAAGCCCGTCGGCCATGCCGTCGGAGTCGGAATCCATAAGTCCGGGCAAATAATTTGCCTTGAGAAACTGCTCGACGCCGGAAATTTCCTCGGCAGAGAGGTTGCGATTGTAAATGAGCAGCGCGGCAATTCTTCCCTTAAAGGGATCGAACCAACGGTCTTTTGAAAAGTTGCTAGCGGAGGAAGGTCCCGTCTGAGCAAGTGAAATGATCGACCACGATGTTGGTTTTTTTGTGAGAAGGGGATCAACAATCCTACCGTTGACCCTAGTCACTCCATTCTTAACATTGGGATTCCCGGAGCCGCTCCAAAAGATTTCCTCGCCATTGTCGTGGTAGTCGTAACTAGATCCATCACCCAATAGAAATTGGTGTGAAGGATATGAAGCATCGTATTTGAGCACCACGAAGACAGTTCGAATATCCGTCATTCGCGGGAATGTGATGTAGTCATCACCCTGCATAACCAAGGCGGGCCTTTCAGTGAGGCTGTCGCTGAGCAAAGCCGGCCTCGCAGCCTCGGTAGGAGAGGATGCGTTGTTGTTCTGCCCGGATTGGTCCTGCCAACCGATAACGCGACCATTACTATCGGTCTGAATGCCGATATCGGAGCCAAGCCAGAGACGAAGTCCTCCGGTTGGGATCGATAAGGTTTGAGCTGTGAATACTGCATCTGAGGCACCCGCCGAGGAAACGTGCACTGAAGCCGAAGCGCCTAGGGTCGATGGAAGAAGGAGATAGGCAGAAGCCAGTCCACTGGTGTCCGTACGTAAAGAGATGGAGGCAAGAGGACCGGGGGAGCCTGAGTTGGAGGTGGAAAGTCTTGCTGAGCCATCGCCTGTCTGGAAAACAACGGGGGCGTTAGTTAGAGGAAGACCGCTCGCGGCGTCAAGGACTCGCGCAACGAGAGAGGCTGTGGTGAATGCAGCTGGAGCACCTGTTTGGTTGTTTCCGCTGACGATTTGAATCTGAGGTGTGATCACAACGCCGTTTTGGCTGAAGTAGTTATTTGGATCGTTCGATGTCTGCCATTCGGAAAGGTTTGAGAAGCCATCGCCGTCCGGGTCGGCGGCCCCGTTTTGGGAAAGGCCACCGAAATTGTTCTGTTCCCAGGTATCCGGCAGGTCGTCGTGGTCGGAGTCGTTCCAGTCGATGAGAAGCAGGTTCGATGCTTGAACGAAGGTGGAGGAAAACCCATAAAGTCCGTCACCAAACTGGCCGTAGGTTCTGGCTCCCGAGGCGAAGAGGGCGGGTGCGCCGGTGGCGAGGATCGAATGGTCGGCTCCGGCGGCAACTTGGGTCGCTGCCGCGATGCCGGGGACTTGGGTGGGAACTTTGAGGTTGGAAAATGAATTTTGAGCGAGTTGGCCGCTGGAATTGAGCCCCCATGAGAAGACCAAGCCGGCCTTGATCGCCAGCGAGTGGTTGTATCCCGCCGAGAGAGACTGAGCGCCGCTCACGTTGGCGGCTGCCACGAAGGCCGTGCGCTGCGTGGTGGAGTTGTCTCCGAGTTGGCCGCTGGAATTGAGACCGGCAGCCAGAACGGTTCCGTTCGAGGAGAGGACGAGCGAGTGTTTATCCCCGGCAGAAAAGTCGAGTGGGCCAGAGATCGACGGATGGATCACGGCGCGGCCTTGGGTCGTCGTGTTACCGAGGCCAAGCTGGCCGTTTGTGTTTAAGCCCCAGACCCAGAACGAGCCATCGGAGGCCAGAGCCATGCCGTGGAAGGAGCCAGCCTCGATTCCAACAATATTTGAAAGGGGACCTGAAGCCGATGTGACCTGAACAGGGTACGTCTGCTGCGCTGTGGATCCGATCCCCAATTGCTGGCTGGAGTTGAGCCCCCAAGCCCAGAGCGTCCCGTCCGACTTCCTTGCAAGGCTCCACCCGGAGCCGAGAGAAAGTTCTGCGGCACCGGAAAAGAAGACCGAGGCGGACGCTTTGACTTGAACCGCACGCAGCTTGGCGACGGTGGTGCCATCGCCGAGGCGTCCGTTGCCATTGCTTCCCCAAGCCCAGAGCGTACCATCCGCCTTGAGAGCCATGGCATGGTCGGCACCGGCCGCGATCGACGAGACGTTCGAGAGAACCCCACCGGTGGCAGACTGGACCTGAACCGGAGTCGCGCGGTGGATTTTGGTATTATCGCCCAGCTGGCCCGAAGAATTCAGGCCCGAGGCCCAGACGGTTCCGTCGGGTTTGAGGATGACGGTGAACCCATTCCCGCAGGCAATTTGCAGGGGATCCGACGGGGGGATTCCGGCCGCCGATGTGACGTAGCCCGCATGGCCGATGGCGAATTCGCCATAAATATTTGCGCCCGCACTCCGGAGCTCCCCGGCGGTCGAGCAAAATATGGACCGATTCACCGCGGCGGAGATTCTGAGGACCGACGAGGCGACCTGGACAGCGGTTTTGCGGTTCACCAGAAGGGCGTCGCCCAACTGACCAATGGCATTCGCTCCGGTGGCCCAGAGGGTTCCATCGGACTTGAGAGCGAGCGAATGGTTGGCACCGGCCGCGACATCGTAAATTCCGGTGAGGGCAAGCGCCTGGACGGGCGAGGTTTTTTGAGTTGTGGTTCCATCGCCCAGCTGGCCCGAGCTATTCAGCCCGGAGGCCCAGAGGGTTCCGTCCTGTTTGACAAACAGCGAATGCGAGGCTCCGCCCTCGACGGCGACGATGCCGGTGAGACTGAGGATTTGGATGGGGGCGAGTGATTGCGTGGTCGTTCCAAGTCCGAGCTGGCCGTTCGAGTTCATGCCCCAAGACCAGGCGGCTCCATCGCTTTTTGCCGCTAGGGCGAAGCGGTTTCCGGCCGCCAGGTGGGCAACACCCGCGAGGGACGGGATTTGTATGGCACGCGTTTGGTTTGTCGTGGTCCCAAGCCCGAGCTGTCCGTTGGTATTGAGTCCCCATGCCCAAACGGTGCCGTCGGATTTGAGGGCATAGGTGGAAAATTCCCCGCAGGCGATCGCGACGACACCGGTGAGCGTGCCGTTGGCAGTCACGACCGGCACGGGGCGGGTTTGATTTATGGCATTTCCTATGCCCAACTGGCCGTACTGGTTATTTCCCCAAGTGGAGACGGTACCGTTGCCGTGAAGGGCGACACTGTGGTTGAAGCCGGCAGCGATGTCTTCGACATTCGCCAGGGTGCCGTTCGCTGTGGAGGCCTGCACGGGTAAGAGGCGCTGAACAAGCGTTCCGTCGCCTAGAGCATATTAAATAATACTATAGCCGCAAGAGGCAAACCAATTGCGGGCATCGGAGGCGCTGACACGGGAGAGCGCTTTGGCAATGGCGGCCAGGAGTTCTTCGTGGGTTCGGGCTTCAAAGGATCGCAGCGCCTGTT
>JBGTAT010000061.1:0-14253 GCA_041749755.1 Terrimicrobiaceae bacterium | reverse complement strand
CACGCGCTCGGCCTTCATCGAGCTGAGGATGCGGGCCTCCACCGCGCTTCCGATGACCGAGAGGGGGACGCCCATCTCGACCGCATGGCCGACGGTCCACTTGCCGGTCCCCTTTTGGCCGGCTTTGTCCACGATCACATCCACCAGCGGCTTGCCGGTTTCGGGATCCTTGCGGCGGAAGATGTTTGCCGTGATCTCGATGAGGAACGAGTCGAGGTCCCCGCTGTTCCACTCCGAAAAGATCTCCGCAAATTCCTCCGCCGTCGGGGCGACCGTGGCCTGGAGGATCGCGTAGGCCTCGCAGATGAGCTGCATGTCGCCGTACTCGATCCCGTTGTGGACCATCTTGACGTAGTGGCCGGCCCCGTCGGTGCCCATGTGGCGGCAGCACGGTTCGCCCTCGGCGACGGCGGCGATGCGCGTGTAGATCGGCTCGATCGATTTCCAGCCTTCCGCCGAGCCCCCCGGCATGATCGAGGGGCCCTTGAGCGCCCCCTCCTCGCCGCCGGATACGCCGACCCCAAAAAAGTGGAGCCCCTTCTCTCGCAGGTATTTTTCGCGGCGCTGGGTATCGGTCCACAGCGAATTCCCGCCATCGATGATGATGTCGCCCGGCTCGAGGAGCGGGATGAGTTGCTCGATGACGGCATCGACCGGCGCGCCGGCCTTAACCATGATCTGCGCCTTGCGCGGACGGGCGAGGGAGCCGACAAATTCTTCCAGCGTCCGGCAGGGGACGATATTTTTCCCCTTCGCGCGGGCCCCGGCAAACTTGTCGGTCACCGCGGTCGTGCGGTTGAAGACGGCGACGCGGAAGCCTTTCGACTCCATGTTCAAAACGAGGTTTTCGCCCATCACGGCGAGGCCGATCAGGCCGATATCACAATTGCTCATATGGTATGGTTTAGGGTTTGGCAGAAAAGTCCGCGCATCGTACGTTAGCGGTGCCCCCGCATGCAACCGCCAACTTTTCCATGAACCTCCCGAATAAGCTCACGGTTTCCCGGCTCTGGCTCACGGCGGTTTTTGTTCTCTGCTTCTCGGTCGATTTCCCCGGCCGGTTTTCGCTGGCGCTCGCCGTCTTCCTGGTCGCGGCTGCGACCGACTACCTCGACGGCGTCCTGGCGCGAAGCCGGAACCTCATCACCGATTTTGGCCAGCTCATGGACCCGCTTGCCGACAAGATCCTGACCGCATCGGCGTTCATCAGCCTCGCCGCGATCGACCGGTTTCCGGCGTGGGCGGTGATCGTGATCATCAGCCGCGAATTTCTGATCACCGGGCTGCGGTCGCTCGCGGCCTCGAAGGGGATCGTCGTGCCGGCCGACAAACTTGGAAAGCACAAGACCGCCTGGCAGATGATCACGATTATTTATTTCCTCATCCTGCTGGCGGTCGGGGAATGGACGCAGGCGGCCTGGATGGAATTTGCCTGGGCGGCAGGGACCTGGGGGCTCGTGACGGTGACGGTGTTCCTCACCGTCTATTCCGGCGCCGCCTACCTCGCCAAAAACCGGTCTCTGATCCAGACCGGATAACTCCGTCAAAAGACGCGGGGTTCGCCCTCGCTGAGGAGGCAGATCCGGCTGGCGAGGTGGCGCGAGGCGGCGTGTTCCATGAGCCGCTGGGGCGGCTCGTCGAGGGGTTCGTAGCTGAGGCGGAACGTGCCAAAATGCATCGGGGTCATCGTCTGCGCGTTGAGCTCGACCACCCCGGAGTCCCACAAGCGCTATCTGAACGCCGTGCAACGCTCCGCCGGACAGATGCTCTGGACCAACCCCGCGGGCCTGCAATTCCACGAAGCCGTCCTTGGAGAGCTTTCACCATGCATCGGTGCGGCCCTGATGATTCGCTCCATCGCTCTCTGTGCTCTTGGACAGGCCACTGCTGGGTAAATTTTCGCTCTCTGGAAGGAAACCGGCTGCACTGATTGTCACGCGCTTGCACAAAATAGTGGTCGCTAAAGGGTTCCGAGCGGGGACAATGGGAATGAGAATCTCAAAAGCTCCTCCCCACACCCCGACGAACCGCCATCATTAAACATTCATCACAAAACGTCTCGTGCCCAATGCCTGACTCGTTTTCATCTCCTAAACCAAAACCAACTAGATGCAACTCGCATAAATCCAACATTCCAACGAAAACCGACCTGATTAACCCAATGAAAACAATTCACACAACGTTCCTCACAGTCATTGCCACTCTGGCCATCAGTACCTCACGTAGCCACGCAGCCGAGATCGTTCACTGGGGTGAGCCAGGTGGAGCGACCGATATTTCCACCGGGACCGTCTCGGATGGACCCGCTGGTGCGGTTACCGACACGTATATTGAGGGAGCAACATCCACCCCAATGTCTTACCGCGACTACTATCCGAATGCTACTGGTCGCAATCCGATATTTAACGCCAATTGGTCGAGTTCCGGGACCGGGAAGGTTGAAGTGCGGGAGGAGGGTCAATACTTTTCTGTGTCGCGCAATGGGGCTGGAAGTCTTGCGGTATCCTACATTTGGGAAAATGGCACAAGTATGACAGCAGACGAGGGGATTCTGAGCACATTTACCGTTGAATCCCGGCAACGAACCAACGACCGGGATTACAGTGTGCGTTTCATTTTTCAGGACACCTCCAATAATTGGTATATCTCAGAGCAGTTCGACTTTATCAAAGGGGTTAATTATAATGAGATTTCTGTGGATGCTGGCAGCATCAAGTGGTTTCACTACACCCCATTTGTTGGCGGAACGGATGAGATTGGCGTTGCTGCAACCCCAAACCTGAGCTCTTACAAGGCAGTTGGATTCAGGACGCTCGACCCGGGTGATGACTCCGATTCAGCCTTCGATTCACACGAAGAAGTGCGCAACCGCTACTTCCAAGTTACCACCACTTCCGCTCCCGACAATCAACCGTAAATTGTTCCCGTTGGCGTCCATGTGATACAGGCCGACCCGGTAGCCATTGCCGCGATCGCTGGCGGTGATGTCGGGGCTCTCGGTGCCGCCCGAGCCGACGAGGCATTCCGGTCGGTTCATCCATCCGGGGTTGCCGAGCCCTTCGGTTGAGTGCGGGGAGGAGGACTTGACTGCGGGCACTACGTGGTTTTGAAGCACATAGGCACGCACTCGCGTCGTTAGCGTCCCGCCTTCGACCTCCGACTCGACGGCGATGGTGGCCCAACCGCTGCCAACCGCCCGGATGATCCCGTCCTCCGACACGCTGGCCAAAGAACTCATCGAGGCTGCGGAAGCGGCTGCGAGCCGCCCTGTCCTCGCGCGACTCATCGGCACGTCGGCCGGAAAGATGAAGCTGTCTTATTCAGAAGCCGTGGGCTACTACACCCAAGCCACTTACACCGAGCTGCAAACGTTTCATGGCGGCTGGGCAGTCAGTTCTCGGCAGAAGCAACCCTGAAGCCTTGAATGTTTGCACGTTTTGTCAAGGGCTTGCACGAATCTTCACTTGATTGAATGGGAGAACTGCTAGAATTTTAGGCAGTGGACACCCCTGGTTCTCCCTCTGGAGCTTCTGGGCGTATTCGCAACGCAACAGTATAGCCAACCCTCAACAACAAAATTGAAAGAAAATCAATGAAAACTACCATACTAACGGCTCTGGCGGTTATCTGCGCAGGATATGCGCATGCGGCCGTGATCGTGACTACGGAAAAATACGCGAACACCACTCCGACCGACGGAAATACATGGAACAAATTCACCACAATTGCCAACCTGTCGAACACTGATTACGCGAACGCATCGCAAGGTCATGCGACCTTTAGTGTTCCGACAGATACTGCAGCAAAAGGTGGTGGCACTGCGATCCTCAATAATGGGTTGGGGCAGGCAAACGAAAATAGCTCTCCCGGAAGTTCGTTTTTCGATGTGAACGCTCCAAACCGCTATTTGATCGACTTGGGAAGCGCCCAATCCATATTTGCTTTCAATAGCTATTCCTGGCATGTAGATGCCCGTCAAAATCAGGCCTACACTCTCTATGGTTCAACCACGTTGCTCAGTGCGGGTTCCGGCATTGCGAGTGCTAACCTGGTTTCCACAGGTTGGAATTTTGTCGGATCAGTCACAACTTCCTATTCCACTGCAACTCCGGGGCAGGTGGGTGTGAGCTTCACCGATAATTTGGGGGGGAGTATATTCACGGCTCGGTATGTCTTGGTAGATGTTTTACAGGCTGGCGGAAGCTCCTTTATCGGTGAGTTCGACGTGGTTACCGTTCCCGAGCCCTCGTCGGTGGCTCTGCTCGGTTTTGGTCTCCTCGCCGCCTGCCTCCGCGGACGCCGCCGCAGACTGCCATAACCACGTATTTTTGAGGGTTACGAAAGCTCCCAGAATCTGCGGATTCTGGGAGCTTTTTTGCTATTTTCCCTCTGCGCCCCTCGTGAGTGTCTGCGCCCGGATCCGACCCTGGCAGTTTGCATGTTTTGTCAGTTTATTGCACGCATTCGTCGTTGAGGTGCTGTGTATCAGATTTAAGCTGAATACAAACAAGGGGAAACTGACAACGGCGAAATGCCGATGCTTCGCCGCCCTCCCTCGACAGTTGAAACAAAATGATCTTCCTCCCTCGCATTTCCAATCAACACGATCACATAGAAAATCATGAATAGAAGGGAGATAAACAAGAAGCGAAAAAAAGGGCCCAAAACTGTGGGGCCGATGATCTTTAACGTTTTGGTTCTTTTATCGTTGTCGTTTATGAGTGATGCCGTCTTTGCAGAATCTATCCCGCAAACGGCCGATGAACTCTGGCAGGGCTACGATGCCTCCAGTGAGCCGCTGGATACGCATGTCGTCAAGGAGTTCGAGCAGGACGGCATTATCATCCAATATGTGCTATTCACGGTGGGAACATTCAAGGAGAAGCCGGCGCGGGTGGCGGCGTATTTCGCCTATCCAAAAGGAGGAACCAAACTTCCCGGTGTCGTCTGGATTCACGGGGGCGGGCAGTATGCACGGGTAAGCGATGTCATCCCATTTGCAAAACGCGGTTATGCCTGCGTAAGCATTAATTGGGGTGGAAAGCCGATGAATGGCACCGAGAGCTCGCAACCCAATACCAATTGGGGAGCTGTCGATCCGACTCAGGAGAATAACAGCGGATATACCAACATGGCACCTGGCAGCCTGTATCTAGATCCCGTCGATTCTCCTCGCAACAACAACTGGTATCTCCTTGGGTTGGCCGGGCGGCGGGCCCTTTCTTTTCTTGAGCAACAATCGCAAGTGGATCCCACCCGGTTGGGCGTGGCCGGACACTCCATGGGTGGCATGACAACCGTTCGCGTGGCGAGCGACCCGCGTGTCAAGGCCGCAGTGCCGCGAGTCGGCGGCCAGGGTTTTAAATCCTATGACGCATGGGGCATTCCGGGATCCGCACTTGAGTTTACCAACCCGGAACTGTTCCGCAAAACGATATCAGAGGAAAGCCAGTTGCCGCTGATCAAGTGCCCGCTGCTCTTCGTGAGCGCCTCGAATGACTTCAATGCGCCTATGGATGATGTGGTGAAAAGCGTTGCGCTGTTACCTAACCAGCAGAAGCTGATGACGTTTTCGCCGCATTTGAACCATCGATTCTATCCCGAAACGGAAGTTTGCACTTACCTGTGGTTCGACGAACACTTGAAGGAGGCCTTCAAATTCCCGCAATGGCCAAAGTCGGAACTCGCCCTCAGGGCAGGCACCACACCCGTCTATGAGGTCACCCCTGACCGACCCGGTGAAGTCGTGAAGGTAGACATCTACTATGCATCCGACCGGCATCCGGTTTCTCGATTCTGGTCAGGCACGGAGGCTGTACGATCCGGCAACACCTGGTCGGCCGAATGCCCTGTCTTCGATGCGGAGAATCCCCTCTATGCCTATGCCAACGTGTTCTACAAATTGAATGACCGAAAGGAGGGCGACCCGGAGACCTATTCGATCAGCTCCTATGCCGTCGCTTTTCCAGAGGAATTGAAGAAGGCCTCGGTGGCCGTGCGTCCATTAATCAAGTCGCGGATGATCGATGATTTCAAAAATGGATGGAGAGACTGGGGCCGTATCAATGAAGGCAATGAGCGGAGCTGGGAGTTTCAGACATTCAAACTCTCCGATCCTCGATATTCAGGAGAACACGGCGATCGGTTAAGCTTTGAAGTTCGTGCGGAGAATCCCGGAAATGTGCTGGGAGTTGAGCTGGTCACGAACTGGATGAAAAAAGGAGTCCCAACCCTGAGATACTACGCATTTGTCCCAATCGATCAGACGGACTGGCAAACTATCACGCTGAGCGTGGAAGATTTTAAGACATTGGAAGGCGCTGTGCTTAAGGGCTGGAACGAGGTCTCTTCGCTTTCCTTCAAAACGCTTACGGAAATCAAAAATGATGACCGGAGCCCCTCCATGCATTGGAAGGGGCCTGTGCTGGAATTCAAACATCTCCAATGGGTCACCTCTAGTCGGGATAAATGAGGCTATGGGCACTTTCCAAGGTTGTCGTCTCACCCCATGGCACAAGCCGGACCGATCAGCATTCACATTGATCGAGTTGCTTGTGGTCATTGCCATTATCTGTTTGCTGGCAGCCCTCCTGGTGCCAGCGCTGCAAAATGTCCGCGCCAATTCAGAATCTGCGGCGTGTGTAAGCAATCTGAGACAACTGGTGATGGCCGCCACGTCTTATGAGGCTGATCATGATGGGGAAATGCCCTATCCAGGGGGATTATCCAACGGATGGCTATACGTGTTACCGCCTTACCTCGAAATCAAGACTCCATATCAAATGGAAAGCGACAAGGACGCGAAGCGGAAGAGCGTCCTGACCTGTCCAACGCAATTCAACAGCAAACCGTGTTATCGTACGTATGGGATGAATCTGAGGCTTGTCAAAGGTGAGGGAAACCCGAATGGGCTATTGCCCACCACCCGGATGCGGGCTCTACGAGGAGGGCATCCTAACAATGTTATGCCTGTCTCCGCTTCCACGATTCCCTACTTCTTGTGTGGCCATATCTGGGATTACTCGGGAGAATTCCGGGATTGGCGCACTCAGGATGCAGATATTCCAGAGGAAACGTGGAAGTTGGCATTCCCGCACGATGAAGGATGCAACATTGCCTATCTGGACGGCCATGTGGCCCGTACAAAGAGAGGCGAGGGCATATTAAGTGATAAAACGTTGCGCTACCAAGATAATGAAAAGGCATTTTGATGCGAGCCTGAGAATATGAACCAACATGCCCTATTAAGCGCTTCACGGAAGTTCCCCCTGCGGAAACCAGCTAAGAACTCTCGCGCCCATCTCCTACAGTTTCAATATTGCAGATTCTGATGGTCGACGGATTGCAAAAGCCCCTCAGGGCTGTGGACCTACATTTTCCGGCTGTGACGAAGCCGCTTCCCGGATAGTAGGTGGCAGACCCGCGCCCGCAGCCCGGATGGCTGGGAGGGCGTCGCCACAGCGGGTGCTGCGGAAGATGAAGCTCTTGGCCGTGCGGAACGTGTCTTCAACCATCCAGAGCGTCTTGTAAACATTAGCGGTGGTTTCCGCATCGTGATCCGGGTCGGTGCGCAGCACGAAGAGCCCGTCATAGCGCTCGTCGGAGGCGAGCAGCTTTTCATCGATGGCAAAGCGGCTTCCCCTCTCGGTTTTCAGGAACCGCCGGAAGCCTTTGTTCCCGATCAGGCTCTTGTTATCGCTTTTGAGCTCATTGCCCAGGGACTTCAGGATGGCTGCGCGGTCATGGGCATCCTTGCGCTTCTCCTCCTTGTTCAAGCACACCACGTATGTCCTGGAACGAGTAGAGGATCGCCTGAATGCCACAAAGCCAGCGGGGATCCCTGGTGGGCGGTTGACTATGACTGCGGGAAAGCCGCCCCTTTAAAATGAACACAGAAAATCAACCCCGCACTCAGCCTATGGGCATTTCCCAATCAGTCGACAATTGGGATAACTCCGTCAAAGACGCGGGGTTCGCCCTCGCTGAGGAGGCAGATCCGGCTGGCGAGGTGGCGCGAGGCGGCGTGTTCCATGAGTCGCTTGGGTGGCTCGTCAAGCGGTTCGTAGCTGAGGCGGAACGTGCCAAAATGCATCGGGATCATCGTCTGCGCGTTGAGCTCGACAAATGCCTGGAGCGCCTGCTCCGGGTTCATGTGCACGTCGCGCTTGGTCGGCGCGTCGTAGGCGCCGATCGGGAGGAGCGCGATCTCGACCGGAAGCCGTTCGCCGATCTCTCGAAAACCGTCGAAGTACGCGCTGTCGCCGCAGTGGAAGACCGACCGGCCGGCGTACTCGACGTGGAACCCGCCGAACCCCCGGTGGTTGTCGTGCAGGACCCGCGCCCCCCAGTGGCGGGCCGGCGTGAGCGTGATTTTCAGCGACCCGTGCTCGAAGCTTTGCCAGCAGGCGAGCTCCTGGACATGCCGGAAGCCAAGGCCGCTCACGAGGCCGCCGACATGGTTCGGCACGATGATCGGCTGGTCGCTGGCGACCGCGCGCAGCGTCCGGCGGTCGAGGTGGTCGAAGTGCGCGTGCGTGACCAGGACAAGGTCGATCGCGGGCAGGTCGTGGATCGCGAGCCCTGGCTGGCGGATCCGCTTGATCACCTTGAGCCATTTCGCCCAGTTCGGATCGACCAGGATGCTATGCTCCGGGGTCTGGATGAGAAACGAGGCGTGGCCGATCCACGTGATGCAAATCTCGCCGGCGGCCAGGGCCGGGAAGCTGGGTTTTAGCTTCTCCCCGTGGCGCTTGGTGAAGAGCGAGGGGATGACGACCTCGGCCAGGAAGTTCCGCTTGTGCCACCCGTCGCCCAGCGCCATGTCCACGTGATGCTCGGGCTGGCGCGTTTTTCTGCGTTGGAGCAGGCGGCGGACCATCGTCAATCCTCTGGCCTAGCGACAAGGTCGTAGACCTGGGAGCCGATGACGCGCGCAGAAATAAATTGGCCGACTTCGCCCGGCTCGGTGAGGACGACCCGGCAATCGACGTCCGGGGCATCGTGTTCGGTGCGCCCGATGTTCGGCTGCTCGACCAGAACCCTGACCAGTTCGCCGGTCCGGGCCGCGGCGGTTTCGAGGGCGATTTTTTGCTGGAGCTTCATCGCCTCCCGGTGGCGGCGGTTTTTGACGCGCGCTGGGATTTGTCCCTCCATCTTCGCTGCCCGCGAGCCATCCTCCTGCGAGTAGTTAAAGACGCCGAGGCGCTCGAACCGGGTCGTCGAGATAAAGTCCAGGAGCGACTCGAAGTGCTCCTCCGTCTCGCCCGGGAAGCCGACGATGAACGTCGTGCGGAGGCCCAGCCCGGGAATTCCGTCGCGGAGTCGGCCGATGAGGTCCTCGATGTGCTCGCGCGATGTCTCCCGCCGCATCGTGCGAAGCATCTCGGGGTGGATGTGCTGGAGCGGGATGTCCACGTAGCGGGCCACCTTCGGGTTGCGCGCGATCGCGGCGATCAGCTCGTCGCTCCAATGGGCCGGGTGGGTGTAGAGCAGGCGCACCCAAAAATCCCCGCCGATCTCCCCGATTTCGTCGAGGAGGTGGACGAGCGATGTGCCGCGCGCGGAGTCCACCGGCTGCCGGGGACCCGCCTTCTGGTCCCAGAGGTCCATGCCAAAATATGTGGTGTCCTGGCTGATCAGGTTGACCTCCTTAACCCCATCGGCGACGAGCTGCCGGATCTCGCGGACGACCGAGTCCACCGTGCGGCTGCGGTGGCGCCCGCGCATCTGCGGGATGACGCAAAACGTGCACGGGTGGTTGCAGCCTTCCGCAATTTTGACATATGCGGTGTGCCGGGGAGTGAGCCGGAACCTCGGGGTCGCGTAGTCGGGGATATAGCGCGACTTCGGGGTCACCAGGTTCAGGACCGAGCCGTCCTCGTCAAGGACCTGACGAAAAATTTTCCCGGCCTGTGCGACCTGGTCGAGGCCGAGGAAGGCATCGACCTCGGGGAGCTCGTTAGCAAGCTCCTTCGAAAACCGCTGCGCCATGCAGCCGCTGACGACGAGCTTCTGCCCCGGCCGCGTGCGCAGGCCCCGCAGCCGGTGGGACTCAAGGATCGCATCCACAGATTCCTGCTTCGCCGAGTCGATAAACCCGCAGGTATTGACGACCAGGATGTCCGCCTCTGCCGGGTCGGCGGTGATCTCGAACCCCTCCTCGCGCGCGCCGCCGAGCATGATCTCGGCATCAACAAGGTTCTTCGCGCACCCGAGGCTGATCATCCCAATCTTCTGCGGTGCGGCGGTCATGGGGTCGGGGAAAGTTCCGCAGGCGCGGCAGCCGGGTCGGTGAGCTGGATTTTGAGCGGGGTTTCCAGAGAGGTTTCCGGAAGCGGGGCCGGGTCGGCCAGCGCGGGAGGTTCGGGCTCCGGTTCGGGGGTGGGCGTTGTTTCGGGCGTCGACTCCGGCGTTGGCTGGGGTTCGGCCGCCGTCACCTCGGCGAGCGGCTTCGAGCGAGCGACACGCTCGATTTTTTGAAACGTAAAGTAGGTGAAGAGCGCCGCTGCCAGCAGCAGGATGAAGCCGACGGCTGCGATCGCAAAAAACAAAATCCACCGGCGCCGGCGGCGCGGCGAGCCGGATTTCCGGGGGAGGTCGGCGGCGAGCGCGTCGATGTACTGGAACCCGCCAGCTGCGGGGCCGGCATGGTCGGGAAGCATCGGCCGGATCTCGTCGAGCGGAAGCCCGAGGTACTCGGCGTAGTCGAGGAGGAACAGCCGCGCGTACGTCGGATGCGCAAACCCGGAGAAGTCATCGGCCTCTAGCTCCTTGAGCTTCAGCACGCGGATCCGCGTGTCTTTGGCCGCCTTCTCAAGCGAGATCCCTGCCTTTGCGCGGGCCGCCCCCAGGCGGGCCCCAATAAAAAAATCCGGAGTATCCATGCGTCTAATATTCTTCGTTGAGGTCGACCAGGATCTCGCGATCCTTGGCACCGTCCTTAGGACCAACAATGCCACGTTGTTCGAGAATATCCATCACGCGGGCAGCCCGGGTGTAGCCGAGCTTGAGGCGGCGCTGGAGCATCGAGGTGGACGCGCGGTTTTCCTGGCGCACAATTTCGAGGCATTTTGTGACGAGCTCCTCGTCCTCGTCGCTGACCTCCTCCTCCGGGATCGACGAGCTGGTGAGCTTCTCGTGGATGCCGGCATCAAATTTCGGCTCCGCCTGGGAGGCGACGTATTCGACGATCCGGTGGATTTCCTCCTCGGTCACAAGAACCCCCTGGGCGCGGGTGTATTTTGAGGTTCCGGGGGGAAGGTAGAGCATGTCACCCTGCCCGAGCAGCTTCTCCGCACCGTTTTCGTCGAGGATGACCCGGCTGTCGATTTTGGAGGCGACTTGGAACGCGATCCGGCTCGGGATGTTTGCCTTGATGATTCCCGTGACGACGTCCGCACGAGGGGTCTGGGTGGCGACGATCATGTGGATCCCGGCCGCTCGCGCCATCTGGGTGATCCGGGCAATCGCGCTTTCGACATCCGCCGGGGCGGTCTGCATGAGGTCGGCGAGCTCGTCGACGATGACGACGATGAACGGCATCCTGTCGGGCACGATGAGGTCGTCGCTGCGGGGAACCCGGATCGGCGGCATCTCCTCGTCCGGGGCCTCCTCCTCCGCGGATTCCTCCACTTCCTGGTCAACGTCCCCGGCGGGGGGGGGCTCCAGCGCGGCGCTGGCGGCGGATTCCTCATCGAGCTCGCTCTGGGATTTCGGGAGGGGGCGGTCGTTGAAGGCGGCGATATTTTTGACCCCGCACTTGGCGAAAATCTTATAGCGGAGCTCCATCTCATCGACGATCCACCGGAGCGCGAGGAGCACTTTTTTCGGGTCGGTGACGACCGGGGTGATCAGGTGGGGCAGCTTGTTGTAGATCTGCATCTCGACGACCTTCGGGTCGATCATGATGAAGCGGAGCTGCTCCGGGGAGTAGCGGAAGAGGAGGCTGGCGATGATCGAGTTGATGCACACGCTCTTGCCGCTGCCGGTGGTGCCGGCAACCAGGCAGTGGGGCATCTTCGCGAGGTCCCCGATGATCGTATTCCCGTAGACGTCCATCCCGAGGGCGAGCGGCAGGCGGGAGGTCGTCTCGCGCCAGGCATCCTTCTCAAACAGCTCCCGCAGCGTGACCTTCACCTTCTTGGAGTTTGCGATCTCGATCCCGACGGTGTCCTTGCCCGGGATCGGGGCGAGGATGTTGATCCGCTCGGCGCGGGTCGCCCGGGCGATGTCCCGCTCGAGCGAGACGATCTTGTCCACGCGCACGCCAATATCGGGATAAACCTCGTAGCGGGTGATCGTCGGGCCCTTTGTAATCGTGCCCGGGGTCGCCTTGATCCCGAACTGCGCGAGCGTCTCGATGATCAGACTCTGGATCATGAGGAGCTCGTCGCGGTCGAGAGGCGTTCGATCTGCCTCATCGTGCAGGTCGAGCAGATCGAGCCCGGGAAGGATGTAGTTTTCCAGGTGGACCCCCTCCAGGCCGGATTTGATGGCGCTCTCCTGCTTCAGGTCGGCCAGCTTCGGCTTTTTCGGGGCGGGGGCGGTGGCGTCGATGATTTCGGGTTCCGCTGCCGGCGGTTGGGGAGCCGGAGGTTCGATGAGGGCCTCTGGATCTTTCTTCCGGAGCTTCTTTTCCAGCTTGACGGCCTTTTTTTCCAGAGCCTTGCGCTCCTCATCGACCCGGCGCTCGTCATCCAGCCGCTGCAGGCGCTCGACCCGCCGGGCTTCACGCCAGGCGAGGAGCGATTTCCACGCGAGACGGACGTCCCGGATCGGGTGGTTGGACACGGCAAAGATCAGGCTGATGACGTAGAGGATGATCAGGAGCGCCGCCGAGGCGGTCCCGAAGGCTCCTTGGATCGCCTTTCCGCCGATCCAGAGCCCGAACCATCCGCCCGGTCCCTCGATCCCGATATCTTTGCGCCAGCTGTGAAGGACCCAAGGCTGGATCTGAAACAGGCAGGACGCCAGGAGGACCATGAGCGCGCCCCAGCCGGCCTTGTCCTTGAGCGAGTAGTCGGCAACGAACCACTTGGCGAGGCCGTAGCCGATCAGCGCCACGGCGAGCAGGTACCCGGCTGCACCAAAAAGGTAGAGGATGTGACCCGCGAGGAGCGCCCCGATCATCCCGCCGAGGTTGTGCGTCACCGCTGAACCGGAGGATTTCGTGTAGATCAGCCACGCCCACGACGGGATGTCGCCGGCCGAATACGTCAGAAGCGAGATAAAGAGGTACGCGCCCAGGCAGACGAGCAGGAGCCCGACAAAAAAATTGGTGGCCCAGTTGTTGCGTGAACGGTTTGCCATGGAACCCGCCAGATTTCCGTATTTTCGGGACATACGCAAGCATCCAAGATGGGATGGGGCGCGCGGAGCACATGCCCGAAAGTTGCTAAATTGGGCCATGCCGCCAGGAAGCTTGTTTGGAGGCCTGCCGCGGGAGCGCGTATCATGTCCTGGCTTTTCGGGTGGGGCTCTGTCGATTTCTCCACCATTTTTCTTGTGAGGCACCCGCCGCGTGCGGAGAGTCCGGTCCATGCACCTCAAGCAATTGTCGGCCCGGAACCACTCTGTGGGTCTTTTCAGGAGGGGCGGCCCCTGGTAATGGCAGCTCCTTCCCGCATCCGGCCGTGGGCGGATGCCGTCCTCCGGCATCTCCTATCTCTGGCAAAGCGTGCCGGCTTGGACGACCGTTGGCTCCTGGCGGTCCTGGTCCTCGGAGCTGCCCTCGGGGCGCAGGGGATCGGCTGGGGGCGGTACGACTGCCTGAACGCCGATGCGATGGCCTTCCGCAGCCTCTTTGCCAAAGACCGTCCGCCCATGCATCCGGGGGAGTTCCTCAAGCCGCCCTTCTACACCTATGTGAACCATTTCGTCGCGCGGCTCCCGGCCACCGCACTCAGCGCACCATTTTTTTTCGCGGGGAAGCAGGTCCAGTCGGACGCGTATTTCCGGATCCGTCTGATTCTCGGCCGCCTCCTGAACCTCGCCATCTTTGCCGGCCTGGTGACCATGGTTTTCTGGACCGCCCGAAGGTACCTGGGCGTCCCGTCCGCCCGGCTGGCGGCCGCCCTGCTCGCATCATCGGCCGGGCTCGTGCCGTTTCAGATCTACCTGACAACTGATCTGGCTCTGCTTTTTATGATGATGGCGGCGTTTGTCTTTGCCTGCCGGATTGTGCGGACCCCGACGATGGGGATTTCCGTGGCCGCCGGATTGCTTGCGGGTCTGGCGGCAGCTACAAAGTATAAC
>JBGTAT010000060.1:0-2101 GCA_041749755.1 Terrimicrobiaceae bacterium | reverse complement strand
ACCAACCCCCGCGGGACCATCGCCTCCAACACCCCCCGCGGAGCAAACCGGGGGCGCACGCAGTGGCCGGGCAGCAGCCCGAGCAGGACGCCCGCGTCGTCGACCACGGGAAACGTGCTGAAAGAAAATTTCTTATCCTCGATGAGGGCGAGGACATCTCCGATCTCCTGCTGCGGGGAAACCTTGATCGGTTCGCGAATCAGCCCGTGCACATGGTTTTTCACCCGCGAGACCTCGGAGAGCTGCTGCCGCTGCGGCATGTTGTAATGGATCAGCCCCAGCCCGCCGCTTAGCGCCAGCGCAATCGCCATGCGCGACTCGGTCACCGTATCCATGTCGGCGGAAACGATCGGCAGCTGGAGCGCCAGACCCGGCGCCAATACCGTCGCGATGTCCGCGTCGCGGGGAAGGATCTCGGAATACAAGGTCGCCAGCGAAACGTCGTCGTACGTGAGCGCCACCGAGGAGTGGAAAGGAAAAAAATCGTCCGAGGAGCGATAGAACAGCCGGTCCAATCCCGCCGGTGAGGATGTCGATATGGGTTCCATGACCGATCATGGCAGATCACCCCGCCAAGAATCAAGCCCGATTCTGAAAACGTTTTGCGCGCGCGGCGCGCTTGGGGCACCTGGGATTTATCCGCGTTAGCTTTTTCCGGGGGCCGCAAGGGGCGGAGGAAGAAGCGGGGGATCCTCCGGTTCGTCTTCCGGGCTGGCAAGCTGGGATTCCGGGTTGTCGAAGATCAGGGTTAGGATTTTTTCGCCGTTGGCGGCTTTGGGGGCCGCAGCGATCGCCGCGATCCGGGCCTCGATGAGCGGTCCCCCGGCGGCGGTTTTAATGGGGATGAGCGCCCCCGCGACAAGCTTCGCGGCGGCCTCTTTCGTGAAGACCTGCTCGGCGGTCAGCTGGGAATAGTCACCGACGCTGACGACCGGGTCCCCGGCCTGCGCTCGCTCGCCCAGGGTCTTGTGAATCTGCATGACCCTGCCCGCCAAGGGGCTGCGGATGAACCGCTCCTGGAGGGCCTGTTCAGCAAGGTCGCAATCCGACTGGGCCTGCTCCATGGCATCATGGGCGAGGCTCAGGCGGGCGAGGGCAACCTCGTGTTGCACGCTGGCGCGGGTGAGCTCGGCGTCGCTGATCTGGCGCCGGCGGTGCTTCAGCTGCGCCTCCTCCAAAGCGGAGGATTTCTCTTTGAGGTCAGCCTCTGCAATGGTGAGCATCCCCCGGTTTTGAAGCCGCCTTTTGGCGGTTTGGTAGGCATAGAGCTGGCGGAAGTGGTCGAGCCTGGCGACGATCTGCTGGGCGAAGACCTTGTCGCCGACTTTGACCAGGATCTCATCGCAAAGCCCCACCTCACGGGCACGAAGAGGGATGATGACCGAGGGCGCTGTCTGGGAAACCACGACCGGGGAGGCGGCCGGGAGCACCTCCTGCCCTAGGAGGACCAAAGCCACCGCCGAAAGCACAAACATTTTCCGCCACATTCCTTGTATGTCATCCTTCGCGGTGCTGGCTGTCAAGATGTCGGGCGGGAAAACGCGCCCCTCCGGAAGCTTGCGTGTTGATGAAGCCAACAAATCCGGCATAGTGGCAGATCGCATGGATGGACTTCTTCTAGCCGGTGCAACATTCTGCCTCCTGGTGAGCTTCGGCTACACGCTGTTCACTCTCGGGGCCGGAAAGTTCCGCCCTGGCCTGGTCAATTTGGCGGCGATTTTGATGGGGTTTGCGCTTCTGAGCGCCGACCTCTGGCAGCGCGGGCAGGTGCAGGGCTCGTGTCCGATCAACTCGCTGTTTGACGTGCTGCTGTTCATGAGCTGGTCGATCCTGCTGATCTACCTGCTCGTGGGGCCGGCCTACCATCTCTCGCTGTTGGGGGCATTTACCTCGCCGCTGGTATTTTTGGTCCTTCTGCTTGCTCAGCTCGGGCCGGTGGGGCCGTCGGCGACGGGGCGATTCACCCGCGACCCGTGGGTCGAGCTGCACGCGTCGCTGACGCTCATTGCGTATGGAGCCTTTGCGCTGGCGGCCGTCGCCGGGCTGATGTACTGGGTGCAGGACCGCGAGCTCAAGCGGCGGCATGCCGGGGCGCTGCTCT
>JBGTAT010000059.1:0-2294 GCA_041749755.1 Terrimicrobiaceae bacterium | reverse complement strand
AGAACCATGTGGTCGCCAAAGGCGGGCGCGAGGCGCACGGCGGCGGTCGCCGGGACAAGCGGCAGCGCAGCCAGCAGGGCAAGAATGAGGAGGCGAAACGGCGAGGAGGTCATAAGGAGAAAATGGAGGAGGGTGTTAGGTCGTTGTACGGTTATTTCGATGGCCGCAGAAACACGCAGGCGGCGCCGCCGTGGGCGAGGGTCAAGCGACGTGGCGGCGTCGCTCCTCATGACCATTCGACTAATGCTGGTTTCCGGTTGATCCATTTAGCGCTCGCTCAAGAATATGATTTCTCCTGCGGGCAGTGAAAAAGTCGCCGGAGCGGGAACGGGGGCGACCGACTCAACCGCGCCGGCTTCCTTCAACCACGCGGCCCGGAACTTCTCTCCACTGCGGTGCAGGATCTGGGAGGTATCCAGAGTCAACGTCACGGGCTGATCGGTTGGATTGAAGACCACGCGGTAGCTGCCGCTGCCGTCCTTGACCGTGAAGCTCAGCAGGCCGGAGGCATCGGGCACTCGGCTGACCTCGGCCGGAGGCGAGGAGGCCGGGCGCAACTCCACCAGATAAAAATGGCTGGTACCTTTCGGATAGATGGTGGTGGCACCCGACTTGGCGGCCTCATCCACCAACATCAGGCGGCAGGATTTTTTGGCGCTGCTTTGGTTGAGCCCTCCGCCCATCACATCGCTGTCCTCATGCTCGAATCCGGCAAAATCGTGCGCGTGAAATGTCGCGTTCAAATCCCCGTAGGAAAAGCTGCCCGGCCCCAGTTCCTGCAGTTCCTTGCGCACGCCCCACGAGGCCCGTCCGCTCACCAGAAAGAGCCGCCCGTAAATTCCCGCTCCCGTGAACTCCTCACCGGCCTCGAGCGTGACCAGTCCGACCATGCGTTCCGGCGTCATGAGCCAGGCTTGGCGTGTGATCCACTCCGTCGCGGGCCGGCTATAGGCGCCCAGCTTGGACACTGCGCCGAGAGCCGCAGCGTGCTCCCCCACCGCGCTGGTGGTGACCGGCTCCTCATGCGCCAGGGTGATCCGTCCCCGATGTTCGGTATCGGTATCTTTCGAGGGGGCGATCCGGATTTCCATGCCCGCATCCTGCAGCGCCGAGTCGAGCTGCCAGCTGCCTGTCCTTCCCGTTTCGATCACGCAACCGACGTAGCTCGATTTGCCGCGATTGTCGTAGGTTTTCCGCGTGGTGCCGACGTAGGACCATGGGCCATAGCGGGCGCGGGGTCCTTCCACATTGCGGTCGTACGTGAGGTAGTTGTCGGGACAAGGCGCGGCCACCCTCTCGGAATTCCAAAACGAAGCCTCCCAGAGATTGCCCTTGTAGCCAAGGTTCGCCACGCGCTGGTTGTGCGCACAACCGGTCAGGTCGGCCATGAGCGCTGCGCCACTCGCCCCGTTGGCGGTATTCCAATAATGATGCCAGCTCGCAGCCGTGGCCCACTCCATCACCCCGGTGGGCGAGACGACCAGCGGGTAATACCAGCGCATGCGCTTCACCATCTCCATCGGCTGATTCGATCCGGTGATCTGGGCGGTGCGCGCCAGAGAGTAGACGGCGGCGCTATGGTAGCCGGGGCATTCGTTATGCTGACCGAAGTAATTTGTCGCTCCATCCGGCAGGATGTGCGGCTCGATATACGCCAGCCCGCCCTCGAGAGCCGCCGCATATTCCGGCGAGGGGAACAGTCGTTGGGCAGCGGCCACCGCCAGCACCAGGTTCACGTCGGCATTGACCAGGCAGGGCGTAGCGGGCGTGGCCGGCTGAAACCATTCCGGCCGTTTGCGGATGATTTCCTTCGCATTATTGCGCACCGCCTGGTCCATGCCCTCCCGCAAGCCCGGCGGCACAATTTCCGGGCGGCACGTGCTCAGAGTCAGCCACGCATCGGCGATCGTGCCGCACGGGCCGAAATCGCCCAGCACCGGGCCGCCCTCGGCCATGTACTCGGAAAAAAACGCCAGACGGCGCAGGAGCGGCGCCACAAGTTCCGGGCGGCCTGCCAGCTCGCTTTGCGGATGACAGAACGCCTGGGTGAGCTTCTGCAATTCATCCGCACGCACAATAAATGCCCATCCCTCTTCCGTCCGGGCTTTGCCCCCCTCCGGGCCTTTGGGAAACCGCTTGTCGGGAGCGAGAACCTTTTTTTGCAGGTCCTTGAAGAATTCTTTCATCACGGGATTGCCTTCTTCTTTCGTGATGGGCGGCAGCAAGTCCGGGTGCGGCTCGACAGCCGTTTCGGCGGGAGGCGCGGCGCGCAGACTGGCTTGATCGGCCCGGCG
>JBGTAT010000058.1:0-6417 GCA_041749755.1 Terrimicrobiaceae bacterium | reverse complement strand
CCGACCGGGTCGAAGGCACGCTCTTCGGGCTGGGCGAGCGGACCGGCAACCTCGACATCGCGACGGCCGCGCTCAACCTCTACCTCCAGGGGATCCACCCCGGGCTCGACTTCCGCGATATCAACGGGATCCGCGACGTGTACGAACGCTGCACCCGCATGGAGATCCACCCGCGGCACCCCTACGCCGGCGACCTCGCATTCACCGCGTTCAGCGGCTCGCACCAGGACGCCATCAAAAAATCCTGGGAGCACCAGGGGCCGGGCAAGCCGTGGGACGTCCTCTACATCCCGATCGACCCGGCCGATATCGGGCGCAGCTACAAGGCGATCATCCGGATCAACTCGCAGTCGGGCAAGGGCGGGGTCGCGTACCTTCTCGAAAAGGAATTTGGCTACCAGCTCCCGAAGGCGATGCAGAAGGAAATCGGCCGGATCATCAACGCCATCTCGGATGACAAAGGAACCGAGCTGAGCCCGCAGGAAATCCACGATGTCTTTGTGCGGACCTACATCGCCCGCGACAAGCCGGTCGCACTTGTGGATTTTCGGACGCTCGAGCGCTCGAGCACGGTGACCTGTGAAGCCAGGCTCCTCCACGAGGGCGGCGAGCTCGAGATCCAGGGTGGCGGCAACGGGCCGATTGACGCGTTTGTCCAGGCGCTTCGCACAACCAGCCTCCCGCCGTTCGAGGTCCAGAGCTACTCGGAGCACTCGCTCGGCGCCGGGGCCGGGGCCCGCGCGATCAGCTACGTGCAGATCAAGATGGCCGATGGCAGGGAGCGGTTCGGAGTCGGCAGCGACACGAACATCGAGCTCGCCTCGATCAAGGCGATCGTCAGCGCGCTGAACCGCGGGATGGAGGCCTGAGCGCTCCTCAGCTGCGGACCGGCATCGGCGGGGAGCCGGCAAAAACAAAGGCCGGATTTTTTTCTTCGAGGTAGCCCGCGGTCCACGAGCTCGGCAGGAGGACGACCCACTGCCCGAGAGCATCCAGCGCCAGAGTGCATCCGGTCGGGAGAAGGATCTCCGGCCGCTGGGTCAGCGGGGTGAGGGTCTCCTTGTCAAGCGGCCAGCGGACGAGCTGCCAAGGTGCGGACTCGACCCGGCAATCCGCGCTGTATTCGCTTTCGAGCCGGTACTGCATGACCTCAAACTGGAGTGGCCCCACGGCCCCGAGGAGGGGGATGCGCTGGAGCGAGTCCGGAAGCTCGAACGCCTGCGCCACACCTTCCTTCAAGAGCTGGTCGAGCCCCTCGCGGAAACGCTTGAATTTGGCGGTGCTCGAATTCCTCAGGTACGCAAAACATTCGGGCGGGAACCGCGGGATCTCGTGGTAGGCGATTGTCGGATCCTCGCTGACCGTGTCGCCGATGAGAAAATCGTAGTTCCCGACGATCCCGACGACATCCCCCGCCCACGCCTCGTCGACCGTCTCGCGCTCCTGCGCGAAGAGGCGCTGGGAATTGCCCAGCCGGATCTGCCTTCCAAGCCGGACATGATGGGCGCTCATGTCGCGCCGGAAGCAGCCTGACACGATCCGGATAAACGAGACCCTGTCGCGGTGCTTCGGGTTCATGTTGGCCTGGATCTTAAAGACGAACCCCGAGAACCCGGGCTCATCGGGCGCGACCTCGCGGTCGCCGCTCATCCGGGACGCCGGCGGCGGAGCGAGCTCCAAAAAAGAATCCAGCAAGAGCTGGACCCCGAAATTGTTCATCGCGCTCCCAAAAAAGACAGGCGTCGCTTTTCCCGCGCGCACCGCGTCGATATCAAAATCGGCTCCGGCACCATCGAGCAGTGCCAGCTCGTCGCAGGCGCGGGAATAGACGTCCGGCGCGACGCTCGCCTTCACCGCATCGTCATGGATATCCTTCACGGCCACCGCCGCACGGAACGCGCCCCCCGGGGTCCGCTCGAAGAGGTGCATCGCGCTTTTTGCGCGGTCGTAGACGCCTTTGAACTCCGGCCCGTCGCCCAATGGCCAGTTCATCGGGAGGGCATGAATTCCGAGCACGGATTCCAGCTCGTCGAGAAGGTCCAGCGGCGGTCGGGCCGGACGGTCGAGCTTGTTCATGAACGTGAAGATCGGCACCCCGCGCTGGCGGCAGACCTCAAAGAGCTTCCGCGTCTGCGTCTCGATCCCTTTGCCCGCATCGACCACCATCACCGCCGCATCCACGGCCGTCAGCACCCGGTAGGTGTCCTCCGAAAAATCCTTGTGGCCGGGCGTGTCGAGCAGGTTCACCACGCACCCGTTGTAGTCAAATTGCAGAACCGTTGAGGACACCGAAATCCCGCGCTGCTTTTCCAGCTCCATCCAATCGCTCGTCGTCGCGCGCTGGTTCTTCCGCGACGTCACGCTCCCGGCCAGCTGGAGCGCCCCCCCATAAAGAAGAAACTTCTCTGTGAGGGTCGTCTTGCCGGCATCCGGGTGCGAGATGATGGCAAACGTGCGGCGGCGGGAAATTTCGTTCATGAGGAGCGGGCGTGCGGCAGGATTAATTTCCCGGCTCGGAAAAATAGCGCTTCGTCTCGGAGGCGATGACGCCGCTGAGGAGGAAGAGGGCGATCAGGTTCGGGAGCGCCATGAGGCCGTTCATCATGTCGGAAAAGTTCCAGACCGCATCGCTTTTCCAGACGCAGCCGAGGAAGACGGCGACAACCCAGAAGCATCGGTAGAAGACGACCGACTTCACCCCCACGAGGTACTCGACGGCCTTCTCTCCGTAGTAGGCCCAGCCGAGAATCGTGGAGAAGACAAACGTCAGCAGCCCGCCGATGAGGACGATATCGCCAAAAATTCCGAGGTGGTGGAAGGAGCTGTCGCAGAGCTTTGCCTTGGTGAGGCCGGTCCCCTGCCAATCCCCGGAGCTGACGATGACCAGGCCGGTCAGGGCGCAGACGACGACCGTATCCCAAAATGTACCCGTGCTGCTGACAAGGGCCTGGCGGACGGGATCCTTCGTTCGGGCTGCGGCGGCAACAATCGGCGCGCTGCCGAGCCCGGACTCGTTGGAGAAGAGCCCGCGCGCGATGCCGAACCGCATGGCCTCGGCAATCCCCGCCCCCACGAATCCCCCCACCGCAGCCTGGCCGGTGAAGGCCGAGGTGAAGATCAGCGAAATCGTCGCGCCCAGCTTGTCCCAGCTCAGCGCCAGAATGATCAGGCAGCTGAGCACGTAAAACGCCGCCATGAACGGGACCAAAAACTCGCAGAACCGCGCGATTGAGCGAATCCCGCCGAGGATGACAAACCCTGTGAGCGCGGCAAGGCCAAGTCCGACGACCCACTTGATGGTGCCATCCGCCGCATCGAACGGTAGAATATCTTTCTTGGCGACGATCATGTCGGCGATCGCGTTTGACTGGGTCATGTTGCCAATACCAAAGGCGGCGATCGCGGTAAAGATGGCGAAGATCACGCCCGCCCAGCGCGCGTTGAGCGCGCGCTCGAGGACATACATCGGCCCGCCTGACATCTGCCCCCTTTCGTTGGTGATGCGGTACTTCACAGAAAGGAGGGCCTCGGAATATTTTGTGGCGATGCCGAAGACCCCGGTGAGCCACATCCACAAAACCGCCCCGGGGCCGCCAAGCAGGATCGCCCCGGCCACCCCGTAGATATTTCCGGTCCCGATCGTGGCCGCGAGCGCGGTCGTCAGCGCCCCAAACTGGCTCACATCGCCCGGAGCCCCCGACTCCTTCGCCACCGAAAGGCGGATCGCCTTGCCCAGGTACCGCTGGATGAAGCCCGTTCGCCAAGTCAGGAAGAGGTGCGTGCCGAAAAGTAGCGCCACCAGCCACGGTCCCCAGACCCATCCCGCCGCCGACTCAATCCACTTGTTCAGGTTTTCCATGGCACGGGATTAGAGGGATCGAGCCCCCCCGCTGCAAGAAAAACCCCCGCCGCGCGGCCACCCGGATTTTCTTAAAAAAATCCCTTGCCAGCGGCGGACGGATCCCTAGTCTTTCCCTCCCGCTCAATGTCGGGAATCAACCACATTAACACGCTCTTTATCGAACTATGTCAGCAACAGCAGGCCAAAAAATCCGAATCCGCCTGAAAGGATTCGACTACCGCATCCTCGATGCCTCCGCGCACGAGATCGTAGAAACCGCAAAGCGCACGGGCTCGAAAGTCACCGGCCCGATCCCGCTCCCGACCCGCATCGAAAAATTCACCGTCAACCGCTCGCCCCACGTGGACAAGAAGTCGATGGAACAATTTGAGATCCGCACCCACAAGCGCCTCCTCGACATCGTCGAACCGACCGCCAAAACCGTGGACGAACTTCGTAAACTAAACCTCCCCGCCGGAGTGGACATCACCATCAAGATCTGACGACCATGAGCATCGGACTTCTCGGAAAAAAAATTGGAATGACCCGCGTCTATGACGACAAGGGTCGCGTCACCCCTGCCACGGTCATCGAAGCCGGCGGCAATCGTATTTTGCAAACCAAGGCGGCCGACAAGGACGGCTACGCAGCGGTTCAGGTTGGCTACGGCGACCAGAAGCCGCAGCGCGTCTCGAAGGCCCAGACCGGGCACTTCGCCAAGACGTCCTCGACGCCGAAGCGCTTCGTCCGCGAGTTTCGCCTCGCCGAGGGGGAAGCCGCACCGGAGACCGCCGACGTGGCGGTGACGGTGTTCGAAGCCGGCCAGTTTGTCGACGTCATCGGACAGTCGAAGGGCAAGGGCTTCCAGGGCACGATCAAAAAGCACAACTTCCATGGCCAGCCCGCGAGCCACGGCTCGACGATGCACCGCCGGAACGGCGCCATCGGCAACCGCTCGACTCCCGGACGCGTCTGGAAAAATATGGGCATGCCCGGCCACATGGGCGACGAGCGCGTCACGCTCCAGAACCTCAAGGTCCTCCAGGTCCGCAGCGAGGAGGGCGTCATCGTCGTCTCCGGTGCCATCCCCGGCGCCAAGGGATCGTTCGTCATCGTCCGGCCGTCGAAAAAAAAGAAGGCCGCCGCTAAAAAATAGTTTCCCACCACAAACGAAAAGCCGCCCGGATCATTGATCCCGGCGGCTTTTTTGTTCATTCCTTGGTTGTGCGTTCCGCAGGCCGGACATCCGGCGCCGCGCGACCGGGGCGCATCTCCGAAAGTTGGAACCGGAGCGACAGGACCCCAGGGGAGCATGGGCGATGCTTCACTTCGTTTCGGTTGTGCTCCCTGCACCAAACATTCGTCTTTCCCACTTTACGAAGCGCTATCGCGCTGGTTTTCCGCACGTGTGGGCGTTGGTTTGGCAGCGAAAGCCAGTCTCCAAACAGGCGAGACGCCTATTCTTGCTATTGGCAACTTTCGGAGATGCGCCCCGCAACCGGGCTTTTGAAAAAAATTGAATTTTCCTCTTGCGCGATCGGCGATCTCTGATCTAGTTGCGAGTGCAAGTTCAGAGCCCCTTTGGGCGTAGGTAGAAAGCTAGTAGTGTTTGCCGATCGGCCCAGGCCGGTTTGCTACCTGTGGCGATTCGAATCCGATGACCGGATCCACGACTAAGACTCCACATGCAAAACTAACACATATTATGGGTAGCAAACTCTACGTAGGAAATCTTTCCTTCAACACCAACGAAGCCGACCTCAAAGACCTTTTTTCTCAGGCGGGAACTGTCCGTGAAGCTTCGATCGTAACCGACCGCGAAAGCGGAAACTCGCGCGGATTTGCGTTCGTGACGATGTCCACCGATGCGGAAGCCCAGGCGGCGATCAGCCAGTTCCACGGCAAGCCCCTCGACAACCGCGACCTCACGGTCAACGAAGCCCGTCCCCGTGAAGAGGGCGGACCCCGCAAGAGCTTCGGCGGCGGCGGCGGCGGCGGAAACCGTGGCGGCGGCCGTGATGGCGGCAATCGTCGGTACTAATTCCCTGACCGAATAAGCCCCAACGAGGGCTTGATCACCTTACCCAAGGCGAGCGAAAGCGCGCCTTGGGTTTTGTGCGTACTGTCGCAGCGGCGAGCTGCCGCTGGTCCCATGTGTCTTTTCAGAACCAGAGCAGGGCATCCGTTATTTCCGTCGCGGGAAGATGTTCATGCGGCCGTTATCGAAGGTGAGTGGGATCGGCGTCCTGGAGACCGTGCACCGCCCCCCGCCGGCCAGTTCCTCGACAAGGTCTTCCGAACAGAAAAGTTTTTCCAGGTGCAGGGTGTTGGGAATGAGGAGCCAGCGCCGCGAGCCGTAGCGGTCGCGAACCGTGCGGATCACATCCTCATCGGTCGGCAGGGTGCAGGGGATGGCCATCCTGCGCATTTCGCCGGTGGTGTACGTGTTCAAAAATGTCTTCTTTTCATCGATGGCCTCGCGGAGCCGGAGGCTGATGAAATCTGCCAAGCCGACGCCGATGGCATTCCCCTTGGAGGCCGGGGCGAGCGAGAGGGCCGCGATCGTGCCGATGCGC
>JBGTAT010000057.1:0-3001 GCA_041749755.1 Terrimicrobiaceae bacterium | reverse complement strand
GGCGTGCGGGCGACGAGCTCGTCGGCCATGGCCAGCAGGATCGCCGCCGTCTGCGGGCTGGTGAGGCAGGCGAGATTGCGCGAGGCCGCGCGCGCGCGGGCCCCGATCGCATGGATGTCTTCCTGGAGTGTGCTCATACGTGGAACGGCGAAAAGGCGATCCCATGGGCGCCGGCGACCGCCTGGCAGGTGACTTCGCCGTCGAGGATATTCAGCCCGCCGCCGAGGCCGGGCATGCGCTGGATCGCTTCCTTCAGCGGAAAATCCGCAAGGGTTTCGATGTATTTGTAGGTGACGTTTGTGAGCGCCTGCGTGGCCGTGCGGGCGTAGGCGCCCGGCATGTTCGCCACGCAGTAGTGGGTGATCCCCTCCTCGACAAACGTGGGGTCGTGATGGGTGGTCGGGTGCGATGTCTCCACGCAGCCGCCCTGGTCGATCGCGATGTCAACGAGGACGCTGCCCGGCTTCATAAGCTTCAGCATCTCACGGGAAATCAGCTTCGGAGCCTTGGCGCCCGGCACCAGCACGGCCCCGATCAGGAGGTCCACGCCGGGCAGGAGCTCCAGGATGCTCGCCTCGCTGGAATAAAGGGTATGGGCGGTCTGCATCGTGATGTCCAGGAACCTCATCCTTTCAAGATCGACTTCGAGGATCGTCACATCCGCGCCCAGGCCGGTCGCCATGCGCGCCGCGTTGACGCCGGACGAACCGCCGCCGATCACCATCACCTTGCCCGGGAGCACGCCCGGAACTCCCCCGAGAAGAACCCCCTTCCCGCCGTTGTGCTTCGCCAGAAAATATCCGCCGACGAGGACCGACATGCGCCCGGCGATCTCGCTCATCGGCTCGAGCAGCGGCAGGCGGTGGTTCACCTCGACCGTCTCGTAGGCGATGCACGTCGCGCCGGTTTTCATCAGCGCCTCGGTGAGGGTCTTGTTTGCCGCCAGGTGAAGGTAGGTAAAGAGGATCTGGCCCTTTTTCAGGAGCTCGTACTCGGAGGGCAGCGGCTCTTTCACCTTCACGATCATCTCGGCGCGGGCAAAGATATCCTCGTGCTTTGCCAGCACCTCGGCGCCGGCGTGCCGGTAGTCGCCATCCTCAAACCCGATCCCGGACCCCGCGCCCTCCTCGACCAGAACCTGGTGCCCGCGCTTGATCAACTGGTACGCGGCCGAGGGCAAAAGCGAAACCCGATGCTCCTGTGCTTTAATCTCTTTGGGGATCCCGATAATCATGGCACTGACTATCACGCAACATGCCAGCCGCCGCAAGACCAGGGTTGCCTGGCCCATGAGGTTAGCGCGCCTCCAGCGTAACTCCCCGCATATTCTCCATCTTCCCGGTGGACTTGGGGCGGCTTTGGGTGATGTTTGCCAATTCAACATGAGCGATTCTTCTTTGCACAAAAATCCGGGCCTCCCGGTTGTGGTCATCATCGGCGGGGGCTTTGGTGGCCTGTCCGCTGCGAAGGCCCTCGCCAACGCGCCGGTGGAGGTGATCCTCGTCGACCGCAGCAACCATCACCTTTTCCAGCCGCTTCTTTACCAGGTGGCCACGGCAGGCCTTTCCCCCGCTGATATCGCCCAGCCGATCCGCGCGATTCTCCGGGACCAAAAAAATGCCACTGTTGTCCTCGACGAGGTCCGCGAAATCCGGCCGGACACCAGGGAGGTGGTCACCGGCGACATCACGTTTTATTATGACCATCTGATCGTGGCGGCCGGGGCACGGCATCATTATTTCGGCCATGACGAATGGGAGCAATATGCGCCGGGCCTGAAAAGCCTCGCGGATGCGACGGAGCTCCGGCGCCGTGTGCTTCTGTCGTTTGAGGTCGCCGAGAAATCCCGCACGGCGGAAGAAAAAACCCAGGCTATGACATTTGTGGTGATCGGAGCCGGGCCGACGGGGGTCGAGATGGCGGGCGCCATTGCTGAGCTGGCCCGCTTCACTCTCCGCAAAGATTTCCGGCGCATCGACCCCTCCCATGCCAGGGTGATCCTCGTCGAGGCCGGGCCGCGCGTTCTGCCCACCTTTTCCGAGGAGAGTTCCGAAAGTGCGCTCCGCCAGCTGAAAGCCCTCCATGTCGAAGTCCGCCTGAACAGCGCCGTGACCCGCCTCGCCGAAGGCGAGGTGGAAATCAACCAGCAGGCCTTTCGGGCCCGCACCGTCGTCTGGGCAGCCGGAAACAAGGCGTCACCACTTGCTGCCATGCTCGGTGCCGGGGTAGACCGCCAGGGGCGCGTGATCGTCAACAAGGATCTGACGGTCAAAGGCCATCCCGAAATCCAAGCCATCGGTGATATGATCACGACCACCTTCGCGGAGGGAAAGCCGGTCCCGGGCGTGAGCCCGGCGGCCATGCAGGCCGGGGAACATGCCGCCAAAAATATCCTTCGCCAGCTCCAAGGAGAAGCTCCGCTTCCATGGGAATACTTTGACAAGGGGAGCATGGCCACCATCGGACGCAATGCCGCCGTTGCCGAGATCGGACCTTTCAAATTCGGAGGCATCCTCGCTTGGGCAGCTTGGGTGTTCGTTCATCTCCTCTTCCTCATGGGATTCCGCAACCGCTCCGCCGTGTTCCTGCAATGGGTCTGGGCCTACCTCACCTACGGCAAAGGGGCCCGCCTCATCTCGGGACCGGCCGGCCACTGGGGAGAACTCCCAGCTCCCCACCAAACAAAAAAGCAGACCCCGGATCCTGGATAAATTCTTTCCTGCCCTGTACGGGCAGCCTGCCCGAATGGCCAGAAGCGCAGAGGTTTCTCCAACTGCGGCATGCGAGAATCTCAGCCGGAACTGGGTGGCGCATCGCAATTGCCACGGCGGCAAAATTCCTCTAGAAGCAAATTTCTCATGAGTGGAATAGCAACGGTCAAAATGCAAGCGGCGGTGAACCGGGGCGCCCTGTCGCTGCTCCTCGTGCTATGTGGGATGGTCCTTCTTGCCGGCTGCGGCGGACGCGAGGCGACCCCGGCTGGCGCGCCGCGTGAGACGCG
>JBGTAT010000056.1:0-2798 GCA_041749755.1 Terrimicrobiaceae bacterium | reverse complement strand
GAAGGTCAGGGCGGGAGCGGCCCACCGGTAGAGGCGGAGGACCCGAGCGGCGCCATGCCCCAGCAGGACCTCGTCCACCGCCATCTGGGCGGCCGCGGTGCGGCGGGACGTATCGTCCCAGAGCTCCAAATCGGAAAATTGCATGTGGCGACGAATACCACCGGGTTGAAGGAAATCCACTCCTTCTGCTTGTCGCCCGCCGCGCCGGGTGTTTAGTTGGAAGGCTCTATGGCAAAGCAGGCACTCGGCAAAGGACTCAGCGCACTCATCAACACGCGCGTGGTCAACCCCGCTCCAGCAGAGGAGCTGGGCGAGCGCATCCAGATGATCGCCCTGAACCGGATCATCCCCAGCCCGCTGCAGCCGCGCGTGGACTTCCCGGCCGATCACCTTCAGGAGCTCGTCGAGAGCATCCGCGAGCGCGGGATCATCCAGCCGCTGATCGTCCGCAAGGTGAACGGAGAGTATGAGCTGATCGCCGGGGAGCGGCGGTGGCGCGCGGCCCGCGAGCTCGCCTTGGCCGAGGCTCCAGCGATCGTTCGGGAAGCCAGCGACCGCGAGGTCCTCGAACTCGCTCTTATTGAAAATCTCCAGCGCGAGGGGCTCAACCCGATTGAAGAGGCGACCGCCTACCAGCGCCTCTCGGCAGATTTTGGGCTGACCCAGGAGGACATCTCCCGCCGGGTCGGTAAGAGCCGGGCCTCTGTGGCCAACGCGATGCGCCTCCTCGATCTGGCGCCCGACGTGCAGTCGCTTCTCAAGCACGAGCGGATCTCGGTTGGCCACGCGAAGATCCTCCTCTCCCTGAAATCCCACGAGGAGCAGATGCTGCTCGCCGACCAGATCATCCGCCAGGGGGCCTCGGTCCGGGCGGCCGAAAAGCTGGCCGCCGCGCATCTGGCAGCCACCGGAAAAACCGCCCGCACCCGCTTGAAGCCGAACGCCCCCTCCCCCGACCTGGCCCCGGCGATCCTGCGCGTCCAAAATCTTTTGACGCACCGACTGGCGACGAGAGTCGTAATACAACACAATGAAAAGAAGGGAGCCATCCACATCGAGTATTACGGCGACGATGACCTCAACCGCATCCTCTCAACCCTGGGCCTGGCAGACGAATGACCGCACTTAGAAACCTCTTCGCCTCGATCATCCACGTCATCGACTCCGACTATTTTCCGGAGGGGGCGGACGAGGTCCGCAACAAGCCGGAAAAATTCGAGTTCAGCCGGAGCGTGCCGTTTATCATCCTGCACATCGGGTGCCTGGGGGTGATCTGGACCGGGTGGAGCTGGGCGGCGGTGATCACGGCGGCCGTTCTGTACGTGGTCCGCATGTTTGCGATCACCGGCCTCTACCACCGGTACTTCTGCCACCGCGCGTACAAGACGTCCCGGCCGGTCCAATTCGTGTTTGCCCTGCTCGGGCTGACTGCGGTCCAGCGCGGCCCGCTCTGGTGGGCGGCGGTCCACCGCCACCACCATGCGCACTCGGACGAAGACGTCGACGCACACTCGCCCGTCTGCAAGGGGTTCCTCTGGTCGCATGTGGGGTGGCTCACGAGCAGCCGGAATTTTCCAACCGACTACAAAAAAGTCCGCGATCTGGAAAAATTTCCTGAGCTGGTTTTTCTGAACCGCTTCGATTTGATCGGGCCGTTCCTGCTGATCGGGGGGCTGGCGGTATTCGGGGCGGTGCTCGAATCCATGGCGCCCGGGCTCGGAACGAATGCGTGGCAGATGATCGTCTGGGGATTTTTCATCAGCACGACGTTCCTCTTCCATGCGACGTGCGCGATCAACTCGTTTGCGCACACGCTGGGCGGCAAGCGGTTTGATACCGGGGATGAAAGCCGCAACAGCCTGCTCCTCGCGCTCGTGACGCTCGGCGAGGGCTGGCACAACAACCACCACCACTACCAGTCGTCCGCGCGGCAGGGGTTCTACTGGTGGGAGATCGACATCTCGTATTACATCATCCGCACGCTCGGCGCTCTCGGGATCGTCTGGGACATCCGCAGCGTCCCGGACAACGTGTGCCGTTCGGCGCAGGCCGGAAAGCCAGCCGGGCAGTGAGCGAGCGCGTCGCGATCATTGGTACCGGGGTCGCCGGCCTCGGGACGGCCTGGCTGCTGCGCGATCGGGCGGACATCACGCTCATCGAGCGGGAGGCCCGCCCGGGCGGGCACTCGAACACGGTGACGGTCGATGAGGATGGCCGGCCAGTCCGTATTGACACCGGGTTCATCGTCTTCAATCACGCCACGTACCCGAACCTGGTCAAACTGTTTGAGGACCTCGGGGTGCAGACGAAACCCTCCGAGATGTCGTTCAGCGTCCAGCACCTGCCCGCCGGACTCGAATACAATGGGATGGGACTCAACCAGGTTTTTGCACAGCGGCGCAACCTCCTTCGGCCGAGGTTTTACAACCTCCTCCTCCAGATCATGCGGTTCTTCCAGCTCGCCCGGGCCGCGCTCCAGGATCCGTCGACCGAGGCGCTCACGGTCGGCGAGTTCACAAAGGTCCACCGCCTCGGAAAGGACTTCCTCGATTTTTACCTCGTCCCCATGAGCTCGGCCGTGTGGTCGACCGACCCGGTCCGCGTCCTCCAGTTCCCGGCGCTCAGCCTCCTCCACTTTTTTCAGAATCACGGATTCCTTGGCGTGACCACCCACCACCCGTGGTTCACGGTCGAGGGCGGAGCAAAATCGTACGTGGACAAAATCCTGGCGGCCGTGCGGCCGGTCCGCCTTCCGGCAAACGTCGTCTCGGTCACCGAATCCGCACAGGGAGTGCGCG
>JBGTAT010000055.1:0-5471 GCA_041749755.1 Terrimicrobiaceae bacterium | reverse complement strand
TCGGGGCGGGCGGGGCGGCCTTCGCGGCGGCCGTCACATCGTTCGCGGGGGAGGGCGCTGGTTTCTTCCGTTTGGTTTTGGAGCGTTTCGAAGCCATGCTGCGAGGGCGGGACTATGCACGAGGAAGCCCGTGATGGAAAGAGGATTGCACGGGAGGCACCGCGATCGAATTCCCGGCGATGTCTGAGCTTTCTTCCATCCTCGGGAGCTGCCAAGCTTCCCGCATGGCGATTCCTATCAAAGTCCTTTTTGTCTGCGGCCGCAACAAGCGCCGGAGCCCGACGGCCGAACGCGTTTTCCGAAGCGATCGCCGGATGATCGTGCGGGCGGTCGGGCTTGGAGAGACCAGCCCGCGCCGCGTCAAGGAGGCGGATGTGGCGTGGGCGGATCTTGTGCTCCCGATGGAGCGAAAAAACGCGATCCGCCTGAAGGTGATGTTCCCTGGCATCGACCCGTTCCCTGAGGTCGAGATCCTCGACATCCACGACGACTACACGTTCATGGACAAGAAGCTGGTCGAGATGCTCAAGGAAACCGTGGATGCCGCGCTCGAGCGGTATCACGAGACCCTTCATCCCGCCTCGGACGACTAGTCCAGCAGCCCGAAATATCGGGTGGCATTCTCGAAGCAGACGTCGCGGACGAGCCGGCCGAGGAGGTCGAGGTCGCGGGGGAGCTCTCCGCCGTCGGCCTCGCGGCCGATCAGGTTGCAGAGGATCCGGCGGAAGTATTCGTGGCGGGGGTACGAGAGGAAGCTGCGCGAATCCGTGAGCATCCCGACAAACCGGGCGAGGAGGCCGAGGTTCGAGAGCGCGTTGATCTGCCATTCCATCCCCTCCTTTTGGTCGAGGAACCACCATCCGCTGCCGAACTGGATTTTTCCCGGAAACGATCCGTCCTGGAAATTTCCGATCATCGTGCCCATGGCATAGTTATCGGCGGGGTTGAGGTTGTAGACGATCGTCTTGGGAAGCTCGTTCGTTGAGTCGAGGGCATCGAGGTAGCGGGCGAGCGAGCCAGCCTGCGGCCAGTCGCCGATCGAGTCGAACCCGGTATCCGGTCCAAGCGCGCGGAAAAGCCGGGAATTATTGCTCCGCTGCGCCCCCAGGTGGAGCTGCTTGACCCACCCGCGACGGGCGTCGAGACGCCCGAAAAACACCATCAGGAACCCGGCAAACGCATCCTGCTCGGCCGCCGTCGCGGCATCGCCCGCGCGGGCCCTGCCGAAGATTTTTCCGGCTTCATCGGCCGTGCAAGCGGGGCCGAAGCAATGGTTGAGCCCGTGGTCGGAGAGCCGGCAGCCCTGGTCGTGGAAATACGCGTGCCGGCTCTCGAGGGCGTCAAGGAATTCCTGAAGCGACCGGCATGGCTGGCCGGAGGCCTGCTCCAATCTCTCCACCCAGGGACCGAAGAGGTCTGGCTTGTCGGCAGCGAGCGCCTTGTCGGGACGGAAGGTCGGGAAAACTTTGGTGGCGAGGCTGGCCTCCTTGCGGATCCGGGCATGGTGCTCGAGCGAATCGGTCGGATCGTCGGTCGTGCAGACGACGGCCACCCGGCTTTTTGCGAGGAGCCCGTGGACCGAAAATCCGGGGTCCGAGAGCCGCTCGTTCGCGCGGCTCCACACCTCGTCGGCTGTCGATTCGTCGAGGAGGACATCGATGTCGAAATACCGGAGGAGCTCGAGGTGGGTCCAGTGGTGGAGCGGGTTGCGGAGGGTCGCCGGGACCGTGCCCGCCCAGGCCTGAAACTTTTCCCGGGGCGCGGCGTCACCGGTGCAGAGCCGCTCGGGTACGCCGTTCGTCCGCATCGCCCGCCACTTGTAGTGGTCGCCGGCCAGCCAGATATCGAAGAGGTTTCCGAACCGGCGGTCATCGGCAATCTGGTCCGGAGGCAGGTGGGTGTGGTAGTCGAAGATCGGCAGATCCTTGGCAACCCCGTGGTAGAGCTCTTTGGCGGTCGGCGAGTGGAGGAGGAAGTCGTCGGTGATGTAGGTTTTCACGTGGAAATCATCTCTCCCGGCGGAGTGCATGGCAATTCTGTTTGTGCGAGGAGGGTGCCTGCACGGGGCCAACGAAATTTCCTGATCGCCGTGCGGCAAGGCATCCGATAGGAATGAAACCATGCTCAAGCCCATCCTTCTCCTCTTGGCAATCGCCCTCCCCGCAGCCGCACGCGCGGCCGATCCCGTGGAGTTCGGCGTCGGCGCATTCCCCTTCGATCGACCCTCCGGATGGCAGTGGATCGTCCCCTCGTCCCCGATGCGCAAGGCCCAGCTCGCCGTGCCCGGGCAGGGCGCGCCAGCCGAGGTCACATTTTTCCATTTTGGGGCCGGGCAGGGGGGCGGGGTCCAGGCGAATGTGGACCGTTGGTTCGGGCAGTTTCAGAATGCGAAGACCAGCCAAAGCCGCGAGATGGTTGGCCGTACCGGGGTCACGATCGTGCGGGCCTCAGGGAGTTTTCTCAGCGGGATGCCCGGGGGACCGACCACTCCGATGCCGGGTTACGCGCTGCTCGGGGCGATCCTGGAGAGCCCGGAGGGCGACGTCTTTGTGAAGATGACCGGCCCGGCTGCGACGGTCGAATCGGCCGGCGGGGCATTCCTGAAGATGGTGAACGATTCCGCAGCCCGCTAGATGAGGTCCCTCCTCATCGCCCTGGTCCTGGCTTCGGCTGGGGCCGCCTACAGCCAGGACCTCCTGCGCGTCGGGATCCACGACAAGCCGCCCTTTGCCATGAAGGGTGCCTCCGGCGAGTGGGAGGGGATAGGGGTCACACTTTGGAAGCAGGTCGCCGGGCAGACCGGGCTGAAGTTTGAGTTTGTTGAGATGCCGTACGAAGAAATCCTTCCCGCCGTGGCCAACGGCCGCATCGAGGCGGCGGTCGGGGAGATGGAAATAACAGCCGACGCCGAAAAGCTTGTGGATTTCACCCAGCCGTACCTCCAGTCCTCGACCGGGGTTGCCCTCCGGCACGGGACATGGAACCCGGACTGGTTCGCGATCGCCAAAGAATTTTTCAACTGGACGCTGGTGCAGGTTCTCCTGGCGATTTTGGGCAGCCTGCTCCTGGTGAGCGCGCTGATCTGGATCGTGGAGCGGGACCACCATGTCGGACATTTCCGCGGCGGCCTCACAGGGTTCGGCTCTGCGCTTTGGTTCTCGCTCACCACGATGACGACCGTCGGATACGGCGACAAGACGCCGTCGACCTTCTGGGGCCGAGCCATCTCGATGGTCTGGATGCTGAGCGGGATCCTCCTGGTCGCCAGCTTCACGGCGGCCGTGGCCTCGAGCGTGGCTGCAGCGCGGGTCAGCGAGATGATCACCCGCCCGAACGACCTCTTCCGCGTATCCTGCGGCACGCTCAATGGCTCGGTCGCCCAGCACTACCTCCGCGAGCACGGGATCCCCTCCCGCAGCTTCGAAACCGTCGAAGACGCGCTGGTCGCGCTTTCTGCCGGAAAAATCCAGGCGGTGGTCGCCGACAAGCTCACCCTCCAGTTCCTCCAGATGACAATGCGCGACCGGCGGACGGACGTCCGGTTTTCGGTTACAAATATCAGCTTCCAGGAGGTCTTTGTCGGAATCCCCGTCCGCTCCAGCTTTCCCGCCTTCGAGGCGATCAACGTGGCCGTGCTCAACACGATCTCGTCCCCGGATTGGGAGGCCACGATGCATCGGTGGCTCGGCCGCGGCAGCAGCCAGTAGCATACAAGGCACGGGGCCCCGCTCGAAATGCCGCCGCCAGGGGAGGGGAAATCCGAATTTTTCCCGCGGGGGGACAATTTTCATTTCCCGATTTTCAGGAACGCGGATAGTCTACGGTTTCGCACAATTAAAACCATGGCAAAACCCGAAGAACTCACCGACAAGGCGCTCACCGCCCGCTCCAAGAACCTGGACCTCGCGCTCCAGCAGATCGAAAAAGATTATGGCAGCGAGGCGATCCGCCGCCTCGGCGACGCCTCGGTTTCGCCGGTCGATGTCATTCCGACGGGAAACATCCTGATCGACCGCGCGCTCGGGGTCGGCGGGTTCCCCCGCGGCCGCATCGTCGAGATCTACGGGCCGGAGTCGTCGGGCAAGACGACCCTCACGCTGACGGCGATCGCGCAGGCGCAGAAGCGCGGCGGGCTCGCGGCTTTCATCGACGTCGAGCACGCGCTCGACCCACAGTACGCGCAGAAGCTCGGGGTCAACCTGGACGAGCTCCTTGTCTCCCAGCCGAGCTCCGGCGAGGAGGCGCTCCGGATCTGCGAGACGCTCGTCCGCTCGAACGCCCTCGACATCATCGTCCTCGACTCGGTCGCGGCGCTCGTGACGAAATCCGAGCTGGAGGGGGAGATCGGCGACGCGGTCGTCGGCGCCCAGGCCCGGCTGATGAGCAACGCCCTCCGCAAGCTCACCGCGTTTATCTCGAAGGCCCGCACGGTCTGCGTCTTCACCAACCAGATCCGCGAGAAGATCGGGGTCATGTTCGGCAACCCGGAAACCACCCCCGGCGGCAAGGCGCTCAAATTTTACGCGAGCGTGCGCATCGACATCCGCCGCATCGGCGCGATCAAGACCGGCGACGGGACGATGACCGGCAACCGCACGAAGGTGAAGGTGGTCAAAAACAAGGTGGCGCCGCCGTTCACGGAAGCCGAGTTCGACATCATGTACAACGAGGGGATCTCGAACACCGGCTCACTCCTCGACCTCGCGATTGAAAAAGGCGTTCTCGAGAAACGCGGCTCCTGGCTCAGCTACAAGGGCAACCAGCTCGCCCAGGGCCGCGATGCCGCCAAGGAGGCGCTCAAGGCGGACCCTGCCCTCTACGCCGAAATCGAGGGAGAGGTTCAGGCCGCTTTGGATGCCGACAAAAAATAGGTCCGTATGCACGCCGACCTCGATCCCGCCTCGCTGACGATCCGCTCTCTGGGCGAGCGGGCCATTTCGTCCCCGCTCGAAAAGCTGATGGCCGAGTGCACGCCCGGCCATGCGTTCTACAGCGACGACCACAGGGTCCTCGTCCAGCACGAGCTCCCGGACGTTTCGCGCATGATCGCAAACGGACAGGAGTTCCCGTGCTTCGAGGTCGCCGGCCCGCGAAAAAAGATTTATTTCGACCCGGCTCAGACGAGCTGTGCGATCGTGACCTGCGGCGGCCTGTGCCCGGGCCTGAACGACGTGATCCGGGCGATTGTCATGCAGGCGTACTACCGGTACGGGGTGCGCCGGATCTATGGAATCCCCTACGGATTCGAGGGGCTCATTCCGGAGTACGGCCATGCGATCATGAACCTGACGCCGGATGCTGTCGGCAGCATCCACGAGTTCGGCGGGACGTGGCTCGGGACCTCGCGCGGCCCGCAGGACGTCCTCCGCATGGTCGACCGCCTTCAGGAGCTCGACGTCAATCTCCTCTTTGTGATCGGGGGGGACGGCAGCCAGCGGGGCGCGCTGGAGATCGACAAGGAGGCCCGCCGC
>JBGTAT010000054.1:0-15530 GCA_041749755.1 Terrimicrobiaceae bacterium | reverse complement strand
CGACATGGCGGTGCTGCGCGGAAGCCGCGAGCAGGCGGCGGTCGTGCTCGGCAGCGCGACCCCCTCGCTCGAAAGCTGGCACAACGCGCAGTCAGGAAAATACCGCCTCGTCCGGCTCGACCAGCGTGTCGATGACAAACGGATGCCGGTCGTCCGGGTCCTCGACCTCCGTCAAAAATCCCGGAGCACCCCCGAGGGTGGGATTCTTTCGAAGCCGCTGAAGGAGGCGATCGAGGGGCGGATCGCCAAGGGCGAGCAGACGATTCTCTTCCTCAACCGCCGCGGATTTTCGACCTCGATGCTCTGCGAGGCGTGCGGGCACGTCTGCGAGTGCCCGGACTGCAGCGTCTCGCTCACGTTCCACCGGGCGGCCGGACGCCTTGTCTGCCACATCTGCGGGCATACCGCCCGCGCCCCGAAAGCCTGCCCGAAGTGCGCGGACCCGGGGATCCGCCACGCGGGGGTCGGCACGCAGAAGGTCGAGGACGCGCTGTGCAAGATCTTCCCGAAGGCCCGGATCGCCCGCATGGATGCGGATTCGATGACCCGGAAGGATGCCTACCGCGAAACGCTCGGCGCCTTCAAGGAGGGGAAAATCGACATTTTGGTCGGCACGCAGATGATCGCCAAGGGGCTGCATTTTCCGAACGTGACGCTGGTCGGGATCGTGAATGCCGACCTCGGCCTGCACCTGCCGGACTTTCGCGCGGGCGAGCGCACGTTCCAGCTGCTCACGCAGGTCGCTGGACGCGCCGGGCGCGGCGAGATGGAGGGCGAGGTGCTCGTCCAGACGTTCACCCCGTTCAGCCCGTCGATCCAGTTCGCCCGGCACCACGACTACGAGGGGTTCATGGAGCAGGAGATGGAGTTCCGCCGGCAATTTTCCTATCCGCCCTTCGGGCGCATGGTGCTGATTACGGTGCGCGGGGTCATGCGCGAACGAGCGGAGTTTTCGACCCAGACGCTTGCCCGCAAGCTCAAGGCGGCCGCGCCAGCAGGCGTGCAGGTCGGCGAGGCCGTTCCGGCGCCGCTCGAAAAAGCGAAGACGTACTACCGGTTCCAGGTTTCTCTGCGAGGGCCCTCCTCGCAGCAGATGGCGCGCACCGTGCGCACCGTTCTCGATGCGCTTCCCATGCCGGAGGATGTCTTCGTGGCGGTCGATGTCGATCCGCTCCATCTTTTGTAGCCAGGCATGAGATAGGCTCGACATCGGCCGCCCGCTCGCCGAAACACATCCACATGCATCACGACACGGCCCTCATTTCCCTGATCGCCATCGGGTTTGCGCTGGCGTTTGTGCTCGGGTTCGGCGTCAGCAAACTCGGGCTGCCCCCGCTGGTCGGCTACCTCCTCGCCGGAATCCTCCTCGGCCCCTACTCGCCCGGGTACACCGGGGACAGCGCGATGGCCGGCCAGTTGGCCGAGATCGGGGTCATGCTCCTCATGTTTGGCGTCGGGCTCCACTTTTCTGTCTCCGACCTCATCGCCGTCCGCCGGATCGCGATCCCTGGCGCGATCGGGCAGATCCTCTTGGCGACGCTTATCGGGACGGGGTTGGCCTTGTTCTGGGGCTGGTCGCCCGGCGCCGGCCTCGTCCTCGGGCTGAGCCTTTCGGTCGCCAGTACGGTCGTCCTTCTGAAAGCCCTGGAGGAACGAAACACGCTCCGCTCGGGCAACGGCCGGATCGCCGTCGGATGGCTGATCGTTGAGGACCTGGCGATGGTTGTCGCTCTCGTCCTGGTCCCGGAATTTGCCGGCACCCTCGGCGGCCACCTCGATGGCGAGGACCACGCGTCGTCGGGCGGCGGGCTCGCCATCACGCTGGGCTTCACTCTCCTCAAGCTCGTCGCCTTCGTTGCGATCTCCCTCATTGTCGGCCCGCGCGTGATGCCGTGGCTGCTCCGCCAGGTCGCTCGCACCGGGTCACGCGAGCTCTTCACCCTCGCCACGCTCGCCGTCGCCCTCGGACTTGCCTACGGGTCATCGATCCTCTTCGGCGTCTCGTTCGCTCTCGGCGCATTTTTTGCCGGCGTCGTCCTGAATGAATCTGAGCTCAGCCACAAGGCGGCGGAAAACTCGCTTCCGCTCCAGGATGCCTTCGCCGTCCTCTTTTTTGTGTCGGTCGGCATGTTATTTGACCCATCGATCCTCCTCCGCGAACCGCTGCATGTCACTGCGGTTGTCGGGCTGATCATGGTCGGGAAGTCGGTGATCGCGCTCGGAATCGTCCTGGCGCTCGGGTTCCCGATCTCGACCGGACTCCTCGTCTCCGCCTCGCTCGCCCAGATCGGGGAGTTTTCGTTTATCCTGGCCGGCCTGGGGATGAGCTACAACCTGCTGCCGAAGGAAGGTTTCGACTTGATCCTAGCTGGTGCGCTCATCTCGATCACCCTGAACCCCGTCGCCTTGGCCGGGGCCGACCGGATGTGCGCGTGGCTTCGAGCAACTCCCGAGAGAAAGCGGCGCTTCGAAGCGATCGGCTCCAAAAACTACCAGGCGCTCGTGGCGGACCTCGAGGCCGCGGAGGCCAGAGCCGCGCAAAAGTCGGCCTTGAGGAAGACGTTTTCACCGGAGGAACTCGTCGAGTGCTTCCCTCTTTTTGCCGGCCTATCCCGCGAGCAACGCGAGGTCCTCATCCTGCACTTCGAACCGCTCTCCGCAAACCCCGGACGCCGGCTCATCCGCACCGGCGACAAGGCGGATGCCATGTACTTCGTCGCTGAAGGCGAGGTGGAGGTCCGGGTCGGCGAGAAGGAATTCCGCCTCGGCCCGGGCAGCTTTTTCGGCGAGATGGCGCTCATCACCGGCGAGCCCCGCTCGGCGGATGTCACGACGATCGACTTCAGCAAGTTCGCCACCCTCAGCGCGCGCGACTTCCGGCATTTCCTGAACCGGTTCCCGGATATCCGCGCAAAAATTGCGCAGCTTGCGTCCGAGCGGCGCGAGCTCAACCGCGCGGAGAGCAGCTCCGAAAACGGATAAGCGGCTGTTGCGGCCGCGAAGATCCCGGATACCATCCCCCCACATGGAAAAGATGTTTGAGGAGCTCGATTTTTGCCCGACCAGCCGCGGCGAGCTTTCGCTCCGCCGGCGCCGGATCCCGATGCTCGACAACGAGGTTGTTTATGAGGTGATCCTCAACGGGGAGTTCCTCATGAGCAGCCTGTTCCATGCGGCGGAGGATGCCCTTGCGGACCTGGCGATAGAGGCACTTTCCGGCCGACCGGAGCCGCTTGACGTGGTCGTGGGCGGACTCGGACTTGGATACACGGCGACTGCGGCCCTGCGGTCCCCTCGCGTCGGATCCCTTCGGGTCATCGAGGTTTTTCCCGAGGTCATCATCTGGCACCAGCGCGGCATGGTGCCCGAGGGAGCCGGGTTGGCCGCCGACCCGCGATGCCAACTCGTCGCCGCCGACTTCTTTGCGCTCGCCTCGGGGGGCGGGTTCGGCGGGACCGCCAAACAATGTCATGCGATCCTTCTGGATATCGACCACACTCCGGCGCACTGGCTCCACCCGACCCATGCGGGCTTTTACTCACCGGCCGGTCTGTCCGCTCTCCTCCGCCACCTTCTGCCGGGCGGGGTCTTTGCGATGTGGGCCGACGGAAACCCGGATCCCGATTTTGTGGCCATGCTCGCCAATGTCTTCTGCGACGCGCGGGCGGAGACGATTTCCTTCCCGAACCCGATCCGGGGCGGTGAATCCTCCGGCACGGTTTACCTTGCGGCTGCTCCGGCAATCGCTCCTGGGTGAAGCCGCGTTCATGCGCCGCATCGATTTTTTCCTTCTTTGTACTTGCCTCGGGCGTTGCAATGCGGACCTTGACAGAATACGTGAGGAGGGCGACGATTCACGTATGAACCTCACCCTCTCCGTCCCCTTAGAAACGGCGCAGAAGGCCAAGACTCTTGCGGCCATGAACAAAAAAAGTCTCTCGGCATGGTTTCGCGATCAGGTCGAGAGCGAGGCTAAGGAAGCCACTATTGCCAGCATCGCGGAGATCGATCCCCTCACGGCCAGCGCGATCGGACTCGGGCTGCCAATCGAGGAACACTGGGAAGATTCGCGCTGGCGCACCCTCGCCGGAAAGCATCTCAGGTGAAGGTTCTCTTCGACACCAACGTCGTTCTCGACATCCTGCTGAAGCGGCAGGGCTTCGCAGAATCGGCTCTGGCGCTGGCAAAGACCCAGACCCCCTGGCTTTCCGCCCTGTCCCTTGCCAATGTCTGCTACATTATTGGACGTTCAAAAACCCACTTGATCGGAGGACCGCTCGAGTTCATGCGCTCGAAGTTTCAGCTCGCTCCGCTCACTGCTGATACTGTGAGCCGAGCTGTCACCCTCGGGTTCGAAGATTTCGAGGACGCTTTGCAAATCGCATCCGCCGAAGCTGCCGGGGCGACCCACCTGGTCACCCGAAATCTCAGCGACTTCAAAGCCACCCGATCCGTAACCGTGGTTTCGGTCGATCAGCTGCTCGCCCACATTGCCTGAGGCTCCCCTGCTCCGGCCTAGGCCGGAGCTGGGGCTGTGAGCCCGCCTGGAGGGAGCTGCGGCTTGATCGATTCCGGCGGCTCGTGCGGGGAGTCGATCGGGACCGGAGGAAGCGGCGGAGGGGCGACTTCCATGATCGGCGGATTCCGGATCTCGCCAAACTCGAGGATCTCTTTGATGTGGGAGGCGTCGAGCGTCTCAAACTCGAGGAGCGCCTTCGCAATTTTTTCGACGTGCTCGCGGTGGGCTTCGAGGACCGTCTTGGCGCGCCCGTAGGCCTCGTCGATGATCCGCTTCACCTCGGCGTCGATCTGCTGCGCGGTCGACTCGCTGTACTCGCGGGGGCGGCCCATGTCGCGGCCGAGGAAAACGTAGTCGTTGCTCTCGCTGAAGCTGATCATCCCGAGCGAGCTCATCCCCCACTCGCAGACCATGCGGCGAGCGAGCTGGGTCGCCTGCCGGATGTCGCCGGACGCGCCGTTCGAGATGTCGTTCGTAAACATCTCCTCCGCAATCCGCCCGCCCATCGTGACGGCGAGCAGGTCGAGCGCCTCCTTCTGCTGGGTCGAATACTTGTCGCCCTCGGGCAGGTACATCGTCGCGCCGAGGTACGGGCCGCGCGGGATGATCGTCACCTTGTGCAGCGGATGGGTGTGCTCGAGGAGGACGTTGATCAGCGCGTGGCCGGCCTCGTGCCAGGCGGTCGAAATCTTTTCGCGTTCGCTCATCGCCATGCTCCGGCGCTCCTTGCCCCAGCGAACCTTATCGCGCGCCTCCTCCAGCTCGCGCTGGGAGATCGCCTTGAGCCCTTTGCGGGCGGCCAGGAGGGCGGCCTCGTTGAGAAGGTTCGCCAGCTCGGCCCCCGAGTAACCGGGGGTCCCGCGGGCGAGGACCCCGAGGTCAGCCGCCTCGGCCAGCTTCACCTTTTTGGCGTGGACTTTCAAAATTTCCTCGCGGCCCTTCACGTCGGGGAGGCTGACGGTGACCTGCCGGTCGAAGCGGCCCGGACGGAGGAGCGCGGGGTCGAGGACGTCCGGGCGGTTCGTTGCGGCGATGATGATGACCCCGTCCTGGGTGTCGAAGCCGTCCATCTCGACGAGAAGCTGGTTGAGCGTCTGCTCGCGCTCGTCATGGCCGCCGCCGAGCCCGTGGCCGCGATGGCGTCCGACGGCATCGATCTCGTCGATGAACATCAGGCAGGGCGCGCTCTTCTTGCCCTGCTCAAACATGTCACGCACCCGGGAGGCCCCGACGCCGACAAACATCTCCACAAAATCCGAGCCGCTGATCGAGAAAAACGGGACGTCCGCCTCGCCGGCGATCGCCCGCGCGAGCAGGGTTTTTCCGGTCCCCGGCGAGCCGACCATCAGCACGCCTTTCGGGATCCGTCCGCCCAGCTTCTGGAACCGCTTCGGGTCCTTGAGGAACTCGACGAGCTCCTGGACCTCATCCTTCGCCTCCTCGACGCCGGCGACATCCTTGAAAGTGATCCGGTTTTTTTCTTTCGACATCATCCGCGCCTTCGACTTGCCGAAGTTCAGCGCGCCCTTCCCGGCCATCCGGATCTGCGAGCGGAAGAAGAAATAGAGGATGACGAGGAACAGGATGATCGGCAGAAAGCTGATGATCGCGGACGCCAGGATATCGGACTTCGGCACAATCGAGGGCGTGATGCCAGCAGCGGAAAGGGCAGCCTGGACCTCTGAGCCGTTGAACGGGGTGAAGATCGGCGTGCGGAATGGCACGGCCGCCTCCTCGCCGGTCGTCTTCGATTTCTGCTTCACCTTGCCCTCAAAGTACTGGGTATTCCGACCCTCCTCGACGACCAGCTCGAGCGGCGCCTCCGGGGTGTTCATCACCTGCCCGGCCTTCACAAGCTCGAGGAACTTCGGAAATGGGATCGCCTCGGGCTGGGTGAAATTGTTGCCCCTGAATAAAAAGGCCCCGCCGATCAGCGAAAGCGCCACCGCAAAGAGCACCAGGCCACGCCAATTCATCTGAGGATCGTTGCCCCCGCCCGGGCGTTGACGGTTATCTTGGGGCGGCTTCGGATTTTCTTCTGACATTCGGGATACATTCCCCTATCACAGCAACTTGGCAAATGCAAAAACGGCACGACAGGAAAGAACTTGTGGTCTCGATCCACGATGTGAGCCCCCTCACGAGGGAGCGGACCGGAGCAATCCTCCGCGATCTGGCCCTGGCCGGGGTCCATAAAACCTCGCTTCTCGTGATCCCGGACCACCACCACCGGGGCAATATTTCCCTCGACAGCGGGTTTGCGGACTGGCTGTCGGGCGCATGCTCCGCCGGCCACGAAGCGGTCCTGCACGGATACTACCACCTCCGTCCGGCCAGGGGCGACGACGGAGCCGTGAAGCGCGTGATCACCCGCTCGTACACCGCCGGCGAGGGGGAGTTTTTTGATCTGGAAAAAGCGGCCGCCCGCAGCCTGCTCGATCAGGGCCGCCGGGACCTTGCCGCCTGCGGGGTCGCCCCAGCCGGATTCATCGCCCCCGCCTGGCTTCTCGGGCCTGACGCCGAGGAGGCCGTCCGGGAAGCGGGGTTTCAATACACAACCCGCATCAGCACGGTAAAAGATTTTTTGGCGGGGCAGACCCACCGCTCGCGAAGCCAAGTCTGGAGCGTGCGGGCCGCGTGGCGGCGGGCGTCTAGCCTCGCGTGGAACCACGTGCTCTTTCACGCGACTTCGGACCTCCGTCTCGCCCGCATCGGGATCCATCCGCCCGACTGGGACCACCCGGCGATCCGCCGCCAGATTTTAGAATTGGCGGGCAAGGCGCTTGCCGGGCGCGAGCCAATGACCTATCACGGGTGGCTGAACCGCCTGCGAACAAGCCCATGACAAATTCCCGCGCCGACCTGCATGTCCACTCCCGCCACAGCGACCGCGCGGCCGACTGGGTGCTCCGCCGGCTGGATTTTCCAGCAAGCTATTCGAAGCCGCTGGAGGCGTACGAATCGCTGCGCGCCGCCGGGATGGATTTTGTCACGCTCACCGACCACAACACGATCGGCGGCTGCCTCGAGATCGCGCACCTGCCGGGCGTGATCGTCGGAGAGGAGGTGACCGTCTATTTTCCTGAGGATGAGTGCAAGGTTCACCTGCTGGTCTGGGGCATCACCGAGGCCCAGCACCGGCTGATCCAGGACGCCCGGGAGAGCATCTACGACATGCAGGCCCTGCTGTCGGAGCAGAAGATCGCGCACGCCGTCGCGCACCCGTTTCACAGCATCAACGAAAAGCTGACCGCCCTCCACCTTCAGAAGTTGGCGCTCCTCTTCCGGCATTTTGAGGGGATCAACGGCCGCTACGGCCCGATGGTCAGCCATGTGACCACCGAGGTCCTCGGCTCGCTGACCCCGCGCCATATCGAGATCTTCAATGCCCGCACCGGGCTCGACCCGACACATGAGGAGCCGTGGAAGAAGGTTTTTGTGGGCGGTTCAGACGACCATGGCGGGACCTGCCTCGCCCGGGCGTTCACCGAGGCCCCGCGCTGCGCGGAGGCCGGAGATTTCCTGGAGAGCATCCGCTCCGGGCGCTGTTCGGCATCCGGCCAGCCCGGCACCCCGCTCACCCTCGCCCACAGCACGTACAGCACCGCCTTCCAATACGCCAAGGCCCGCCTCGCCCTCAAGCCGGGCGACCCCGCAACCGGGCTCATGGAAAAAATCTTCTCGCGCTTCATGGAGGGCCAGGATCCGACGGAATTTTCCCTCGGCGACAAGCTCGGGTTCCTCGCCCAGGGGATCGCAACCGGAAAAATCTTTGAGATGGCGAAGGCCGGGCAGAGCACGGTCTGGAAAGACCTGGCCGCGTATTTCGGAAAGCCCGAGATGCGCGCAGCCCTCGCACGGGAGACGCTCGGCGTGGCCGAACCCGAGCGCCGCGCGTTCCTCATGGCGAACCTCATCGCCAACCAGCTCGGCTACCGGATGGTCACGCAGTTCATCCAGCAGCTCTCGACCGGAAAATTTCTTGAGGGCATCCAGACGATCATCCCGCTCGCCCCGGTGGTCGGGATCCTGAGCCCGTACATCCACGCGTTCCGGCTTCCGAAGCGCGAGTGGCTGAGGGAAGCTTCGCGCTCGCTGACCGGCAGCATCCCGGACCTCCTCAAAAACCGGAAGCGCGCGTGGTTCACGGATACGCTGGAGGATGTCAACGGCGTCGCCACGACGATCCGCAAGATGACCGCCTCCGGGGTTGCGGCCGGCCACGACATCACGGTCATGACCTGCCGGTCCGAGGTCGCCGACCATGGGATCCCGCTCAAAAATTTTCCGCCGATCGGGGAGTTTGAGCTTCCCGAGTACGAGCTCCAGCGGCTGAGCTTTCCGCCGACCCTCCAGATCATCGACTACCTCGAACAGGAAAAGTTTTCCGAGGTGATCATCAGCACGCCCGGCCCGATCGGGCTCAGCGCGCTGGCGGCGGCGAAGGTGCTCGGCCTGCGCGCGATCGGGATCTACCACACCGACTTCCCCCAGTATGTCCGCATCCTCACCGACGACTCGTTCATGGAGACGCTCACATGGAACTTCATGCACTGGTTCTACAGCCAGCTCGACGTGATCTACGTGAACTCGGAGGACTACCGGAAATGCTGGGCCGACCGCGGGATCGCCCGCGAGAAGCTCCGCATCCTGCCGCGCGGGCTCGACACCCGGATGTTTAACCCGACCCGCCGGGACCCGGAATTCTGGACGTCCCGCGGGCTGCGCGATGGCGAAGCCGCGATGCTCTTCGTCGGGCGCGTCTCGAAAGAAAAAAATTTGGACGTCCTGGTGTCTGCGACCCGGAAGCTGGCGGAGTCCCGGACCCCGGCGCGGCCGATCATCGTCGGCGACGGCCCGTACATGGCAGAGATGAAGCGCCTCCTGCCGGATGCGATCTTCACCGGATACCTCGGCGGCGAGGAGCTCGCCGTCGCGTACGCATCGGCCGACCTCTTCGTTTTTCCAAGCACGACGGACACGTTCGGAAACGTCGTCCTGGAGGCCCAAGCTTCCGGGATTCCGGTGATCGTCTCGGATGTCGGCGGGCCGCGCGACCTTGTCCACCACGGGAAGGACGGCTTCGTAACCCGGGCGCTCGACACGACCGAGCTCGCCGGAGCAATCAGGCGCCTGGTCGAAGACCCGTCGCTCCGCGCCTCCATGGGGGTCGCCGCACGCGGCCGGGTCGAATCGCGCGACTGGACGGAGGCGTTCGAAAAATTCTGGCACGAATCGCCGGAGTAGGCTCTCCGACACACCCCGCCGGCAGGATCAGGAACTGGCGCAGAGCTGGCGGAGGGTCCCAGCCTCGCGCGTCAGGCAGGCGGAATCATCGCCCGGCACGAACTCCAGGAGTAGAGGAAATTCCCTGCCGGAAGCACGCAGCTCACCGAGGTAGGCAGCCCAGCGCTCCGCCCCATCGGAAAGCGGGAGTCGATTTCCCGGAGTAGGCCACCAATGGAAGACGTGGACGTGCTGGAGCCTTGGCAGCAAGGCCCGAAGGCTGGCGAGGCAATCCTCCAGGGTCTTGCCATGCGGAGGCTGCCAGAGGGTGCGGATAAACGGGTGCTCGGTCGCCGAAAGCAGCCGGAGGCAGGATTCGGTCGAGTCGGTCAGCGTGCCATCATGAAATTCGTACGCCAGGACGATGCCATGGGCAGCGGCGAGGTCGGCACACCGGAGGGCGTCGGCGGCAACCGCCTTCCAATGCGCCTCGTCGGCATCGGCGGAGCTCCGGGTTCCCGCCCAGACCCGGATCACCGGAGCACCCAGAGCGACGGCGGAGGCAAGAACGCTTGAAAAGTCCGGACCATCGGATGCGGCGAGCCGGTAGTACGAACCATAGGCAGCGACCGAGATCCCTGCAGCCCGGGTCTGCTCGCCGACAAGCGAGGCGGCGGCAATGTCGCCGTGCGGGACATGAACATCCCCTCCCCACTCGATTTCTGTGAGGCCGCTCTCCCGGCACAGGTCGAGCACATCGGCCGGACTCAGCTTGCGGAAGGTGATCGAAACGAGGCCGGCTTTCATCAGGCCATGCGCGAGAGCATCTCGCGGGAGAGGGAGTGGCAGAGAGGCTCGCCGGATCCAAACCGTCTCAGCTCGGCGGCCATCCAGCTGCCCATGCGTGCGCATTCCCCCTGAACGCTGCCCGCGATGTGGGGGGTCAGGATGACATTGGCAAGTGACCGGAGCGGCGAGTCGGCGGCGGGGGGTTCCGGGTACGTAACATCCAGGACCGCTGAGATGTCGGGGCGGCTTCGAAGCACCTCGATCATCTCATCTTCCGCAATGATCGCCCCCCGTGAGGAGTTGATCAGCGTCGCCCCCTCTTTCATAGATGCGATGAGGGGACCGGTGACCATCCGCTCGGTCGCGGGGATCCAGGGCGAGTGAAGGCTCACGACATCACATTCCCGGAAAACGTCCGCGAGCGAGGCCAGATGGACGTGGAGCTCCGCCGCCTGCTCGGCGGGGAGATACGGGTCGTAGGCCAGAAGCGTCACATCAAAGGGCTGCAGGAGAGCGGCCGTGGCTCTTCCGACAGCCCCTAGCGATACCAGGCCGACCTTGGACCGGTAGGCGCCTGGCACGCGGAGGGCGTGCGGCCCATCTTCCCCCACGCGCATCGCGCGAGAGTGGTGCCAGAACCGCTTCAGGCTGAGCAGGATCGTTGCGAGCGAATACTCCGCCACAGGAATTCCGTTGGCCGCCCAGGCGCTCGAGATCTTGATTCCCCGCTCCCATCCCGCCTCGGTGGCGAATCCCTTCACCGAGCCGGCGGCATAAAATACCGCCTTGAGGGCGGGTGCCGCCGCAAGGAAATCCTCCGAGAGCACAGGCATCCCCCAGGTCGAAACGATGACGTCCGCCTCCCGGAGCGCGTCGCCGACTGATCGCCAGTCCTCCGGATCCAGGACCGGCCATGGGCAGTCTGCTGCCCGGGATATCTCCTCCAGAACGGTCTCCGGAAACACATCAGCCCTCAGGTTCGGAGGACAAACCACCAGCGATCTCAATCTCATCGCGAATCTTGAAAATAAAGAGACGATAAGGCGGCCAGTGCAAAACAGGGAGCACAGGCGTCCCGCCTGTGAAGATGCACGCTTGCGCTTGCAGAGTCAGTGCCCAAACGGGCGAGACGCCCGTTCTCCCTGATCAATCCCAAAGTCCGGTTGATTTCATGAGTTGGTATCATTAGGAAGACCGTACCGGGAAATTACCCCCAAGTAAAAGCGTTTGTCCCTCCACCGCTCGCCTCACGCTTTTGTCGAATAGCTCATCTCGTAGTCAAAGATCTCGCCGTCGCAGAAAAACCGCTTGAGCTCGATGGCTGCATTTTCGTTGCTGTCGGAGGCGTGGACGATGTTCACCATCACATCGACACCGAAGTCCCCGCGGAGCGTGCCCTTGGCCGCCTTTTTGGAGTCCGTCGGCCCGATGATGTCCCGTACGCGGTCCACCGCATTGTCGCCCGCAAGCGCCAGCGCAATGACCGGCGTCGATTTCATAAATGCCTCGACCTCGGGAAAAAATGGCTTGCTCGCGATGTGCGCGTAATGCTCGCGAAGAATCCCGGAATCCGCCCGGAACATCTTGCATCCGCGAATCTGAAACCCCGCGTCTTCAAACCGCTTCAGAACCTCGCCCGCCTTGCGCCCGGCAATGCAGTCGGGCTTCAAAAGAATCAATGTCGTTTCCATAGAGGGAAGAACTGTATGCGCGAAACCTCTGGCGGGAAGAAGAATTTTCCCCGCTAAGGTCCTACGAATCCGGAGGCGGCGGTTGCGGCCGAGCGGGGGTCGATGACGGTGGCCTCGAGCTTTTTGCGGGCGGCCGCGGGCGGGGTATTCCACGCGGCGGCATATTCGGCGACGAGCATGGCGGAGAGGCGGTCGAGGCGGGAACGAAGAGCCCCAAGGGCTGGCGGGTCACCAGCCGGGAGGGGTTCGCCGGAATTCCACCGCCTCATCCACGCCTCCTGCTCGAGGCAGGAGGCCTCGATTTGGGCGCGGACAAAACGTGTGATGAGAACCCCGTCGATGTCCGCAGCCTCGCCCTGGCGAACCAACTTTTCGACGACCTGTTTTTCGCGTTCGGGATCGCGCACCGGGATCCCATCGGCCCATTTTGCCCAGGCCACATCGCGGGCGAGCGCGAGCCGCTCGGCCATGAGCGCCACCACCGAAAAGCTATCCTCCGGAAGTGGGGGTGTCGCACACCCGCAAAGCATGGCGAGTGCTGCTGCAAGCACCAAGAGGGCTTCCCGCGCCGGCACGCACGCCCTCACCGGGAGAGCAGGTTTTCCGGCCTCTTCTCATCTGCCGGCGGCTTGGGGGTGCTCCCCGGAAGCTCCACCGGGCGGTCGCCCATCGAGGGCAGCACCTTTTCGGGCTGGACCGCATTCGGGTCGTAAGCATGGCCGCCGACCACAAGCACGCTGCCGTCGCTGCCCCGGCGCAGAGCCGGACGCGAGGACAACTCGTTGTAGGAACGGCGATCCAAAACCTCGCCGTTAAGTCCGATCTGAGAATAAAAGAAGACCTTCGGCGCAGAGTTTTGGAGGATATGAATCTGGTTCTGGCGATCCAGCATCACGTTGGGGCTTCCAAAGGAAAGGAACTTTCCGAGCTGGTGCGTGCAGTAGATCCGTCCGGCCTGCGGGTCTTCAATCCGGATGTAGAGCTGGGTGCTCTCGGGCAGGCGGTGGGAGAGCAGGGTCACCGTCCGGCTCGTGCCGGCGCCCGGGGTCCCCTCCGGAACGCCCACGGTCTTCTGCCACATCATCCGTCCGTCGGTCACCTCAAAATTCAGCGACGGCGAGGTGAAGTGGCGGCCGGACTTGTAGACAAAAACGGTGGCCCTTACCCGATATCCGCCGAATTCGCTGATCGGGAAGAGCGGGGTGATGTTGACGGTACGGCTGATCTTTTGCTGCGGTCCGAGCTCGAGGGGCTGGTTGGAATATTCTCCGACCGGCGGGATCGGACGGCCGTCGAGCGTCTCGACCTCGATCCCAAACCACCTCTGCTGGCCGGCGTCTGCGAGCGACAGCTCGGACCCGGTCAGGTTGGTGATCGTGACGGTCGCCAGGATCGGCTCGTAGCGGATATAGAGGTTCCGCTTCAGCGCGATATCGACCTGCACCTGGGCGGAAGCAGGGCAGGCAACCAGCGCGAGCACCATGCCGAACAGGGCCTGGACGGCACGGCTGGAGGCAAACCGGCGGGCGCGTTGAGCCAAGGGTCGCCCCATGCCGGCAGCGGAATGATCCCGCCCCCCCGCCGACAGAAAAATCCAGGCCATCATTTTCCGGGAGCCGTGTCGGAGGCGGTACGAAACCCGAGGGCATCATCCTGCTGAAGATCCATCAGCTTGACCACGCGGCGGGCAACCGAGGTGTCGGGGTTTTTCCAGTTTCCCCCGCGGATGACCGGGACTTTGCCACCGCCCTCCGTGCTGTCGACAATACTTGACGTCCACTCCGAGACATTGCCCGATGCACCGGCCATGCCGAACGGGCTTTTATCAGCCTTCTTGGCATCCACGGTGTTCCAGCGCTTGAACCCGTCCTTTTCGCCCCCCTTCTTGGGATTGGGGTCGAGGTCCTGCCCGGAATTTGCGAGCTCGGCACTCTCGTTGTTGCCCCAGGAAAACTTGCGTCCGTCGGTCCCCCGCGCCGCCTTTTCCCATTCCTGCTCTGTGGGAAGGCGGCGGCCCTTCCACTTTGCGTAGGAGAAGGCATCGAACCAATCGACCCCAAAGACCGGCGAGTTGACGTCCAAAGCCGCCTCCTGGTAGCGCCCCCACTTTTTGGCGCGCGTATAGTATCCGGGCATCGGCGGGTTGAGCTCGTTCATATCTGCCCAGCCGACCGGAACATGGCTTTTGCCTTTCGGCTGATTTGGGTGCCGAAGCTTGTCCTCCTCCCCCGGGTTCTTGGCAAGGAAGTCGAGAAACTCGGCGTACTGGCCGATCGTGACCTCATACTGGTCGATATAGAAGGCGGGCAGCGTCACCTTCTCGCCATCCTGGTAGATGAACTCCCCTGCCGGGACGAGAACCATTTTGTCCAACGAACGCACGCTCGAGCTCTTCGGCCGTAAGAAGGCGTAGTAGACCGCTCCGAGTCCGGCGGCAAGCAGCACAAGGGAGACGAGGCTGCTGATGAGCATCCCCCGCTTTTGGCGCTTTTTGGAGATCTCGACCGCCCGGATGGCGGCGCGTTCCTGAGCATCGAGCTTGAAGGCGTCGGCGATGACCATCTTCGGCTGGTAGGCGGCGATCGTTTGCAGAAAGGCAGCCCAGGAAGTTGGCGGGTTATCCGGATCGACCAGGATCTCCGCCAGATCGCGGGCCTTACCGACATGATCCGGGGGGAGGCAACCGAGCACGATTTCGCCGATGCGCTTCATCTCGGCCACATGGTCGGTTTCTTGGGATGACACGGTGGCCGCGATGTTTGCCATGCGGACGCGGTTTGCAGAGCCAATCAGCAAAGCATTTTCGGTCGGCAGGTCGTGCGGGATTTTTTCGCGGCCAAAGAAGTGAAGCGCCTCGGCGGCGGCCTTGATGGCAGCAAGGGCGGTCACCTCGTCGAGGAAACCGCCCGACTCACGCAGCTGGCCAATGGACCGGCTGGGCATGTATTCGCAGGAATAAAAGTAGACCCCATCCTCCTCCCCGGCCTCATAGACGGTGATGACGACCGGGTTCGCCGCCTTGGCCTTCGCGCTGGCATTGCTCAAAAACTTCTCGATCGTATCCTGGCTGGCAGCCGCCGCCTGATCCAGGACGTAAAGCCGTACGCGACGGTCGATATTTGTCTGGCGAGCCCGGTAGATCGGCCCCATCGGCCCTTTTCCAATACGGGCCTCCACCAGATAATTTCCAAAAGATTTTCCGACGAGGTCGTCTGGCGGAAGTTCGATCTCAATGGCTGGAGAGACCGCCGCAGGCTTGGCTGCGGGCTTGGGCGCAAGCGTCGGAGTCGGTCCAGCCGCAGGCG
>JBGTAT010000053.1:0-29316 GCA_041749755.1 Terrimicrobiaceae bacterium | reverse complement strand
ACGGAACCGAGCAAGTCTCCAACCGGTTCCAGCGCTCGAATCAGCGGTTCTCAGACTACAGTCGCGCTGCGGCGCTCGTTGCGCCTTATCCTCCAGGTCGGGAGACCGAATGCCACATTAACCCGGGACAACCCGAGGCGGTCCTGCGTCATGGCGACCTCTGGATTGGCCTCTTTGCCCTGATTCCACTGATCTTTATCCTGATTGGTGCTGGTGGGGTTTACGGGTGTTGGTCTGCGGGCAAGGAAAAAAAGCCGACACCGGTCTCAGATGGGAATGCGGGGGCTGGAAGGGGCCACTGGTTCGGGTTGCTGTTTGTCGTGGTTGGCCTTGCGGTGCTGATAATCTGGTATTTGCCGAATACTTTGCAAGGCTTGGCTTCCTATTCCTGGGTGGAGACACCGTGCAGGATTGTATCGAGCCGCGTGGTCGAGGTGGATTCTGACGATGGGACATCGTATCGGGTGGACATCCTCTACCGCTATAAATTTGCCGGAACGGAATTCCGCTCAAACCGCTACAATATCTTTCGGGGCTCCTCCAGTGGGCGCTCGGAAAAGCAGGCCATCGTGAACCGTTACCGTCCGGGATCGCAGGCCGTGTGTTTTGTGGAGCCGTCATCACCACAGAATGCCGTGCTGGAGCGGGGGTTGGGATGGGAGGTGGCGATTGGCCTCTTGCCACTGGCATTTATCGCGGTCGGCCTTTGGGTGTTTCTCTCGGGTCGTTCCAAGAGGGGCCGCGTCGCAACCCTTGTGCTGGCGGGGCCGGATGGCATCATAGATACCGGTCCACGCGAGTTGAAGCCCCGCGTGACGCCGCTCGCCCGATTCATCGGGATGGTTTTTGCGGCTGTCTTTTGGAACGGCATTGTCTCGGTTTTCCTGTTCCACTTGGCAGACGAATGGCGACAGGGACACCAACCATGGTTCCTGACCCTCTTTCTCATCCCGTTTGTTCTGGTTGGTGCAGCCTTTCTGTTTGCGGTTTTTTATTCCTTGTTGGCTCTGACGAACCCAAGGCCTGTGGTGCTTTTAACCCCCGGTGTTCTGACCCCCGGCTGTTCCTTCGAAGTAACATGGATTTTGCAGGGCTCGACCGGCCGTTTGCAAAACCTGATGATTTTGCTTGAGGGGCGCGAAGAGGCCACTTATCGCCGGGGCACCGATACCGTCACCGACCGCCATGTCTTCGCACGGTTTGTTATTGTCAGTGCGGAAAATGCACTGGAAATCGCACAGGGAACGAAACGCAGGAACCTGCCCGCGGATTTGCCCCCATGCTTCGTGGCCGAGAACAACAAGCTGCTCTGGTTGCTGCGGGTTTATGGCAAGATTGATTTCTGGCCGGACCTCAGCGAGGAATTTGAAGTCGAAGTTGCCGCCGCTCACCAACGATGAACGCCACAATCACACTTTCCAAAACGGAATTTGCGCCCGGGGAAACAATCGACGGAAATATTTCATGGCACGGGTTCCAGGATGTGGGCACGGCGGAGGTGCGGCTCTTCTGGCAAACCCAGGGCAAGGGCTCCAGAGATGTCGGTGTCGTTGCGGTGGAGACCCTCGACCTTCCAGGCCCGGCTGAGCAGCGGTCGTTTTCGTTCATTGCCCCTTCTGCTCCTCCGAGCTTTTCAGGCCAGTTGATTTCCCTGATCTGGGGCGTCGAACTCGTCCTCGAGCCTGGAGGTTCTGCATCCCAGGACATTGTCATCGCCCCGCGCGGAAAAGAAATCCCGCTCGATCACCCGGAATGGTTGGAGATCAGCGACCCCTTCCCGAAAAAGGGACGCCTTGGATCATGAAGGCCCGGGACAACCCCTTCCGCAGCGAACGCTTGGAAGGCCTTGCCTTCCGTGAACCGGGATTTTCCTGGGAAGAACTTGAGGCCCGACTGACTGCTGCTGGTGGACGGGGAGCCATTGTCGGGCCGGAGGGTCATGGCAAGACAACCCTGCTTTTCGAGTGGCGTGACCGATGGGAAGCGGCTGGCTGGAAGACCGTCTTTGTGCGTGCAGGCCGCGGCCAACGGCGGCTGTGCGAAGCTCAGAAACGCGGGTTGGCTGATGCCGAAGCCGTGTTTGCAGACAGCGCCGAGCAACTGGGCTGGGGCGGCTGGCGGGAATTCCTCGCGCTGACCCGTTCAACCAAGCGTGTAATTATCACAACTCATCGTCCCGGACGCCTCGCCACCCTACACCTCTGCCGCACCTCGCCCATTCTTCTTCGCGAGCTGGTGAACGAACTTCACGGTCCAGTAAACGACTGCAACGCCCTGTGGAAACGTCATCAGGGCAACCTGCGAAATGCTTTGCGCGAACTGTACGACAAGGCACGCCAATGCCCCTGAGCCTGTTCTTTCCGGGCTGACGCCCGGGCCCAAGAAAACAAAATCCAAACGGAAAAATGTCTTCAGCAAGGGATAGGCACGCCGATTTTTCCCAACGTCCGCGGTGAGGTATCCCTGCTTGCTTTTGGCATCCGAGCCTGCTCCCTACTTTATACTTTACCACACAATCCATCAGCGGCATAAATAGCTCATGCATAAGGCCTATTCGTATTTGAGGTTTTCCACTGCTGATCAAATACACGGAGACTCCCTGCGCCGTCAAACCACGCTGGCGAAAAACTGGTGCCAGAAGAACGGGATTCCGCTCGTGGAGAACTACCGCGACCTCGGGGTCTCGGCATTCCGGAGCAAGAATGCGGACAAGGGGGCGCTGAAGGCGTTCCTGAACCGGGTGGAGTCCGGGGCCATCGAGCCCGGTTCCTACCTGATCGTGGAAAGCCTGGACCGGTTGTCCCGAACCGACATCACGTATGCGTTGCAGATGTTCCTCGGGATCATCAATGCCGGGATCGTGGTGGTGACGCTGGCCGACGAGCGGGTCTATGACAAGAAGCGGATCAATGACGGAAATTTCACGGACCTGATCATCAGCCTGACGATCCTGAGCCGGGCGAACGAAGAAAGCCGGATCAAGTCGATGCGGAGCACGCAGGCGTGGGAGGCGAAGCGTGGACGGGCCGGGACTGAGAAGATCACTGCCTTGTGCCCCGGCTGGTTGAAACTCAGTGCCGACCGGAAGAAGTTCGAGGTGATTCCCGAAAAGGCGAAAATCGTGAAGCGGATCTTCCAGATGGCGGCGCAGGGCAAAGGTGGGCTTCATATCGCCCAGGTTTTGCAGCGGGAGAATGTTTCCAGAATGGGCAAAGGGAGCCGATGGTATCCGACGGGTATCAAAAACATCTTGGATTCGCGCGCCGTGATTGGAGAATTTCAGTTGGCCCACACGGTTGAGGGCAAGCGGGTGCTCTGCGACCCCGTGCCGGGATACTACCCCGCCGTGGTCCCGATGGATTTGTATTCCACGGTTCAGCGGATCCGCCGCACCCGCTCATCGTATCGGGGCCGGGGGCAAGGCAACCCGATAGCGGGACTGCTCTACAACGTGATGACCGGGCGGAAAATGATGCGGCTCGTTTCCAATGAAGCGAGGGGTTACGCTTATTTGGTCGATGCTGCCGCCTCGGTTGGAGCAGCACCGCGCATCACATGGCACTACGGTCGGTTTCTGGAAGCCCTCATGGGAGCCTGCGAAGCCATCACGACATGTCCCCCATCCGCCAAAAAGCAGAATCAGGAATTGGAAGACGCCCTCAAGCGCAAAGACGAAATCGAGGCGAAGATCCCGCGGTTGGTCGATTTTATTTCCGATGGGTTCTCGGCCGGAGCCCATGAAAAGCTGCGACTGCTCGAAGCGGAGAAAAAGGATTTGGAGAGCCGGATTGCGGAGATGAAGGTCGATAACGCTGCCCCCGACATGGATCTGGATCAGGTTGATTGGCGGGATGCTTCCAAGTTGAAGGAAAACGCCCGTGCGATTATTGAGCGAATTGAAGTCCACCCGCAGGAACGCTGGTTCACCGTCAAAACATTCGATGGCCGGGAAGTGCGGTATGTGGAGGATGGGAACGAGATTGAGGTTCTATCGAGCGAACCGGCATCCAGAAAGCGAACCAATGAGCCTGGGCGAGTGAAGAAAGTCCCGCCTACAAAGAAAGGCAAACGGGGAAAATCACGGGCAGCGTGATCCGCCAATTTTGTGAATCTCGATTGAAACCCAGCGGGCAACGATTCAGAATCCTCCCATGCGCTACTTGCTCGCCATCGTGTTGCCTCCGGTCGCGGTGTTGCTTTGCGGGAAGCCGTTTCAGGCGATGCTGAACCTGATTCTCACGCTGTTCCTTTGGATCCCCGGAGTCGTGCATGCCCTGTTCGTGGTCAACAGCCATCTGGCGGACGTGCGTGCGGAAAAGATGATCGCCGCCGTGAAGCAGGAGACGATGCGTTTTATCAAGGAGTGAGCGTCACGGCTCGGGCAGCACACCCAGAACCAAGACCTGTTCCTCCAGCCCGGAGATCGTCTTCAAAGCATCGCGGGTGAATGTCGGGGCGGCGACGCGGGCTTTCTCAGCCTCCTGCGGGTAGGATTGAAGGAGTCGGCGCACATTGCCGTCGGGGAGCGGAGGAACGCTCGAGGTCGTTACGCAACAACCTTGGCTACAGAGGAGGAGTGCCGCCCCGATCAACCCAAGAATCGATCTTTTCGCGTTCATGCTGTTTGTCATTGCGGATTTTGTCGATCTGCCGCTCCCGCCGGGTTGGCGTGAGCTTTTCCACGATCCGTGCCACGACCGGGACGGACTGCAGGAGGGCGAGCATGGCCGTCCACATGGGGATCAGGCTTTGAACGAATCGTTCTGCTTGCCGTCATCCACGAGATCTCCGACCCGGTTCACCACATCCTTGAGGATCGAGGCCCCGGCGAAGATGAAGATGCCGTATTGCGGCGGGATAAACGGGATGACGTTGAGGCCGGCGATGACCCCGGCAACTTTGCCGACGAGAGTGAGGATTTTGATGGCGTTCATGCCGAAGCCGGCATGTCAACCCAGTTACAGACTCAGCTTGTCGATCAATTCCTCAACGGTGATTCCGTGGTGAGCGGCGACCGGCTTGAGCACGCCGCCCATGAGGGTTCCGGTTTTCATCGGGCGATGATTCGGAACCGTGACATGGTGAGTGCCGTTTACACTCGTGGTGAGTCGGATATGAGAACCGGCCTGCCGCACTGGCTCATACCCGAATTGCCGCAAAGCGCGGACGAGGTCGGACCCGTTGATGTTGCGGGGGATTTTCAAACCGCCAGAGCTTCGTCGCGGACAAAGTGCAGGCGAATGACTTTCGGCATTGGTCCGGGAGCGCCGTCCCCGAAGTGGCAATGCACGGCATCGCGCACCATTTCCCGCAATTCCTCGATGGTTTCTCCCTGGGTGGCGATGGCGTGACCGAGAGCCGTGGCGACAAAACCGCCATCGACCTCGTCTTCGCTCACTTCAAAGATGATCTCGCTCATGGCGATAGTATCACCCCGAAACAGTCGGTTATGCAAGTTTGAGAACTCAGAGTCTGCCCAGGAACTTCAGCACAGCGACAACCCCGACCACAACCCCCGGCAGGCTAGTGCCGATAGCGATCCAGCGAATTGCCTTTTTCTCAAAGGCGTCAAAACGCTCGCAGAGCCCTGTGAGTTGAGCCTTCATCCCGTTGCGACCGTCCTCGCCCCGGACGACGATTTCAAGCGAGAGCAGGCGGCGGTCGAAGGCAGCGAGGCGGTCGCGGACCGATTCCCGGCAAAGGTCGCAGCGACCAGCGAGTTCATGGAGTGGGTCGTTGTCCATTATTTCGGCTCCAAGTCAGCAAGCGTTGCCGCTGCCGCGATTTCAGCTTGTTTGGTTGCGAGGACGACTTCCTTCGTCTGGATTTTCAGCCCGTAGCTGCTCAGCAGACTCAGGAGGTCTTGATTCGTGATCGGGTGGATCGCACCCGTTTTGTCGGGAATGACGGATGGTGCCGCAAGAATGGCGTCCCGGCCTGCTTTGTTTGATGCAGCCAGAAGCGCCGTCTGCAGGAGCGTCACCATTCCCGTGAATTTGTTCTGCCACTCGATCTCGGCCGGGAGCGCAAATGCCGCCCCGTCTGGAGTGATCCCGTCCCGGAGAGATTTCTCATGGGCCTGCTGGAGATTGGCGATGACGGTTTGCTTGGCAACGAAAAGCGCGAGTGGCTGGATCGCCATGGCCGTGAGAAAGGCCACTTCGGATTCGTAGTCCTTGCCGTTTTCGGACGGGACAATGTTCACACGCCGCCCGTTCTTGGCGATGTGAGTGCCGGTGGGAGATGGGTTGATGGAGAATTTCATGGCGATTACGGGAAGACAGTGTCGATCTTTGCCAGAGCTGAGGGCTGCCCCGCCCAGATGTAGAATCCATCGGAGAGCAGCCAGGAGACGGAGCCGGGCAGCGTATAGGTGTTCTGCAACGCCATGGTGATCTTGTCGAAGCTCTTGACCGTATTGTTATTGGCGAGGAACAGGCGGGTATCTGTAAAAGCCACGACGTATGGCCAGACGAGCGAGTTCTCCGGCAAATCTCCCATATAAGCCCCAGTGATTGGATTGACCTTGTAAACGGTGTTCGTCGAACCCCCACCACCCGCCTGCCACAAATAGGAGCCGTCGAATGCGTTGGCGCCGAGGTTGTAGTTGTTTGGCATCGAGTGAGTCGCCACGCGTACTCCGTCGCTGATTCTCACCCTGCAAATGCCTGGAGCTGCTGTTGTCCAATCGCAGGGAACAAACAACTCTGTGCCATTTGTCGAAAACCTGGAAATAAATTTGGCGTCAGGCACGTTGTAGGTCGCTAGAACGGCACCCGTAGCGATGTTGATTTTAGACAGGCTCAGGGGCGACGCGTTATAATGGCTAGCCCAGAGATTCGTTCCATCGAAGCACAGGCCGTATGCCGCACCACCGAGGGTGTAAGTGCCAATGCTGGCCCCGGTGCTGCCATTGATTTTGAAAATGGAGGTGCTGCCATTCGTGAGCCAGATATTTGTTCCGTCGAAGCAGACGTCTTGGCAGTTGGACCCTGCCGATACCGCATATGTCCCAACCACAGAGGGAACAATCGAGCGAACGTCGATCTTCGCCAGACTTGTGCCGGATGTCACCCAGAGGAAGGATCCATCGAAGCAACCTCTGATGGGAGTGAATGAGAGGGCGAGGCTTTGAGGTGCCAAATGAAAAGCCCGATGCATCCCCAGTCGGGGAAGCTTTGCCACTGAAGCCCCAGCGGGTCCAACAGGTCCGGTCGTGCCTGGTGCCCCTTGCGGCCCTTGCGGACCCTTGATGTTGAGGACAAAAATCCAGCCACTCTCGGAGCGGTGGTAGAAATTTCCGTTATTCAGATCGACATAGCCGTTGCCAAGGGAGCCCACCCCGTTAAAGGGTTCGCCGTATCCTGAGAGGAAGTCCACGGTGTCGCCGATTCCCTTGTAACCCCCGGCGTTGCTGAGGGCCGAGATGTCGCTCACAATAAATGTTCCAGGCGGAACACCATCAACCCCGTCGGTGAAGATCGCCTGCCAAAGCTGGCCGTTCCCGGTCGGGTCGTAAAAATATGGCGGTGAGATCAGTTGGCCAGGAAAGGTGTAAGAGGCGGAGACAACCGCCCCGGACACAGTGACATTCAGAAGCGAAATATTGTTGGCGAGAGCATTGGCGATTTCCTGGGCAAAATCCTCAGCCGACATGGGGCCGTAAACCTCAACTGATGCAGAATAGTTGTTCCAGTTCTGATCATAAAAGCCTCCGGAGAATGAATAAGGCAGTTGATCCACGCCGGGGGTGATGACTTCGAGGGACGCGAAAACTCCGGCCAGCGAAGCGCCGGCGGCCCCCTGGGAATTAAACGTGAAGGTCAACTTGTCGGCGTTGTCGCCGTGAGGGCTACTGCATGCCCCGAAGTTTTGGAGTGCGAAGTAGATCGCCATTGCATGCTCCCCGGCTGTAAGGGGGCCAGGAGTGCTGGCCTGATCGCTGGATCCGAAATTGGACGAAAGCTGGAATCCGCTGGTCTCACCCTCTGGAACAGCGAGTGCCGTGATTTCGACCTCCTCCTGCGATCCTCCCGGCACTGCGCTTGTTACCTCGATAACCAGGGAAGCTGTGGACGTATCCCCCAATTGACGGATAATGTCACCGACCTTCCATCCCGAGTGATTCGCAGCAAATCGATTTTGTGTTTCACGCAGCACTGGCCCCGTCTGCGGCAACTGGGCAACGGGCACTTTGCCCGAATCATCCAGGCCTGCGTAACCGCTGTTTTGGCCTTTCCGGGCGATCAGTTCGATTGCACCGGGGAGCGGGTAAACTGGCCCGCCCTCTTCGACTACGCCCTCATCACCACGCACGATGTCGTTTTCCAGAGTGACGGCGAGCGTGTTGGAACTGGTGCGCAGCTCGCCCTCTGCCCATTCGATTTCGAGCATGAGCGTGACAAATGCCGGGGTGGGAACGCCGGCGAAGAGGGCATTGATCTGAACGGTATTCAGATTGAGGTCGAACCTGTAGGTCGTGGCATCGCCAGTTCCGGATTTCGTCCATTCCAGGTCGGAGGCGGCAAACGAACCGTTGAAATCCTTGTCGGCTTTGAGTCCGAGTTTTCCGGTGGCCCCATCGGCGAGTCCAACCACCACGCCACCGCGGAGGAACTGCACATCCACGGGCAGGTGGTCGCGGCGCTTGAGCACGAGCGAAGAAACGGCCCGCTGGAACTGCGCGGATTCGATGAATGACCGGGTATCGAGGTCGAGGAAAAGCCTCATGCCTGCCGCGCCCGTGTCAACGCGACGGGAAAGGTAGCTTCTTGTTGAGCCATTCCCACCGGTCCTTGCAGCCTGAGCAGTTGGCCAAATCGGTGCCGAACGCCCCGTCAATCGCACGAGCGACCGGCTGGGCCACGGCGGCGACAATGTCACCCATGCCTTGCAGGCGATCCGGCCAGAGCGAGAGTGGGCAGACGGTTTCTGCGAGAGCAGGTTTGGCGGCCGATTCGCAGCCGGAGCGGTTGGCACACGTCCCGCAGATGTGTGCCCGCTCCTGCCTCTCAGACGCGCTCGATTTTTGGGTCTCTTTCATAGAATAGCGCGTGTTCGGGGCCATCGAACCCACCGATCCAGACCCGCGAAGGAACAGACGGCGCAGGGACCTCCCGCCAGTCCTCATCGGTGACAACCGTGTTGCCATCCTCGAAGGTGACGCTTTGGGACATCGCTTCCCCGGTCGTCGCGCCAGTGTCAAAGCGACAAGTGTAGATCTTCCACTTGAATGTGAAGCTCTTGGTTGTGGCGAACGACCACGGGATGGAAAACGTCAGTTTGTAGCGCAGGTGCTGCTTGGCGTAGGTCGCCTCATCTGTGCTCTGGAGGAGCAGCGCTGCCTGAATTGGAGTCTGATCCCACCAATCGTTTTCAAGGTTATACTCGGAGAGGAACTTTTTGCTCTGGTCATCCCATGCCTTCGAGCATTCCGCCTCCACGGCTGCGATCATCTCTGGCGTGGTGTATTCCTCGGAGAGGTCGAAAATCAGGGTGTTCTTGACCGGGTTGCCATCGCATGTGATTTCCTCCTCGAACCTGCGCCGTGTCGGCGTGACTTCCTTCACGGGCATCGTGAACCGGAAGTATCCGCCTCCCGGGAACGATCTGGAATACAAGCCGCCCTTCTTTACGTCCTCACTCAATGTTGTCTCGGTGTTTCCCGTGGGATCGTCGCTCGCCGGGACGGTGTAGCTGCCCCACGGATATTGGACAGTCACCGCATCGTCGGTGAACCTCTGGAACCCAGAATACGTTTTGGGGTCAATGTTCTGGTCCGGGCATCCGGCAAACGCGCCGGAAGCGGTCTCGCGCTTAAAGACGCGGGGTTTGTTTCCCGTTGGCTTGTATTCGAGGAAGCCCCGCTTGGTGAGCGTCCATCCCTTGACCTCGATCTGCGAGCTGATGGTTCCCTTTGCTGCCAGCCCCACGACCAGCACGCTCCCGTTGGTCTCCGGCGGTTCGATGGTGTATTCCCCTGCGTCGATTGTGGTTTCGCCGTCGGCTGGTGCGCCCGTGTATTCGCGGTCGGTGAATGTGGGCTCCGGGTCTTCATCCTCTCCCACCTCGGGGAGAAACATCTCTCGCCACCGGATACGAAAGCTGCCGCCTTTCGGGGCCGGGAAGGATTGCCCGCTCACCTTGTAGCGGATCCGCCGCTTCGTAAGCACTGACTCGTCATCGCGCAGCTTCCGGTAGGCGCTGCTGCCCCAGCCGGAGCCGTCGCTGGCGGATCCACTCTGACAAATCATCTCCTCGCCACTGAACGTCCCGACTTTGCTCTGCCCCCACTGCATCTCATCCCACGAGCAGACCGAGAGCAGTTCGCCCACGATCCCTTCGAGCATGTCGGTGTCGAATTCCCCGGACAATTCCAGCGAGTAGGTCGAGCTGCCAAGCACTTTGCAATAACCGGGTGTCGGCTCCCCCTCCGAACGGTTGACCGTGTAGGAGGTTTCGCTCCAGTTGAAACTCCAGTTCACGTAGAACCAAATGCCGCAGTCATCGTGCAACTCGCCCTCCACGTTCACGACGCACGGTGCCCAATACGGTCCGCTGCTTCTGGGGTTGGTGCTGCTCGTCTTCGTGCCGGAACTTGTTCCGTGTTGGCTTTCTCCTTCCGGATCATACCCGTAGCATCCCGGTCCCGCCTGGCACGTCCCGCTCGCGGTTTCCGTCACGACGAGGAAGAACTTCTTCGGCCCCTCAGCGGGCTGCCTGTAAATCGGTGACCCCGTGTCGCCCCCGGAGAGTCCCACGATCGGGGCCGTCCCGCATTTCGCCTTCTGCGCGCTGATGCTCATGTATTGGACGTTTGCCCCGAGATATTCGGAGGCCGTGCAGCAGTCGGGAGGTTCGCCGCCGGGCGGCCATGCCAGCGGCTCCATACCGTAGGGGGAGCTCGCCATCAAATCCCCCACCAGATGTGCTGGTATTTGAGCGTGTCGGTTGCGCCCTCATACCAATCCGGGTTTTTGCAGGTTCGGAACCCGAGCGAACTCGCCACGTTCTGAGCAATTGTGATGGTGCGATTGCCGCTGTCTTCCGCGATGCTGATCCGGGCCAGGAGGATATGGGAAAGGGTTTCGGAATTCTGCGGCAACTCCGAAGCCGCTGCGACTTCCGCGCTCGCCACATTGCGAGAAGCATCGAGGTTGGCTTTGAGGTAAACCTGGCTGCCATCGTTCGCCGGGAGTGTGGGCGGCGTGGGCCGCACGTTGTGAAGCCACTGGCCGCCAATCGTCGGCTCGATTCCGTTGACCGTGCCGAAAAGCACCTGCACTCTGACACCCTGAGCGTCATTCTTTGCCACGATTACCTTGAATGGATGCGCAGTCGTCCCCTGTGCGCCAGCCCCGCCACCCACGACCGCCACAGTCGTTCCGTTCGGGCTGCCGGTGATCCTGATGCCAGCGCCGGGGAGCACACGATTTGCGCGCACCGCATCCGCGAGGGTCTGGAGATCCGCCGCCTTGAGCTTCTCGCCTTTTCTGAAGGACGGAATCGTCACGAATAGACCTCCTTGTTCCATCCGGCGGGTCCGCTGGACATGTATTCGTAGGTATTGCTCCACTTCCCGCCTTCCTGCTTCGCTCCGCTCGCGCCGGTGAGCATCCAGTTCGCCCCGCTCGGGAGCGTGGGAGCACCGGAGGGAGTGTCAATTTTTCCGAGCTTCGAGAGACGGGGCGATGATCCCTCGCTCCTGGTGATCCGCACGACCGCCCGGGGAACCAGATAATCTGTCACCCCTTTGTCGTAGAGGGCGGCGAGCTCGGCCATTGGACCTGTCTGGCTTCCTGGTTTCCATCCTCCGAGGCTCTCGTCGTTCGGGTTGTTTTTCCAGAGGTTCCATTTCTTCCAATCGGCAGCACTGATGGTTTTAAACTTTTCGTGCGTCTCGATCGGCTCCTGCGACATGCTGCCCTCGACGCTGTATTCCTCGCCTGTGCTGTCGGTCGGGGTGTTGTCGTAAACCAGCGTGTGCTTGCCGTCGGTGTGTGTGCGCTTGATGTTGGATGCGCCAGATGGTGCCGAAGGAGGCCCGTCGAACGCCTCCCACGTTTCCGTGGTAATGGCCCGTCCCTTGGAATCGGTCGAAGATTCGGATTTTGTGAGAACGGCTGCCATCGGTAACGAAGGAACCGTGTCAAGCGAGCGTGTAGTTGAGCTCTGTGCTCTGGCCACCTTGGCGCGAGACGGACCGGGCGATTCGCTCGAGGATGGATGTCTGCCGGCGGTTCTCGGTCAGGATCGGATCCGACCCGCCGGAGACGAAGTTCCCGCCCGCGCCGATTTTGGCCATCGAGGAGGAATAAAGGGCGCCGGACCGTTCCTGTGCGGCTTGGGGATCACCGGCAGACTGTGCGTTGGCCAACCTGGCGGCTGCCACCTGCGCGTCTGCTTCCGGCATCACATCACGCAGCCGGGCGAGCTCGGAGTTGTATTTTTGAAGCCACTCGATCCGGGCCGATTCTTCTTTGTTTCCGGCAGCCTTCGCCTCGGCGAGCCGGGTTTCCAGATCCAGAGCGGTGAGCGTCTTTCGGTTTTCCTCGTCTTTTTGGGCAACGACCGCCGTGTCGAGTGCGCCGAGCTTCTCCCGCGCCAGCCGTGCGGCTTCATTTGGATCCAGTCCCGCCGAGATCCCCTGCTTGGTCTCTTGGGCAATCTGCGCCTCGTGGTCCAGCCGCTTGACGGTTTCCTTGTCGCCGGAGGCCTCGGCCTGGGCGCGGGCGATTTCCCGGTTCACGTCGCGGGTGAACTCAGCACGCTTCGCTGTCGCCTCGGCTTCCTTTTTCGCGTCCTCCTCGGCCTTCTTGGCCGCCTGTTCCTTTTCACGGGCAATGTCGCGTTCGATACCGATCAATTTTTCGCGGGCATCGATGAGCGACTGCATGCGGACCACCTCGTCGTCGGTGAGCGCGGATGATTCGCGCTTGGCAGCTAAGAGCGCTATCTGTTGATCCACCTCGGATGTGGTGGAGTGCCCAACGCTCGAAAGCGTAGCGGTTTTCTGATCGGCTCCCGAAAGGTCTCCGAACGCCGCCTCGGCGATCTTCTTATCGAGCGCCTCCTTGTTTTTTCCGAGCTCCGCATTGAGCCCTGCCGCCTTTCGCTGGCTTTCCTCCAAGGCCGCTGCACGATCCTTCTCGGCTTGCCGCTGCGCCATGACTTCGGGCGTGATTCCGGCCATGCTCGCCTTCATCTGCTCCAGTAGCCGAATGCGCAGGTTGTATTCGTTCGAGATGTCGTTGCGCTGCTCGGGCGAAAGGTTTTCAAACTCGTCGGCGAGCCCGGCAAGCGATTCCTTGGCGGCTTCGATGTCTTGGTCGATGCGCTTGCCCACATCGACTTTGTCGGCCTCGCTCGACACAGTTTTCATTTCCGCCGCGATGGATGTCACCGCCTTGAGCGTGTCGCTGCTCGCCGATCCCGCCGCACGGATCGCCTCCTTCGCTTGGTTGATCTTCCCGATGATAGCCTCGATCGCCATGGCGATTCCGGCGATCAGGATGCCGATGCCGGTGGATATGAGAGCCCCTTTGATCGCCACTGCTGCCCCGCGGGCTGCAATGCCGATTCCGGCGAAAGCGGTGCGGGCAGCCGTGCCCACGCTCGAAAAGTTCATTGTGGCCATTGCGGCACGAACCTGGGCGAACGCTCGGGATGCGGCCGGGCCGATATTGGTCATCGCGCTGACCACCTTGGCATCAAACCCCGTGCGGTAGAGGGCCATGGCGGCCACAACGCCCATGATCTGCGGGATCATACCCGAAAGCGCCTGGCCGAATCTGATGGCTGCCGCTGCAATTTCACCCAGGGATTCACCGAGGCCGGTCAGATCGGTCGCGTTGAGAGCGTTGCCGATTTCCTCAAGCGCCGGGGCAATGGCGGCTGTGAATCCGGCGGCAAGCTGTTGGCCCTTCAGGTTCGCGGCTCCCAGTGCGTCGGATATGGAATCAAACTTGGATGCATTCGCCTGCATCGTGTCCGCAAGCCCGCCAACCTGCTGCCGGGCGACGTCCATTGCCGATCCATCCAGGAAGATCGCCTGCAACGCGGCCCCCTTGCGTCCGAAGATCCCCATGGCAGTTGCCGCCCGCTCGGTCGTGTCCGGGATCGCCGCAAGCGCAGCCGATACCCGCGAGAATTGTTCGGCGGGGTTGAGTGACTGGAGTTCGGACATCGAGATCCCAAGAGCTGCGAGCGCCTTGTTTGTTGGCTCTCCGTCCTCGTTGATTCCGCCAAGCGCCTTTTGGAGCCGGTTGATCGCCGGACCGACTTGCTCGGCATCCATGCCCGCGTTGGCGAATGCTTGGCGCAACACGACAAGATCGCCCACCGCGATCCCGGTCTGGGCACTCATGTCCGTGAGCTGGCCACCTAAGTCGAGGGATTCCTTGATTGCGGAGAACGCGCTCGCGAATGGAGCCAGTGCGGTATTGGCGGCGGCAAACGCGCCTTGGACAGCGATCGTTGCAGCAGCTACACGGGCAAGCGCGGCATCAATGCCGGAAATATCGAGACGGAATCTGGCTGTGATGTCGGCCACGCCGGATGGGGCGTGTCAATCAGGCGCGGAATCCCGCCTTCCGTGCCGCCTCGCGTACGGCAAAGTTCTCCAGCCTCCTCACCATGGCTGCCGACTGCGAATCGAGGGCGCTTTGAACCCGTCGTTCCATGTCGAGCCGGGGAGCTCCCTTGACTTGGTTGGTGGCAGTCACCTCGATAGACACAGCGTCGCTTTTGATCTTTCCCATGCCCGGAGCCGAGTGCCGGGAAATCCACGCCGGGAGGCTTGAGCCGAATTTTGCGGCCGCCGCTTTCCAGCCTGACGCGAGGAAACCGACCATCTTCTTTTTGGAGGCGATGTAGCGTTTGAGGTCTGCCGCCTTGATTTTGATCCGGGGGTTGAGCTTGCGGTTCACCCGCCCTGTCGGGGACCGGTTGGCTTTGTGGATGGCGGCGGGCGACTCGTTGGAGGCTTCCTCAACAAACATGCCGGCCGCCCGCAAGATGTTGATGGGAGCTTTGGGGGCTTCCCACGACTGCATGAGTTTGAGGATGTCTCTTTCCACTCGCGCCTCCCCCCGCTTCTTGGCGGCCTGACCCGTGGCGTTTTTTCCGCCGGGCGGTGTCCACTCGATGATTTTGCCGAGCGTGCCCTTCGCCTGTTCCCGCAGAACTACGGCTGCCGCACGCCTGCTTTCCGCCCGGAACCTCTTCAGGGCTGCATCAAACTTTGTCTTATCTAGTTCAAGGCTCATCGTCTTCGATCTGGAGCGCGGTCAACTGCGTGATCTGCTCCTCGATCGGAGCGGACGGAGCGACCGTCCACGCGCCGGATTGCCAGAGCGCACAATGCTGGTAGGCAAGCGCCCGCCAGAGCGGGAGTTCCCAGAGGATGAAGGCTTCCGGCCAGCCGGTCTTTTCGGCCAGCGTGAATACGCGCGAGGCGATCCAGGCTGGCGCTAGGAGTTTGGGGGCGCGTCCTTGTCTTCGCTGCCGGGGCGTGGGATCACATCCACGGACTGCGAGGCGGCGGCAGTGAGGCCGTTCTCGACCTCACGGATGATCGCCGGGATGTCGGCAACCGGGATCGCCTGGGAAAAGCGGAACACCTCGGCGTGGAAAACATCCGGAGACGAATATGCCGCCCGCAGGACCGCTTCCAATGGTGCCCCGTGGATGTAGGCGTATTCGAGTGCGGCCGTGAGATGGTCTGGAGACGTATTGCCCGGAGGCACGACGAAAGCGTTCCCGGTCCTGTGGAGGATCGCATACGAACCGCTGGAAAGCGGGCGCAGTTTGATTCCGGCGGGTTCGGCAGCCGGGCGGAGGAAGTCGGTTTCGTTCATTTGAGGTAGGAGAGGAGTTTCTGGCGTTTATCTTCCGGGAGATCGGCGGGGAGCGTGACTTGCCGGTTGCCCCGGCGCACGAGGGCGGCAGGTTTGAGTGTGCGGATCCGGTCGCGGAGCTGGCTGTGTGCACGAAAGGCCCAGCGAAGAAACGAAATCGGGTGGTCGGGGTTGGCCAGGCACCATTCTTCGCTCTCGAACCGGCGGCGGAACTCGGGGAATTCGATTTCCTCGTCCGGGGATTTGAAGATCCCGCGTGTGGCCCCGTCGATGAACCACTCGACCCGGCGCAGCGGGCCGTTTTCGGTTTGCTCGACTGTGTCGCGGAACCCACCCGGTTCGACCAGCTTGAAGCCGGATGTGAGGGCTGCTGCGATGAGCTGAGTGTTTGGACTCGTGAGCGGGTTGTTGGTGAAGCGCAGTTTGCCTTCCGGCGTCTGCTGGGCTTTCGCCTCTTCCGCAATCCAGTGGAATGATTGGCCGTTTGTCATGATGGGATCGGTTGGTTGTTGAAAATGATCAGGTGGCCGACGGGTAGCCTTGGCCGGAGTATTCCCATTCCTCCCAGTCGTCGTTCTTGGTGGATTCCTTGACGGTGGTAACGATGACCTTGCCGCTCACGCCCGTCGGGGTCGTGGCCGCCTTGAGCGCGACCGGGCATGCCGCACCTTTGCCGCGCACGCTGAATTCAAACGTGGGATCCTGGACGGCGGCGTTGGAGTAGTTTCCGCTCCTGTCGGTGAGGATTTTGACGTCACCTTTGCTCGAAACCTCTGCCGATTGGGCGGTGGCCTCGGTGACGAGTGTGATTCCGATGTCAGTGGGTGCGGCCATATCAAGTGGAGGCAAATTTCTGGTAAGTGATCTCGTAGTCGGGGAAGTCGTCGTTGCTCTCGGACGCCTTCGCGGAGGTGATGACGGCAGTGGCCCCGACCGCTGTGTTCCGTGAAACCGATGGCGAATACGTGCCCTTGCCTTTGAGCGTGACCGTGGTGGTGACAACGCCTTTGGGCACGGCCAACTTGGTGACGCCCGTGGCATCCTTGCAGGTGGCGACCTCGACGCTCTTTTCCTGCGAGGATTCCTGCAGATAGCCGGCGGCCGGGTCGGTTACGCCGAAGAGATTGATTGTCGCGAAGGCCATGTCAGGGGAGTTCGCAGCCGGTCAGTTTGAGATCGAACTGGATGATGTAGGAACGTTGAACCGTGTCGCCGGAGATTGTCTGGGAGCGGGTGATCGAGAATCCTTTCGCGCGTGCCTGGGCGGGGATCGCCTCAAACTGGGCGAGCGCCTTCTCGCAGAAGTCGTAGGCGGAACGGCGAATCTCGGGTTTCGGCTCGGGTAATGTGTCAGCCATGCACCGACGGCCATGTCAACCGAGGCGGATCCCGGCAACGAGTTCGATGCTCGAACGCCAAGTATTCTCGACGATGTCTTCTGACTGTGAGCGGACGTGGAACCCGTGAAGTGAAATTCTGCCGGCAGCGGCATCGAACACGATCTTCGCCTCGGCTGGATCAAGGAGCGAAAGTGCCAGCATCCCCGCCGCCTCCCGGTGCCGAGACTCGCCCATATCGAAAGCAGGCGTGCCGAGATGCACTTTCACGGTTGCCCGGTAAAGCGGTCCCGCCACATGCTCGCATTCGGAGCACTGGACGATCACCATCTGGGCGTCCGAGGGATGCGGCTTTGAACTCGTTGCCTCGCGCACGTGGACGCTCGGCATTGCCGCCTGGATCACCACCGCAAAGCCTCTTTCGATGTCTGTGTTCATTCGACCGGCTCCACGGTGAGGGTGACGAGAGGATGCGGGGGACGGTTCGAGACGCGCACGATCCGGAAGGTTTCTCCGGCATAGGTGAGCGTGTCCCCGATCTGTGGAATCGCCGGAAGGTTGTTACGTAACAACTTTACCGTGAAATTGCCGGAAGCGGTGAATCCGCCGGCCCCGAGTTCGAGAGTTTCCTGCGGTTCGGAGATCAGGGCAGGGAGCGTGCGGCCGGCGAGCACCACTTCCTTGCCGAACTCGGAAAATATACCGGCCACATCGGCGGCCATTTCATCGTGGATGGACATGCCCCGAAAGGCGTGTCAACGAGCGGGCAGCAAAAAGCCCCCGCACCATTGCTGATGCGGGGGCTTGCAACCGAACCACAGATCAGGGTTTGACGATGCGCTTGAGGCCGCTGGCGATCGCCACCTTGAAGCCGTAGAGGCACTCGACGGTGACAAAGATCCGGTTCGAGCTGGTCTCGGTGTAGCGCAGGTAGCCGAAGGTGAGCCCGGTTTCCGGATCTGTGACGGCACCCGCTTCGTCGTATTGGGCGACCGGCTGAAGGTAGCGCATGGCCACCGCCAGGCAGCTCGGGTGACCGGCAAACCCGACCAGCTTCTCGTCGGTGTTGGACAGGATCGTGGTTTCATACACGTCGAACCCGGCCAGGCGGCGGATGTGACCATCGACCACGCCCGGAAGCGCAACCGGCGTCATGAAGCTCTTGGCCACAATGTCGTCGCCCAGCAGGTTGCTGAAGTAGGCGGCATCGAGGACGAGCGCACGGTCCGTGCTCGGCATCCTCGCGGCCCCACAGGATTCCCGCACGCCGAGCACCTTCTTGTAATCGAAGGCGGTCGAGGCCAGGGCCGCGATTCCAGGTGCGCCGTAGTTGGCGGCGGTGATCTCCGTGAAGATGTCCTGAAGCACATCCTGGGCGAGCTGCTTGACCGCGCTGCCAACGAGGGTTTCCAGCACGTTGAGAGCGGTCTCGGCCGCCTCGCGGGCGGTGACGTGGACCGTTTTGTATTTGTGCCGGTTGAGTTGAACCGGCGCCACGTCGATCGAGGAATCTGCATTCGCCGTGTAGCTTCCACCGAAGTCGCTGGCCGGGCTGGGAGCGCCCACGATCGGGACTCGGATCGTGTCGAGCTTGTCAGCGGGCTCGGGCGAGAAGTTGCTGGAGAATGCCCGCATGGGCAGGAGCGTCGCCATGAACGGCTTGAGGGCCGACTGCGCGACTTTGACGTCTTTTGCGTTTGTGAGGATGTTGGGCATGGGATGTTACTTGGTTGAGGACAGGATTTGGTTCTTCTGGTCGGCGGAGAGTCCCTGCCAGAAGGCGGTTTGCTCGGTGGGATCGGTGATCGAATGGAACCGCTCCAGGAGGCTGGCCGTCTGCGGCTCGCCTTTCGGGGTCACATTGGCCGGAGCCGAAGTGCCGGTTTCGGCGACGATCTGGGCGGCGCGAAGCGAGGCCCGCTTTTCCAAATCCTGCTCGGTGGCTTCCAGGGCGGCGTTGCGGGCCTGGATTTCTTTGAGGCTGAGATTGAGGGCGGCATTGTTCGCCTCGATTTCCTTGAGCTGAGCGGCGAGCGCGTCCTTGTCGCTGGCGAGCGAGGCATTGGTGCCGCGTGCGGCATCGAGATCGACACGAAGCTGGGCAAGGGATTCCGCTTCGATCTGGCGCTCGGATTCGAGAACCTCCAGACGGGCTTGCAGGCCGGTCGCGCTGGCGGTGGCCTCGGTGAATTTGGTGTTGGCTTCGGTCAGGAGTGAATCCCGGGCCGCAGCATCAGCTTCCAAGCGGGTGATTTGCTCACGGGCCTGGGCGAGTTCGTTTTCGATTGTTGGTGCGCTCATTGCACCGGAACCCGTGTCAACCGAACGAACATGCAGTTTCCGCAGGCGGGACAGCGCATCCGCTCGGCTCGCGACCATTCCGGCCAAGTTGAACCGCATCGCCTTCCGGGCGGAAAACGTCTGCCCCTCCATCGCCTCGTCCGGGATCTTGCGACCGCGGGCGAGCACGGCGGCGTGAAAGTCAGCGGCGGTTTCCTCGACTTCGGATTGCAGCCAGGCCCGCTGGTCGTCGGTAAGGCTCGTGCCGGGAGTGCCAGCACTTTTGAATTTCCCCGCCGCGAATACTTCCACCTTGAGCCCTGCCTGCTCGAAGGCCGCCGAGGAATCCACGACGGGTAGGATCACGCCGATGGAGCCGATCCGTGCGCTCGGGGTGGCGTAGATCGCATCCGCCTGGCTTGCGACCCAGTAAGCGGCAGAGCACATCTGCCCGGCACTGAACGCATAGACGTATTTCGTCTTGGAGGCGTCGGCGACTGCCTGGGCGAGTTCCGGCGTGCCGTTGACCGATCCACCAGGGGAATCGATGTCGAGGAAGATCGCCTCGATGTCGGGACGGGCCGCCGCTTCGGCCACGGCATTGATGAGTTCCCCGGTGTCGCAGGCTCCAAAGATGATCCGGTCGAAAATGTCCGGATTGCGAAGCATCGGGCCGGTGATCGAAATGACGCCCACGCCGTCTTCCACAGATAGGCATGGTGAGTTCGGGCGCTCAGGAAGATCCGGCGTGTTGTCGAAGAACGATTTCGTGGCGGCGACCATCGCCCCGAGAGCTTCGGGCGCGATCAGCCATGGCTGTTTTTGAAGGAGAGTGAGGTTCACGCCACGGCTGGCGTGTCAACGACTAGCCCGGTTGCCTAGTCCCAGAGATGGGCGGCGGGTCTTGGATTTCTCCAACAGCCGGGGTGGCATCAATCCCGCCACCTGGGTGCCACAACATGGACACCGGCACGTCGTATTGTGTGGCCAGATCCAGGATGCGGCGGGCGTTCAATGCCCGGTTTTGAAGCTGTTCCTCCCAGTCCAGCCCGAGTTCGGCGTAGTGATCCTGGACGGTGCGAATCCCAAGTTCCACATCAGCCCGGTTTTGTTGCGCCTCACGTCCTGCATCGACGCAAACACTCTTTGGCCGGGTGCAGGTGATTTTCCACCAACCGGGAGCGGCATCCAATTCGCCACGGGCGATGGCGTCTCCAATCACGTATGCCCAGACGGGCCGGATGAACCGCTGGATCATGATCAGTTGCCGAAACGAGAATCGCCTCGAGGCTTTTGCGACGATAAGCCGCACACCAGCTCCGCCGACACTGCTGGAGTCGGCAGCAAATTCATAAGGAAGAACGCCCAGAGCGGCATCACGGCGGAGGTGTGAAAGAAAACCAGTGAACGTGGGCGACGGGCGGTTCGACTGGAAGCTGTCCAGGGATTCATCGGGTTTGAGAGCGACAAGCTTCCCGCCAATGATTTTCTGGAGCTGGGCGGCGTCGCTCGCCTGTGGCTGGTTGGCCTGTGCGCCGATGGAAAAATCTCCGGTATCCTCGATTTCTCCTCGCGCTGTCTTGAGGACCCGTGCCACGTCCGCATTGTCCTTCACCGCATGTTTTTCAAGCGCGAGGAGCTCCATTTCGTCGAGCATGTGATTGATCGAATGCTGGATCGTCGGTGCATTGCGCACCGCACTCACTGACTCAGGCTCGAATACATGGAGCATCGAGGCCGCCGGGATGTCACGCTGACCGGAATCTTCAATGAGTCGGTAGAACGCCGGCGAACCGTCCGACGCGAGCCCCACTCCATCGCAGGTTTCCTCTGAATCGTCGCCGATCCGGTGAGTTTCAATGAGCTGGATTCGGGGGAGACCGCTGCGGTCGCGGGTTTTCAAGACGAAGAATTCGCCGTCCACATCCATCCCCCGGCAGACGAGCGACTGGCATTCCTCGAAGGAAAACCGATTCGTCACCTCGCATTGGGCCGACCACCGGCGGAAGATTTCCTCGGCGCGGCGGTTCCAGTCCGGATCTGCCGACTGCGCCTGGGGACGGATGCCGTCGCCTGTGGAGTAGATCGCCATGTTGGAGACCATCTCGCGCACGAACCCGGAATTGCGGTGGAGGTAGCGTGAGCGTCGGACGAGTTCCGTCCTGACGCCGGGAGAAAGGTCCAGTTTGGCATCGCGGGGAGCGGAGCCGGGCACACGTCCGCGATTGGGCGACCAGTTCGCAGCATCGTAGGGCGACGCCCAGGCTTTCGGCAGGAATGCGGCCGGGACAACGAACCGGGCAAGTTTTGGGATCAGATTCATCGAGGGATAAAGTCAACGGTGGATTGGCCGACACGCCGCCCGCGTCCGTAGTCGTCTGGGGCGAGTTTGCGCAGCGCGTCCTGGCAGGCAGCGATCACGACATGGATTTCGTCCAACCGGCGCTTGGTCACTGCCGATCCGGAATCCGTCCACGAGGCGAGCGTCTTTTCCAACTCCGCCTTGTGGATCGCGAAGATTTTCTCCACCTCCTTGCGAGTGAACCCGATCGAGTAGTCAATGGCGGCCATGCCGGACGGCGGGTGTCAACGGATGATCCGGATGAACGAGCGAACCAGAGAGGCAGCGCGGCGCTTGCGCCACACGCCGTCGCCTGCGGTGCTGTCACGCTGTCCGCTGCCGTTCGTATTGCCCTCGATGCATTCGATCGACTCCGGTGAAATCTGGTCCTTCACGACTATGCCGATGTGGGAGAACTCGAAAACGACGAGATCCCCGGCCTTCGCGAGCGATTTCTTATTCAGAACTTGCAGCCCCTTTTCCTTCGCCCACCGCTCGAAGTCGAAAGCGCCAGCCGTCTTTGGCCGCCAGTTTTCGGCCTCTTTGTTGTTACGTAACGACAATTTCGCCAAAATCTCCGGCGACTTCAGCCATTCGTGCAGGATCCAGCAGATGAAGGCGGCGCACCACGGCCATGGGGCGGGTTTGAGCCAGGTGGCGGATTGGTATTCGACGATGCGGGGTCCGCGGTTGTTGCCGCCTTCTTCGTGTGTGCCCACCTCGTGGGTGGCGATTTCCAGGAGTCGTTTGATCGGGTCCATGAACCCGACGCGCCGTCAACCGGAAGGCCGTCATTCCGGCTGACTCCCTTGATCTTCCGCGACGGGATCTGAGGAGGAAAACTCCCGGCCGACCAGCTTGAGCATGACGACGGCCACGACCTGCATTGCTTCGCAGTCCCAGAGGTGGTTCGGGCGGGATCCGATCTGTTTCCAGAGCCATTTTCCACCGTCCTTGACCCGGTGCTCGCTTTCCATCTGGGCGAGGTAGTCGTCGTCGATGTCGTCGGGCACTTCCCATGTCGCCCCTTTCTCCGGGCGTTGGTTGCGCCGGAGCCGGGCGAGGATGTCTTTGCAGTTGAGGTTCGACCAGTAGAAGACCGAACAGCTTTTGTTGTGGCCGAGAACCACCTTCCGGCGAGGCGAGTAAAACCGGTGGACGGATTTTCCATCGCGTCCCCGGTGGACGAATGTCGGGCGGCGGTCGCCGATGAGTGCCGTCCAGCCGTATTCCGCGCACTGGCGATACACCTCGTAGGCCGCGTGGCCCGCATCGAGGAACACGAGGTTCGGGTGGACCGTGAACCGTTCCTGCAATGTGCGGATGTCCTCGAACGTGAGGATCCGCTCGTTCCAGAGGAGCCGGGAGGAACCGTTGGCGCTCCAGGCCCGGACCACGGCGAACAGGTGGTCCATCTGCACGTCCACGGTGAGAACGCGCAAGGGTGCGGAAATTGCGGCTGGATCATACGGGCCGGGGATGATGTGGCCGGTTTTGTCGAATGCCGCCTCTTCTTCCCATAGTTCGCCCTTCCGGTAGCCGGTGCGTTCGATTTCCAGTTTGTAGTCTTCGCTGGTTTCGCGCCACGGGATCGCGAGTCGCTTCTGGTAAAATTGCTGGAGGAGCGAGAAATCGCCCTGCCGGGAAACCGCCTTCGCCCGGAGGTAAAGCTCGGCCAGCCGTCCCCAGCTCATCGCACAGAGGGAATTCCAGTGGAACCCGGCGTTCTCGGGCGATGAGTGCGGGTTTTGCGGGACGAATTTTCCGGTGGCGTTGAGTTCCCGCCGGACCCGGTCAGTATCCTCGAAGTAGTGGTTGCAGCCATCGCAGCGCAGCGATGCGGTCTGGCGCACTTCGCCGTAGTCCCACTCGTAGTCGTCCCGGCGGGCGGATTTGCTCCACTCGATGTTTTCCCATTTGAATGGCTGGCGAGTGCCGCACTTCGGGCAGGCGAACGTCCATTCCCGCTGGTCGGTCGTCTCGAATTTGCGGGAGGTATCGTCGCCTTCCTCACCGGCCTGGCTCATGAAGAGGCATTTGCCCAACCATCCGAATGCGGTGACTCGTGCTTCTGCTTCCGCCATGTGGCCGGGCGGATACCTCCAGCATTCATCGGCAATGAGATAGCGAATCGACCGCCGCTGGAGGTTCGTTTTGTTGTGAGCCCCCAGAATCCAGAGCGTCATGCCGTTTGAAAACTGGATCGCGGCGGTTTTCTTTTTGTGCCGGTCGCGGGGGTAGAGCGCACGCACCGGGGCGCATTCGTCGAACAACTTCTGGAGGCGAGATTCGCTTTGGTCGCGGGCGTCCTCGTCGGTCTGGTCGAGCCAGAGGGCGGGGCCGGGAAGGTTGGCGATGATGTAGGAAATGCCGATCTCGCCCACGCTCGTCTTACCGCACTGGATGGCGGCGATAATCGAAACGATGCGGACAGAAGGATCCACCAATGCCTCCAGCGGCTCGCGCAGCCACGGCGAGTGGTCCGAGCGAAACCGGCCCGGGACCGGCGAATATGGGATCGAGGCAATGTGTTCCTCTGCCCATGCCCACGGGGGACGGCGGTCCGGCGGCCGCCAGACATCCCTCCAGATTTTATCCAGCTTGTTCGCCGTCATGGAGGATTGCCGCGAATTCATCCACGGCGATGGAAAGTTCTTTGCGGATCGCAATCGCATCGAGGCCGGAGAGGATCGGCGGGATTTCCTGTTCGAGCCGCTTGCGCAGGAGCGCCACTGCCTGCCCGACGTGGTAGGCCCACCGGGTCTTCACATCATCGAGTAGCACGTATTCGCCCTGCTTCACCTGGAGCCGGAACTCGCGCTCCATCACCTCGGCCAGCAACTTCCGGGCTTTGAGCGATGACTCCACATCCGACACGTCCTCTTCGTTTTTGAGCCCGCGCTGTTTCACGAACTCCCGCCAGACAGCAACTTCATGCGTGCCGTTCGCATTCGCCTCCGGTGCGCCTTCGAGTTTCCGCCAAGCATGGATCGCCTGCCTCGTCACCCCGAGCGCCTCGGCCAATTCGTTGTAGTTGGCCGCGAGCGTGATCCCGCTCGCCACCGATCCGGCGGCCATCGCCTGGAGCATATTGCGCTCGGAGCGCGTGAGCTTTCCTCCTCCCTGAACCCGTTGGATCAGGTTGGAGAAATCACGGTTGAGAAGTTTGCGCGCTACCTCGGGTGGAATCGGTTCCATCCACGCGGGATGGAGTCAACTATCCGGCCTTACATTTGCGATACGAGACCAGGCAAGCGAGGAATGACGCCACGCAAACGGTCTTCAAAAGCAGAAGTGGCCATGGCTCCCACCATGCACCGGTTTTCATTTCGATGAAGTCAGAGATGCCGAACAACAAAAAGCTCACGGAGGCCCAGATGGAAAACCGGCGGTATTTGCGCTGCTTCACGGCCTTGATCGCCAGGAAGAGGGCAATCACAACCCACATGATGCCTTCGCAGAGATTGAAGATTTGATCTATTTCCACTTACTTTTTGCGCCCGGAGATCACCAGTAGGATTGCCTTGAGCCCATAGCCGTTGGGCATGTTGCGTGCGATTTCCCAGTTCTGGAGCGTTCTGATGGAAATCCCGAGATGATCGGCGGCGCCCTGCTGGGTGAAACCATTTTTCGCCCGCCAGCGCTGGATCGTCCGTTGGAATTCCTTCCGCGTCATGGCGGCGATCCTACGCGAGACACGCACACGGCTGTCAAGCGGTTGACAGCGGTGGCGAGGCTGTGACCGTCCACTGCGCCCATAACCAGCTCGTTGATCCCCGGAAACTCAAACCGAACCCGGTCAACCCGAACCGGCACAGCGCCCACCAGATCCAGCTCCTTGCCGCGATCATCCAGGAACAGGGGTGGCGGTCGCCGATCACGGTGAGCAAACGCAGCGGGCTGATTGTCCGCGGCCACGGCCGGCTCGAAGCAGCATTGCTCATCGGCTGCGACACCGTGCCGGTGGACATCCAGGATTACGAGTCCGAGGCGGCGGAGTTGGCCGACCTGCTCGCCGATAACCGGCTTTCTGAACTGGCCGAGCTCGATGAGGACGATCTCAAGCGGGTCGTGGATAAGCTGCGAGAGAGCGATCCCACGTTCGACATCGAACTCACCGGTTTCATGCAAGACGAGATCGACAAACTTTTTGCCGAGGCAGATCCCGCCGAAGACCTCGAAACGATCCCGCGCATGGAATGCCAGGCATTCGAGCACCACGACTACCTGGTTTTCATGTTTCACGACTTGAGAGACTGGATGCTCGCGCTCCAACTCATCGGCGTGAAGGAAGTGGATTATTCAATCACCCGCAAAACCAAGAAAATCGGCATCGGCCGTGTCCTCCATGGAAAAAGACTCATTGAACTCGCGCAAAAAGCGGCAACCGCATCTCCAACCGCAGGGTAGTGAAAGTGGTGTCACGGCGGATTCATACCCCGCAAATCCGGGTTCAACTCCCGGCCCTGCAACCATTCCCGTAGTGGAATTTCCCGAACTCCGCCCGATTGCGATCCGTGTCGTGATCATGAGCCGTAGCCGTCAGCGCTCGATCACGACACACCGGCTGTTCCCGGCGGCCACCCTCGTTGTGCCGGAATCCGAAATCGCCAGCTACGCCCACATCCCGCTTGAGAAAGTCGGGATCCCCGACGCGATCAGCGGGGTGAGTGCGGTGCGCAATTGGATCGTCGCCCACTTCCCCGAGGAATGCCTCGTGATGATGGACGACGATATTTCGGCTGCCATGTGCATGGTGGCTCTGAAGGTTAGGAAGCTCTCGGTCGATGAAACCGCCGCCATGGTGGAAAATACGGCGCGTTGTGCGTTCGGGGCCGGGGCACGGCTATTCGGATGGCACCAGCGCAGCGATCCCCGTCTGCTCCAGCGCAATGATCCGTTCGGCGTTCATCACTGGATGGGCGGGGCAGTTGGAGTGATCGGGAAAGACGTGAAGTGGGACGAGCTCCTCAAGTGCAAGTGCGACATCGACGCCACGCTGACAGAGTTGATGATCAACCGGCTCGTATTCAACGAAGCCCGGTTCTGCTTCGCCCAGGAGCGCGACAAAAACCTCGGGGGCAATTCCCTGTTCCGGTCGGAGGAGCGAATCGCCGCCGAGAAGCGATACCTCAAATCAAAGTGGAAGGCCCACATGCGGTTCGAGAAATACAAAAGCCAGGATCGGGTGGTCGTGGACGTTCACCGGCGGCAGTCGGTTCACCTGGACGCCTGAAAATGAGGCACCCTCAAAGCACCCCCGGAACTGCTACGCCCCCGCGCCTGCCCAGCGCTACCCTTTTAGCCATGAAGGAAATGGTGACAATTAGCGATGGACTCCACGATTTCTCCGCGAGAGGAGGAAGGCATGGGAACATCACTATTCCGCCTTGGGCCACCTGATATGGAACTTCGCACGATCAGGAACTACAAATTCAGCGAAGTATCCTCGGCGATGCAGAAAGCGATTCGCCGGGCCGACACTCAGCTTGCCGGATACTGGGCTCTGGAACTCTGGGCGAGCGGGTTCGGCAACTACGTGTGGAAGCGGCTCCTCACGGCGAGCGCGGAAGATTGCTGGGGCTTGATCACTGCGGAGGTCAAGGCGCTCCACGATTCCTACCTGATCATCAATGACAACGTGCCGGCCCGGAAAGCCAAGGGCCGGATCTTTATTTCCAAAGCTGTGATCATCCTCTGCGCGGCAAAGAAGAGCCGTGATCCCGACCACTTGCAGAATCTTGTCTATGACCAGTTGAAGGGAGTGGATGCGGATGCGCTGGCCGACGATCTCCGCAAAGCGCCCGAATACGTGCCCATCCCCGGCTATGCGTTCGACTGCCACACCCGCAAGGGTAAGTCATCAGGGGCCACGAAAGCGCAATTCTTCTCCGCCGAGCACGCCGCTCTCCAGCCGTTCCAGCCGGGGCTCTTTGATGATTTGGTGGATGGTTAGCCCTTGGTGTAGGTGACTCTTCCATCTGGCGCGATGGAGAGAACTTTCTGCTTCTGTAGCGTGGAAAGGAGTTTATCAATCTCGCTCGAATCGATGCCGCCAGTGAACTGGAACATCGCCTTGATAGAGTGAATCACCCCATCCTTCTTTTTGGGGCTCAGTTTCTTCAACCGCTCTGCCACAAAAGCTGATCGCTCGGAATGATTCATTTGGGGTGGAACCTCTTGAGCCACTGATCCCGTGGATTTTGGAATCGACTCGCCACCCGTGAGATGCTGTAAAGCCGCATACTCTTGCGGCGTCATCTCAACGATGACACTGCCCGTGGTTGTTGCTCCAATCTTCTTCATCGCGTTGATGCAGAATCATTCCACCAAACCCGCCATTGTCGAGGCGTTTTGGGGAAGGCTGAACCACTGCCCTGCCATCTCACGCATCATGTGAAAACCCGCGTTCGATCATCTGAATCTCTCAAGCCCGTCCCATGTAGATTTTACCGGTTCGCGAGTTCTCGGATCGATTAAGCCCACTTCTTCCAGAGTGTGATTCATCCGGGCGAAGTTGCATGGTGCGCAGGTGATCACGATGTTTTCCAAGTCGTTCGTGCCCCCACGGGCGTGGGGCAATAAATGGTCATACTGTAGCCACATTGCTTGGAAGGCGGCATGCTGATCAATGTTGCGCGATCCCCACGGCAGGGAGTCTGGATAGACCTTGCTGATTCTTTCCCGAGTCTCTTTGCGTATCAGCGGTATTCCGCAAAACCGACACTGATAGCCGTCCCGCCTGTGCAAAATCTGTTTCTCGGCTCGTGTCGGCATCCGCAATTTTGCCCGCTTGTCTTTTGAAAGGCTGATCGGCGAATCAGGCACAGATCGGAGCAACACATGAGGACTGTTGTTGCCCCAAAGCGATTCCGTCCATGCTCTGATTTCTGGCATGTCCGCGAGCCAAATCAGTCCTCCGGCGAGGTGGAACTGGCCGGCGAGGTGGGCTGAAACAGCAGCATCCAGGTGGCGAGCAGCCTGAGCAATTTCAGGAATCGGATCTCGAAGGCATGTGCGCCGTTTCATCAGAGTTCTGCGATCCTCGTTCGCAATGCTTTCATGATGGCCTCGGGAATACTGTTACACGGGATCGAATCGTTTTTACCCGGATTTACCGCACTGAGGCGATCCGTGTAAACGTTCAGAACATGTTGCAGCTTCTCCTTCTCTGATCCTCCTTTCGGCTCAGGAATCGGCTGCTGTCCGAGCAAGACGAGCATGTCATTGAATGCCTCGTGATCCATACGGGCTGTGTATCAGAAATCAGCGGGGGCGGAAGCCCTCAAAACGGCCTGTTCAACTTTCGCGCCAACTTCGGCCACACGCGAAAAATGGGCGATAAAAATGGTGATATTCAGCGATGGACACTCGCGAAGGTTTTGCGAGAGGCCAAGGAGGATGAAAGCAAACATCCACCAACGCACAGAATACGTCGGAACGTTCACCAAAGCCACGGGCGAGGCCCGCACGATGCGCTTTACCACTTCCGAGACCAACC